>JALOBD010000007.1 GCA_023228445.1 Sphaerochaeta sp. | reverse complement strand
GGTGAGGGTCTGCACGAAGGACTCCTCGATACGGTTCAAGTCGGTGAGGGAGAGGCCGCTCTGGTTGAGCTGCCCACGCTCGATCTTGCCCATCACCAGGGTGTGGACGAGCTTCTGGTACTTTGAGTACGAAGGCTGTTTCATCGTCCGGCTCGCCGCTTCGACGATGTCGGCGAGCATGACGATCGCACTCTCGGCGAAGGTCGGCGGCTCTCCGGTGTAGGAGTAGTCGTCGGCATTGATCTCAACGCCACTTGCCTGGGCTTGGCGGGCGGCTTCGCTGTAGAAGTATTGGATGATGTCGTTGCCATGGTGTTGGCTGATGATGTCCAGCACCTCCTGCGGCAAGCCCGCCTCCCTGCCCTTCTCCAGGCCGAGCTTCACGTGGCTCTTGATTATGGCGACCGAGAGACTGGGCTTGATGTCGTCGTGCTTGTTCTCCCCACCCTGGTTCTCAACAAAGTACTCGGGGTGGTCGACCTTGCCGATGTCATGGTAGACGCCGCCGACGCGGGCGAGCATCGCATTGGCCCCGATGGCTTTTGCCGCCTGGTAGGCGAGCTCACTGACGTATCGGCTGTGGTTGTACGTACCCTGGGCCACTGAACTGAGGCGATCGATGATCGGAGAGTCGCTGTAGGCGAGCTCGTTGAGCCGGTAGGCGGTGGGGATGTTGAAGAGGTGCTCGACCACCGGTACGAACGCCTCGACGATGATCAGGCTGAGGGTGATGTTGACCACCAGCGCCCCGATGAGGGCGGGCAGCGAGTGGATGGCCACTGCATTGAGCGGGCTGAAGGCCAGCGCGGCGAGGCTGGCGCTGGCCGCCGCATAAAACCAGTTGAAGAGGTCCTCGACCCGTTTGATGGAGTAGCGGAAGAAGTGGAGGTTGATGGCATTCACACTGAGGATGAAGAAGAAGGTCATCAACGTCGCCTCTCTCATCAGCGTGGCATAGCAGGCGAGCAGGAACGCGGTGATGAAGCCGAGCCGGCGCTTGCTGCTGATGTGCGCGACAAAGAGCGGGGCGAAGAAGAGCGGCAGGAAGGAGTCCAACACCAGCATCGAGCGGTTTTGGAGGTAGGAGGAGATCAGGTGCATCGCTGCAAGCGAGATGATGATGGAAACGAGCATCAAATTGAGGTAGAGGTAGATCCTGCTCTCCTTGTCCACTACGCGCAGGAAGACCGCCACACTGGCTACGGTGGTGATCAAGATGAAGATCGAACGACCGATGAGCTCGAGGATCGAGTAGCCGACGGCATGCTCCTGCATGTAGGAGAGCATCTGCAGTTGGCTCTGAGTCACCACCGTATCGCGGCTGATGATCTTCGTTCCACGCTCGATGGTCATCGTCGGGGCGACCACCGCTGAGCGCGCCTCACCCCTCAGGCTCATCGTCTTCACCCGGTCGTAGGAGACGTTCTCGCTGAGCAGCAGGGCCAGGACATCGCAGGTGAGCGAGGCGGGGATCCGCCGGTTGACCTGTTCGCCATAGCCGGAAAACCACGACTCAAGCTGGAGGGCGAGGTTCTCCGT
This sequence comes from Sphaerochaeta sp., assembly GCA_023228445.1. Lineage (GTDB taxonomy): Bacteria > Spirochaetota > Spirochaetia > Sphaerochaetales > Sphaerochaetaceae > Sphaerochaeta. Next base: position 27,746 of record JALOBD010000007.1, on the reverse strand, counting down.
GGTCACCAAGGACTCGATGGGCCGCTCCTCCTCCCCGGTGGTCGGATCGATGTAGGAGAGCCTGCCATACCCCTCGCCTACCACCGCCTCGACCTGCTCATCGAAGAAGAGACCGTGTTCAAGCACAAAGTCGGCACTCTCGCGCAGGATGGCGAAGAACAGGAGCCGGTCATCACTCGCCAAGAGGTTGATCTGGCGCACCAGGTGTAGATCATCGACCCTCCCATGCTCGGCGAGCAGGGCCGCAGTCGAGTCGTCACCAAAGCTCTCGATGAAGTCACCGACCAGCTGTTTGGATTGGACGGTACTTCGGATCTGGTAGGTGAAGATCGGCAACACCTCCCGCTCCCGCTCTGCTGCAAGGCGCTGTCCTTCGGCCACATCGATGAACTCGAAGCCCTTGGTGGCGTAGAAGTCCTCGTCGGCGAGTTCGCCGACGTGGAAGAGGTTGCTCGGGTCATAGAGGCCGAGGATCGACCCTTTGCCGCTGTAGAGGGTGGTGAGCATCGCTGCGAGAGCGGCGATGCACATGAGGGCGATGGCAAGCTGTTGATTCAGCGTCCCCTGCTTTCGTGCTTCCTGACGCTTGCTCTTGGCTTTCACACACCCCTCCGCTGTCCGTCTTCGGCATAGGCATCGATGATTTGGCTGACGATCCGTGAACGCACCACATCACGACTGTCGAAGTAGACGAAGTCCAGCCCCTCGATGTCACAGAGGATCTTCGCGGCGTGGATCAGACCACTGTCCTTGCTGCGTGGCAGGTCAACTTGGCTGATATCACCGGTGATGATGGCACTGCTGTTCTCACCGAGGCGGGTGAGGAACATCTGCATCTGTTCGCGGGTGGTGTTTTGTGCCTCATCGAGGATGACGGTGGCGTTTTGCAGCGAGCGTCCGCGCATGTAGGCCAACGGGGCGATCTCGATCGAGCCGTTGTCCTCGAGGCGGCGGATGTTCTGCACGCTGATCATCGCCTCCATCGCATCGTAGAGCGGGCGCAGGTATGGGTTGATCTTCTGTGCAAGATCACCGGGCAAGAAGCCCAGGTTCTCGCCGGCTTCGACGATCGGACGGGTGAGGATGATCTTCTGTCGCTTGCCGCCGAGCAGCTGGCTCAACGCATGGGCGACGGCGAGAAAGGTCTTTCCCGTGCCCGCCGGTCCGATACCGAAGACGATCTGACGCGTCGCCATGCTGGTGATGTACTTCTCCTGGCGCGGGCTCTTGGGGTAGGCGATGCGGTTGTGCACGACGATGCACGGCCCTTGGGCCCGCTCCTCGCCCATGAGCTCACTGATGGGCCGGTCGTTTCGCACCGCCTGGAATTCGAGGAAAATTTCTGCCTCGCTGAAGTATGACTGCGTCGCCGCGAGGCGGTCGAGGCGGTTGAAGAGGAGGGTGAAGCGTCCGATCGTGTTCTCATCATCACTGCGGATGGTCAGGGTGTTGCCCTTGACGAAGAGGTCACCTCCCAACAGTGCCTCGAGGTATGGCAGGTTCCGGTCGTTTATACCCAACACCCGTTGGATCTGTTCCTCACTGCCAAAGTGTACTGATCTATCCATTGACCACCTATGTTGTGGCAAAGCGCACCCACTGTGAACTCTCCCGGGTCCAGCGCTCCGCTATGTCCAATTCACTCAATACCTTCCAGGAGAGGAAGACCGAAACGGTCGGCACCCACTGGTATTGGTTGTTCGATAGTACTACACTTGCGCTGTATTTACAATTCAACGACCAATCGCCCAGGTCGTGGACGAGGTCGAAGGCGATGGAGTTGAGGTTGAATTGGGTGTTCTCTCTCCCCGAGCCAACAAAGTCGAAGGAGCGCAAGAGGTCGTGCCAAAGGTTGGCAAAGACGAAGGCACCACTGTCATCATAGTAGCGGTAGAAGCCGGTGTTCACACTCTTGACAGTGAGCTTGCAATCGAGGAACTCGGCGATCGAGAGGCCGAGTGTTGCCTCAAGCTCAAGGCGTGAGGCCCACCAGTCCGTAAAGTGGAACAAGAGTGAGCTCTCCACCCCCCAGAAGAGCGCGATACGCCGTTTGTAGAAGCGGGCCTCACCGTCGAGGAGGGCGACGGTGCCCTTCAACTCGAGGGGCTTGAGTGCGTCGATCGGACCGCTGAGCGCATAGGAGAGTTGGAGGTGGGGAATTTCAGCGGTAACGGAGAGGCGATCGATGGCGTGGGCAACCCCGTTTGCAGAGAGGCCGGCATAGGAGAGCGACTGACTCACCTTCCAGAACTTCGCCGGACTCTGGAAGGAGAAGGATTGGGCAAGCGAGAGTGGTTCGTACCACTGTGTCGATGATAGACTGAGGCGGTAGGTCGGTTCTGCAGTGAAGGCGAAGAGTCCGTCACGGTACTTGAATGACGCCTTGACGAGCTCAGGCTTGAGGGCTCCTTCAGATTCGGTGAATGTGGCCGAGGATGAGAGGGTGTACGGCCCCCCTTGCCACACGAGCGACGGGGTGAGACTCTGGCTGAGCGGCGGCAGCACCAGCGTCACCGAGGGCTTGATGCTCCCCGTTGCAACGGTGTAGGTCTTGGCAAGCGAGAGTCGGTGGACTGTCACCTGCTCCTTGGTGAAGGCAAACCCCTGCTGGATCGTCGTCACCCCCAGGCTGTCCTGGCTGACCTGGGTGCGGGCAAGGCGCCCGCTGAGCTGGTACTCCAGGCCGATGAGCGGGACGGCGATGCGGCTGGTGAGAAAGAGCTGGGCCTCCCGGGTGTGGAAGGTGAGCTTGGTGACATCCTCCACGATCGAGATTTGGGGCACCAGCTCCTCGGTGATGGTCAAGAGGTTGGAGTGCGGTGTGGCGTAGAGGCGCAGGCTCGCCTTCGAGAAGGAGTAGAGGTACTCCCCCTCCCCGCTTGCTGGATTGAGGCGCTGGTTCAACCGTTGTTCGGCGCTGTAGGAGAGGGTGATCTCCCGGCTTGCCGAGACCGTGCTCTTTCGCTTCTCCCCCTCAACAGCGTAGAAGGGGACGAGCAGCGCATCGGTATCGGCTGTGGGAAGGGGCACAGAAGCAGCAGCCGGGGCCGACGGCTTGCCAGCCACCGGGCCCTTGATCGACAGCAGAGTACCGGCAGCTCGAGCGGTGAAGTTGGGAAGCACCACGTTGGTGTACTGCCAACCATACACGGTGCCGATCTTCTGGTAGCGCCGGGTCACCTGGGCTGTCAGCGTGGGGATGGAGAGGGTCGAGAGGTAGGGACGGGTGGCAGTGGTGGAGAAGGTGAAGGAGGCGTTGAGCTTCCACGTCGTGGTGGTGATGTCCCCGGTAAAGTCGGTGGGGAACTCCATCTTCTTGCCCAGCGGCCCTTCGACGGTGAAGGCGGTGAGGCGGTTTGCATAGAGGCTTTTGACCGACGGGTCGGAGTAGAGGGGGAGGTCAAGGCTCACCGTTGCCCAGGATGAATCGTATCTGACCACAGGTTCGGCGAGGTAGCGCACCATCGGGACGGCAGCACGGGTGGTGAGCGTCCCTCTGCCCTCTGGGTCGAAGGCCAAGAGCGCAAGGCCTGAAATGGTCAGACGCTTGCCGGCTGGCGAAAGGCGGGCATCAAGGCCGACACTCACACCGGAGTGCTGGTAGGCATCGCCAAAGAGGGCGAGGTGGGAGGAGGTGTCGCGCGCCCATGCTTCGAGGGGGGAGGGTTTGGTCGAGGCGGTGTAGATGACGGGCCCGGCCACCAGGTCCTCATCATCTGCCTTGGCAAAGAGGGCGACCGCCTCACTCTGTCCCCCCACCCCGATCTTCGGGTATCGGCCGAAGAGCTCCCAGGTTGTGGAGACGAACATGCCACGCTCGCTGTTGATGCCGACGGATGGGTTGCCCACCATCCGGTTCTGGATGAAGGGGAAGAAGGGGAGATAGAGCACCGGTACCCGCCCGATGCGCAGCGTAGCCCCTTTGACCAGGAGGTCGCCGCCTGGGCGAAAGACCATCTCTTTGGCGGCGATCGAGGAGAGTGGATCGTCGCTCTTCATCGCGATGACCCCCCGACGGTAGACCGTCAGATCACCCAACGAGATCGAGGAGACCTCCTGAGAGCGGCTGTAGAGGAGCAATCGCTCCTCCCCCTTCTCCTTCTTGTCATGCTCGCTATACAGGAGGGCATCGACGATGTAGAGGTCGTTGCCCTTCCAGTCGATGGAGAGGATCGCTGCATCGACACTGCCGATCTGCCCATCGTCCACGAAGCGCACCGAGCCGTGGGCGGTGAGGCGGTGCCCCGCTGTGTCGATGATGAGGCGATCGGCAGCGATGGTGCGCGACCGCCCGTCGTCGATCGTCTTGATGGTGATGGACACCCCCCCCTCAGCGATGAAGAGCGAGGAGGAGAGGCGTTTGATCGATTCAGCCTCGGCGATCGTCAGCTCAAAGTCACGCCCACGCTCTGCCAAGAGTTGGGTACGCTCCAGCAAGAGGCCGTGGTGGGCGAGCAAGGCACTTCTCATCTGGTCAGGTGTGTCGGTGGCCAGGCCGAGTGATCCTGCCATCTCTGCCAATGTGGCCCAGTCGGCGTTCTCGATACGCAGGGCGAGCAATTGCTGCTCCTCGCTGATGGCTCCCCAGAGGATGGCGGGGGCGAGGAGGCAGAGGGCAAAGAGGGCGATCGTTCTACTGGGCGTGCGCTTGTCCTTTCTCATGGAGCATCCGTGCAAGATAATACCCCGTGTGGGAGCCCTTGCATAGGGCGAGTTGCTCCGGAGAGCCGGTGCCCACCACCATGCCCCCCTCATCCCCACCTTCGGGGCCGAGGTCGATGAGGTGGTCGGCTTGGGCGATGACATCGAGGTTGTGTTCGATCAGCAGGATGGTGTTACCTTGGTCGACGAGACGGTTGAGGACCTCCATGAGTTTCTTCACATCGGCAAAGTGGAGGCCGGTGGTCGGCTCGTCGAGGACGTAGAGCGTCTTGCCGGTGCCGTACTTGGAGAGTTCGAGACTGAGCTTCACCCGCTGTGCCTCACCGCCGCTGAGGGTGAGCGCACTCTGGCCGAGTTTGATGTAGCCGAGGCCCACCGAGTCGAGCGTATCGATGCGGCGCTTGATCTTTGGGATGGCGCTGAAGAACTCCCCCGCTTCGCTGACGGTCATCTGCAACACATCGTAGATGTTCTTGCCCTTGTAGTGGACAGCCAGCGTCTCCTTATTGAAACGCTTGCCGTGGCAGACGTCACAGGTGACGTAGACGTCGGGCAGGAAGTTCATCTCGATCTTCAGCGTCCCGTCCCCCTGGCAGTGCTCGCACCGTCCCCCTTGGACGTTGAAGCTGAAGCGCCCGCTCTTGTAGCCGCGGGCCTTGGACTCGGGCAGCGAGGCGTAGAGCTCGCGGATCGGGGTGAAGAGGCCTACATAGGTGGCGGGGTTGGAGCGCGGGGTGCGTCCGATCGGGCTTTGGTCGATGTTGATGACCTTGTCGATGTGCTCCACACCACTGATGCGAGAGAATCCGTCGTAGTTGGGGGTCTTGCGCGCCAGCTGACGACGTACCGCAGGCAGCAGCACCTCGTTGAGCAGGGACGATTTGCCGCTGCCCGATACGCCGGTGAAGACGATGAGCTTGCCCAGGGGAAGGTCGACATCGATGTGCTTGAGGTTGTTCTTGTTCGCCCCCTCGATGCGGATGACATGTCCGTTGCCCGCTCGTCGTTGGGTGGGGATCTCCATCGTCAACGCACCGGAGAGGTACTGTCCGGTGATCGAGGCTGGGTTCTTCTCCACCTCCTCGGGCGTTCCTTGGGCAGTGACGTAGCCGCCGTGGATCCCGGCTCCCGGACCAAGGTCGACGACCCAGTCCGCTTCGCGGATCGTTGCCTCGTCGTGCTCGACGACGAGGACGGTGTTGCCCAGGTCCCTGAGGCTCTTGAGGGTGGTGATCAGCATGGCGTTGTCACGCTGGTGCAAGCCGATGGAGGGCTCATCCAACACGTAGAGCACCCCGCTGAGGGCCGAGCCGATCTGGGTGGCGAGGCGGATGCGCTGTGCTTCACCGCCGCTGAGCGTCGCGCTGGCCCGGTCGAGGGTCAGATAGGTAAGGCCGACGTTGGTCAGGAAGGAGAGGCGGTTTCGGATCTCCTTGAAGACCTGGCGGCTGATCTGTGCCTGGCTCTCGGTGAGGGTGAGGTGGGAAAAGAACGAGTTGGCCTCTTTGACCGAGAGGCGGGTGACCTGCATGATGGAGAGACCGCCGATGGTGACGGCCAGCGCTTCAGGGCGCAGGCGCTCACCGTGGCAGACCGGGCAGACCCGGGAGGTCTGAAAGCCGTTCATCCACACTTTGATCTGCATCGAGGGCGTCTCATAGTAGCGCCGCTGCAGATCGGGGATGATCCCGGGGTACGGCTTTTCAACCTGAAAGGTCGCTTCACGCTTCTCCCGGCGATACTCGACGAAGATCTTCTCCTCACTGCCGTAGAGGATGGCATCGATGATCTCTTTGGAGAGGTCGCAAAAGGGGGTATCGAGGGTGAAGTGGTAGTGGTCGGCCAGCGCTTTGAACTGCGAGCGTGCCCACTGGGCATCGGGGTTCATCGTGGCGATGGCCCCCTCGTTGAAGCTCTTGGAGTAGTCGGGGATGATGAGGTCGGGGTCGAACTCGGTCTTCTCACCCAGGCCGTTGCACTCCGGGCACGCCCCATAGGGGTTGTTGAAGCTGAAGAGGCGCGGCTCAAGTTCGGGCAGCGTGATGCCGCAGTGCGGGCAGCTGTTGGATTGGCTGTAGATCTCCTCGTGCTCGCTGTCGTCACCGGCCAGGTAGGTGATCTTGACCAACCCCAAGGTCATCTCGGTGGCGCTCTCGATCGATGAGGCGAGGCGGCTGCGCACCGAAGGATCGAGGATCAATCGGTCGACGACCACATCGATGGAGTGCTTGATCTGCTTGTCGAGCTTGGGAGGGTCATCGAGCCCATACATCGCCCCGTCGACCTTTACACGCTGATATCCACTGGCTTGGGCATCCTCGAAGACCTTCTTGAACTCACCCTTGCGTCCGATGGCCACCGGGGCGCTGACGATGATGCGGCTGCCCTCTTCGGCTTTGAAGATGATGTCGATGATCTGGTCGACGCTCATCTCGCTGATGGGCCGACCACAGACGTGGCAGTGCGCCTCGCCTACCCGCGCCCAGAGCAGGCGCAGGTAGTCGTAGATCTCCGTCACCGTGCCCACTGTCGAACGGGGGTTGCGGCTGGAGGACTTCTGTTCGATGGCGATGGCAGGGCTGAGGCCCTCCATGTAGTCCACATCGGGCTTGTCCATCCGGTCGAGGAACATCCGCGCGTAGGAGGAGAGGCTCTCCACGTAGCGGCGCTGCCCCTCTGCAAAGATTGTATCGAAGGCGAGCGAGCTCTTGCCGCTGCCTGAAAGTCCGCTGATGACGATCAGCTGGTCCTTGTCCAACTCGAGGTCGAGGTTCTTCAGGTTATGCTGCCGCGCCCCTCGTATGATCAACTTATTTTGCATTCCGTACCGCTTCCAAGAGAGCCGTTTTTGCTTCATCGGCCCCCACTTTCCTGACCAACTTCCCCCCTTCGTAGAGGAAGATGGCGTTTCCAATCCCAGTGATGGCGATGTCGGCGCTCTTCGCCTCCCCGGGTCCATTGACCTGACAGCCCATGATGGCGACCGTCAGGTCCTTGTCGATGGTCAACAGCTCCCTCTCCACCGAGGCGAGGAAGCCCTGGCTATCGAAGCTGGCACGGCCACAACGGGGGCAACTGACGATGCGGATCCCCTTCTTTCGCAAGCCCAGGGTGCGCAAGAGCTCGACGGCTGCCTGCACCTCGGTCTCGATCGGTCCGGTTATGGAGATTCTCAAGGTGCTGCCGATGCCTTCGCTCAGCAGCTGGCCGAGCGCCCAGGTGGAACGGACCACACTGCTGACCACCGACCCCGCCTCGGTGACGCCCAGGTGCAGCGGATAGCCGCTTTGTGCGGCAAAGCGGCGATTGGCCTCGACGGTCACCATCTCATCGCTTGCTTTCAGGCTCACCACGGTATTGGTGAAGCCGGCTTGCTCAAACCAGTTGAGGTAGGTCAGCGCAGTATTGCTCATCAGAACCGCCGGCTCCCCCTCCCCCTTGGGAAGCGATCCGCTGTTCAGCCCGATGCGGATGGCCGCGTTGTGGTCCTTTGCAGATGCGAGGATCTCATCGACCTTCCACCGAGCCCCGATATTGCCGGGATTGATGCGAATCTTGTGCACCCCGGCCTGAAGCGCATCGAGGGCGAGTGCGTGGTCGAAGTGGATGTCCGCCACCACCGGGATGGGGCTCTTGGCAGCCAGGAATGCAAGCGGATCATGAAACTCCCGGCTCGGGTAGGAGAAACGGATGATGTCACAGCCCATCGCGTTGAGGCTGCCGATGCGCCTGACCAGTTCGTCAAGCTCGTCTTGGTCGTGGGGAAGGGCCTGGTCGTACATCGTCTGCACCAAAGGGGGCAGCCCTGCTCCAAGCATCTTGTCTGCGATCCGTACCTGTCTATCAACACCCATTACTTGATGCCTCGCTGTTTATCACCTATGGTACCAACATACTTTACAACTGTAAAGTATGTAATCACACAAAGCGCAAACTCTCACTCTCAGTATCCTCACTCGAACCACTCAGTCCAAGTGCATATGGCTCTCCTGGCATGAGGAGCACAAACTCCCCTGCCTCAAGGGTCACCACCGTGGCCACCTGCGCCCCTTCGAGCACAATCGTGCCGTCAGCGGCAGGCAGTGCAGCCTTGGCCTGTTCGCTGAAGCCGACAGCGATGACCTCCCTGCCTCTCTTGACCCAATGGAGACACAGCTGCTCGTGGTGGGCGACCAACTGCCCATCATACGAGCGAGGGACCACCACACCACTCTGGCGATCGATGGCGGGGTGCCACTGCAACCCCCCATCAACCATGCGCTCGATACAGAGTATCGAATCGCTGAGGGAGCGGTAGAGAGGCAACGCTTCCAATGAATCGTATATCATGCTCCTAGGATATCGATTTGTTGATTTTCTTGCAAGGAAGGGGTGGTGATATTGACTATATATATTTATATCAATATTATTTTACACAAGGAGAACATCATGGAACACACCATTATCGATAGCATGAAGATGCGCCGCTCGATCTACCATCTTGGCAAGGAGCTGCCCATCTCGAATGACCAGTTGGAGGAGACGGTCAAGGAGGCGGTACGCCTCGCCCCGTCGGCGTTCAACAGCCAGACCTCCCGCGCTGTCATCCTCTTTGGCGATGAGAACGACTGGCTCTGGGATCTCGTCTGGCAAAAGGTCAAGCCGCTGTTGGCCGAAGGCCAAGAACATTCGACCAAGGCGAAGCTTGCCTCATTCAACAGCGGGGCGGGCACCATCCTCTTCTTTGAGGAGTTGGCCACCGTCTCGCAGCTGGAGAAGGACTTCCCGCTGTACAGCGAGAACTTCCGTCTCTGGAGTCAGCACGCAAGTGGGTTGACCCAGTTCGCAGTATGGACAGCACTGGCCGAACAAGGTGTAGGCGCAAGCCTGCAGCACTACGGCAACCTCATCGAAGCGGACGTACAGGCACACTACGGTCTGCCAAGCACGTGGTCGCTGATCGCCCAGATGCCCTTTGGCGCGGTTGCAGGCGAACCGCCGGCAAAGCACTTTGGCAACATCGAGGAGCGGGTGCTCGTACGCCAGTGAATAGGTTTACGGTTGCCTAGATGGGACGCGCTGTGCGTGTACCCACGCATCGACGCCGTCGTCATGGAGCAGCAGCTCCCTGGTGACGGCATTTTCATGCCCGCCCCTACCGTTTGGCACCACCTTGCTATTCCCACTGCCACGCACTACGATGGGCTATGATCTATACTGCTAGCTACCAAAGCCCTCTCGGGCCGATGATTCTCAAAGCCGATGACGAGGCCCTGTGCTTCTTGGAGTTCGGCACCACCGATAGCGATGATCGCAATGCGATCATCGAAGCGACGATGGCGGAGCTTGATGAGTACTACCAGGGGAAACGGACCGAATTCACCCTCCCCTTGAGGGCGGTGGGGACCCCCTTCCAGATGAAGGTGTGGCAGGCGCTCTCCACCATCCCGTATGGAGAGACGCGCTCCTACGGCCAGATCGCCGCCCAAGTTGACAACCCCAAGGGGAGCCGTGCGGTGGGGATGGCCAACAACCGTAACCCCATCAGCATCATCATCCCCTGCCACCGGGTCATCGGAGCGGATGGCAAACTCGTCGGCTATGGCGGCGGGCTGGATAAGAAGGTATGGTTGCTCGACTTCGAACAGAGACACAGACCTGCATAGATGGCGAGACGGACACCGAAGTGTCCGTCTTCTTTGATGCCTCCGAGGCAGTAGGATTCGGCTTACTGCAAAGCCAACAGGCTGAAGACCAAGGTAAAGAGGGCCACGGTCTCTACGATACCGATTACGATGAAGTAGTTGGCCGTCCCCTTGCCGGTCTCGGCTAGGGCATCACAGGCGTTGGCACTGACGAGGCCCTGCATCCACGCTGAGAGGCCAATGGCCAAACCGCCGAAGACACCGACGCCAAAGGCGAGCGAGGACGATGCGCCGGCTGCGATGGCCCCTGCGATGAAGTTCATCAAGAGGAAGCCGTAGATTGTCTGCGTGAGCGGGGCGCCGGCGAAGGCGACCATGATGAAGGGGGCTGGCTTACCGTTGGCATAGCACTTCTTCCAACCGCCGACCGCTGCCTGGGATGCAGCTCCCGCACCCAGTCCTGATCCCAAGGCAGAGAGCGCCAAGGCACAGGCCATTCCGATAAATTCCAAGTTACCCATGTGAATCTCCTTCGTTGTCGTTGGCAACGATTATTGTTCTTGTGCCGTCTGAGCGAACGGTTTGTATGCGACTCCAGTCCACTCCATGCCGAGTTGTCCTGAGAATTCCAATAGATTGAGCCTCACCCCATGGACCACCACGCTGAGCAGACCCATGACGAGGTTCAGGCTGTGCCCGATGACCAACACCACGATGCCGGCGACGATGGCGATGCCGCTGTTCATCGAGCTCGCCATCGCATTGAACGATTGGGCGATGGCCACACTGGCCATGCCGACTGCAAAGAGGCGGATGTAGCTCATGATGTTGCTGAAGGCGCTGATGGTGTTGAGGAAGGTGGTGAAGATTCCCCCCAGCCCCTTGATCATCCCCTTCGCTATTGGGGTGCCGGGACTCTGCTCACCGAAGAGCACCACCAACGCGAAACCGGCCAACACGACGGTGAAGACGACCTGGATGTTGATGAGTGTACCAATGACCAGCTGCAGGACCACCAAATAGAGGGCCAGGATGGCCACAAGCCACCCGATGTCGGCCATCAGGCTCAGATCCTTGTGCGGTGCCTTTTTGATGACGTTGAGCGTACAGGCCAGCGAGAGCTGGACGGTGCCGACGATGAAGCAGAACTTCATCACTGTATTCTGCGCCGTGACGGCATCGATGCCAAAGAGCTCGGGGTAGTTGGCGATCGACGGGATGACGAGCGTTTGTAACACGGGAAGACGTTCCAAGATCGCCTTGGAACCGAACCATGTGCCGGTTATCGATCCCCACACCATCGTGGCGACGGAGAGCACATAGATGAGCAGCACCAACGTCGTCGGTTTCTTGGTCTTGAAGTGGATCGCTGATGCTGCCAGCAGGAAGATCAAGCCGTAGCCGGCATCCCCGATGATCATGGCAAAGAAGAGGGTGAAGAAGAGGAGGAACCAGGTGGAGATGTCCCCCTCGCTGTAGCCGGGGACGGTACCGAGTATGTCGAAGACCGGCTTGATGATCCCTACACCCTTCGGGTAGCGGACCAGCGTCGGTGGGGTGTCCTCTTCGCTGACATCGTCAAGTGCATACGCCCAGGCGTTCGACTTGGCGATCGTCTCGAATGAGCTCACCTGATCGATCGGCAGATACCCGCCGATCCAGCAGAGCTCCTCCTCTCCCTCCATGCCGTTGGCGATCTCCTCGAAGATCCGTGTTTCGGTGAGGCGGCGGTGGTACTCCTTCAAGCTGGTCAGGTAGATAGCACCACCGCGCAGTGTATCGACCGTCTCTGCCAGTTTGGCGGTGGCGGTCTCCAAGAGGCGCTGGGTGTCTAAGAGTCCGGCTTTGGGAATGGCGAGTTCACTCGCCATCGCGGATGGGGGCAGCTCCACCCCCACCGTTGCAATCGCCTCCAGCGACCCCACTGGTGCAAGATTCAGGTATGATATCGCAGGATCGAGGGCTGAGAGGTCTTTTTTTGAGAGCGTGTAGAAGTGCAGGTCGATGCCCGCCTGCCTCAGCTGTTCGATCTGGACGGGGTCGAAGTCCCCCCAGGGGGAGAGCCGTTCGACCTGGCCCTTGTGTATGGCGATCTCCTCCTCAAGGCGCTTTCGCTCATCGATGAGCCCTGCATACCGGTCGGCTATCTCGGCACTCGCCTCCATCGAGAGCGTACGTTGTTCGACCTGTTCACGCTTGCCCTGCAACTCTACGATCGCCGAGATGGTGGAGAGGAGTGTGTCACAGCGCTTTTGGATCTGCTGCGTCTCCTCATTGGCATGGATGTCACTTTCAAGGTGGAGCAGACCAGCGTTGCCCAAGGCCTTGAGCATCATTCGCTTCTTGGCGGTCTTGATGACAATGTAGGCTTTTTTCATCTCTACGATCATGCTAGGCCTCTCCTACTAATTTTTTCTTGGCAATCTTGCCGCGCACCACCGCCGCCGTCTGCTGGTCACCGAGGTAGATGCCGATGATGCGAATATTCTCCTTCGCCTCAGGGATCTTCACCTTCTCAAAGAGATTGACGCGCTGGCTGGTGGTCCTCAGCTCCTGTTCGAGGAGGGCGATCTGCTCTGCGAGTGTGGCGATGAGGGCATCGAGGCGGGAGTACTCCCGCAGGCTCTCGACGCCGCGGTCGACCCACAGCGGATAATACTCCAGGTCATAGGGGACGGTGGCAAAGGTCAACTCTTCGAAGACCGGGATGATGACACCGGCGATGTTGCCCCGGCTCTTGATGATCGACTCGATGATGACCAACCCCTCGATCGAGCGCTCTGCGTCAAAGAAGGGGTTCTCGGCGTAGACGGCGATCCAGCTCTGCATCTCGGTGACCAACCGTCTCTGGGTGCGGCGGTGCAGCGCGATCTCCTCCTCGATCTGGCGGATGACGAGCTGCAGTTGCTGCTTTTTCAACTGCAACGTAGGCAGGTAGCGCTCGTATTGTTTGAGACGGTCCTTCTGGAGCTTCTGCTCGTTCTTGGTAAGCTTGACGGCCATGAGCGCTCCTACTCGATCGCCTTCGGCCAGCGGGCACGGATCAAATCGGTGCGCAGGCCCGTATCGGCGGGATCGAAGCAGTCGGCGAGGATCTCCCAGCCGAGGTCAAGGGCTGCCTCAAGGGGGATATTGACCGACAGGTCCATCATCTTGCGCTCAAAGAGGTCGCCATACTTGAGCAGCTTCTCATCCCACTCGGTCATCATGAACCCCATGGAACGCTTCTCAAGCGACTCCTTGTACGAAGCGTAGAGCTTGATCATGCCATCCATCAGTGCGCGGTGGTCGTCGCGGGTGTGGGCGTTGACCTGCTGTTTGAGGCGGCTGAGCGAACCAAAGGGTTCGATGCGTCCGCCTTTGAGGTAGTACTGCCCTTCGGTGATGTAGCCGGTGTTGTCCGGCACCGGGTGGGTGACATCGTCGCCGGGCATCGTGGTGACCCCGAGGATCGTCACTGAACCGGCCCCCTCGAAGTCGACGGCCTTCTCATACCGGGAGGCGAGCGAGCTGTAGAGGTCGCCGGGGTAGCCGCGGTTTGAAGGCACCTGGTCCATCGTGATGGCCATCTCCTTCATCGCATCGGCGAAGTTGGTCATGTCGGTGAGCAGCACCAGCACCTTCTTGCCGTCGAGGGCGAAACGCTCGGCCACGGCAAGGGCCATGTCCGGTACCAGCAGGCACTCGACGGTCGGGTCACTGGCGGTGTGGATGAACATGATGGTGCGGCTCATCGCCCCACTCTCCTCGAGCGTATCGCGGAAGAAGAGGTAGTCGTCGTACTTCAGCCCCATGCCGCCGAGGATGATCAAATCGACCTCCGCCTGGATGGCGATGCGGGCCAAGAGCTCGTTGTACGGCTCTCCGCTGACGCTGAAGATCGGCAGCTTCTGACTCTCAACGAGCGTGTTGAAGAGGTCGATCATCGGCAGGCCGGTACGAATCATGTTGCGCGGGATGATACGCTTGGCCGGATTGACCGCAGGCCCGCCGATCTCGATGAGGTTGGTCTTCATCGCCGGTCCGTTGTCCCGTGGCGACCCGGTGCCGTCGAAGACCCGACCGAGCAGGTTGTCGGAGTAGCTGACCTGCATCGGCACCCCAAGAAAGCGCACTTGGTCGCCGGTGGAGATCCCCTGGGCCCCGCTGAAGACCTGCAGGCTCACCACATCGTCATCGAGTTTGATGACGTTGGCCATGCTCTGCCCCCCCTTGTAGGAGACGAGGCCCAGCTCACCGTTCTTCACCCCAGATGCCCGGACGGTGATGACGTTGCCGACAATGGATTCAATCTTTGAGTAGATCTTTTGCATACCTTAGCCCACCCTTCTCTCTTTAGTTGCGATCAGATCGGTGATCTTCGCTTCGATCGCCTTGAACTCATCATCGAGGAAGGCAGTGTTGTTCCAATCCAAAAAATTTTGGCGCAGCTGATAGAAGAAGGCGCGCACTTCACTCTTTTCCTCAAAGCGGAGGTTGGCCTGGAGCATCTCATAGAGCCGGTCGAAGATGTAGCGCTGCCGTTCGACCGGCACCGATGCGTCGACAGGGTCGAAGGAGTTCTGCTGCAGGTAGAATGCATCGACAAGCTCCCCCTTCTGATAGGTGACGTAGTCCGCCACCGAGGTACCCTCCTCACCGACGACCTTCATCATCTGATTGATCTCATTGGCGGCAAATACGATTGAACGCGCCTCTTCTACCCGCTTGGCATCGATGACGCCGCTGTACTTGGACCAGGAGGTCAGCGGATCGATGGCCGGGTACTTGCGCGCATCGCTGCGCTCGCGCGAGAGGCCATGGAAGGCCCCGACGACCTTCAGCGTTGCTTGGGTGACCGGCTCCTCGAAGTTGCCGCCGGCTGGACTGACCGTGCCGCCGATGGTGACCGATCCGGTCCGTCCATCCTTGAGGCGGACCTTGCCGGCACGCTCATAGAACTCGGCGATCCGGCTCTCCAGGTAGGCGGGGAACGCTTCCTCGCCGGGAATCTCCTCAAGGCGTCCGCTCATCTCGCGCATCGCCTGCGCCCAGCGGCTGGTCGAATCGGCCAAGAGCAGGATATCCAGGCCCATCTGGCGGTAGTACTCGGCGATGGTCACGGCGGTGTAGACCGATGCCTCACGGCTGGCGACCGGCATCGAGCTGGTGTTGCAGATGATGATGGTACGCTCCATCAAGGAGCGACCGGTACGGGGGTCGATGAGCTCAGGAAACTCCTTGAGCACCTCGACGACCTCGCCGGCACGTTCACCACAGGCAGCGATGATGACGATGTCGACATCGGCGTTGCGGCTGGTCAGGTGTTGGAGCACCGTCTTGCCCGCCCCGAAGGGTCCGGGGGTGCAGTAGGTGCCGCCCTTTGCCACCGGCAGGAAGGTGTCGATGGTCCGAATCTTCGTCACCAGCGTCTCGGTGGGCCTGAGGCGCTCCTCATAGAGCTTGATCGCCTGCTTCACCGGCCAGGTGAAGACCATGGAGAGGTCGTGCTTGACGCCCCGCTCGTTCTGGACGCTGCAGATGGTGTCGCGTACGTGGTAGGTGCCCGCCTTCTTGATCGAAGCCACCGTCCACGGCCCGTCGACCAGGTCAAAGGGAACCATGATCTGGTGGGTGAAGAGCCCTTCGATGACGGTGGCGAAGGTATCGCCGGCAGAGAGCACATCCCCCTTCTTGGCAACCGGAGTGAACTGCCATTCGTTATCGGGAATCGGTTTGAGGTAGACACCACGCTGGAGGAAGAAGCCACATTGGGCAGCCAGCTCGGGAAGCGGGTTCTGCAATCCATCGTAGATCTGCTGCAGCAATCCCGGGCCGAGTTCGACGCTGAGCATCTCGCTGGTGAACTCGACCTGGTCTCCGACAGCCACCCCGCCGGTCATCTCAAAGACCTGCAGTGCCGCCTCATTGCCACGGATTCGGATGACCTCGCCCTTGAGCCGTTCGTCACCTACCTGGATGAAGCCCACTTCATTCTTTGCAATGGCTGAGTCGAACTCAACCGTCACCATGTTTCCGTTGACGCCTTTTACCCGTCCCATACTCTTAGCCATGCACAACTCCACTATCGCTTCGCGATTTCACGTTGAAGATTTGAAAATAGTCGTTCAAACTCGCTGTTGCCAGCACTCTGGACAAAGCGGCTCTGCCGCTCCTTAAGTTGCAGTTTCAGGACAAACGCCAACAATGCTTCGATGGTGAAGGCAGCAAGGCCCACCTGCTCGTCCAACTCGTTGAAGGAGAGCTCTAGGAGCATCAGTTCGCCCTTGAGCGGATCGTCGGCAGCGAGGGCGTGGCGCACCGCCTCACAGATGCGCAGGTCGGTCTCATCGAGGTGGGGATAGGCTGCTGCGCCCAACCCCTTCCTGCGGCTACGCTGGGCAGCCAGCTCACTCTTGAGCAGTCGCTGGTGGCGTTGCCACCGCCTGATGAAGGGGTGTCTGCTCTCCCTCCCTTCGACGGCAGCCACCAGCAGCGCGTGGTCACGCCGGCTCACCTGGTCGCTGGAGGCGGCCAAGAAGGTTGCCACATCGAAGGGCAGCGGCCCGTCGAGGCGCAGGTGTGGGAGCGTCGATGCGTAGTAGTAATACGAAGCCACCGCAAACCCCTCAGTTGAAGATCAACGCCTCGATGGCGTGTGAGAGGTAGGGCTTGAGCAGTGCTGCGGTCTCAGGTGCCGAGAAGTCAAAGAAGCTGGTGCCATCCTTCTCGGCCAGCTTGAAGCCACCGTCCACCGATGGGACCGGCTTGATCTCAAGGCCGTTCTTCAAATCACCGGCCAATTTGCCCTTCAGGCTCTCAGCGAGGGCATCGAACTCCTTCTTGTTCAGCTCCAGCACCTTGGTATGGCTCTCACCGGAGAGTTCGACGACCTTGGTGATAAGGTCCACCACATCTTTGGAGGAGAGTGCCTTGGTGACCGTATCGACCAAGAGGCGGTCCAATTGGGCAGTGAGGGCGTCCTTGAGTGAAATCTGCACGTCACGGCTGGCTTGTGCCAGCGATGCGCGGGCGCTGGCCTCCTTGGTGGCAATCTCCCGCTCAGCCTGCAAGAGGAGCGAATCGCGCTCCTTCTTGGCCTCAGCAACGACCCGGGCAGCCTCTTTGCGGGCAGCCTCGACGATTTCGTTTGCCTCTTGTTGGGCAACCTCGATGCCATCCTTGCGGATGGATGCGACTAACTCTTGAATCTGCTGGGCCATCTGAATCCTACCTCGATGCGTGATGATACGTACCCGGCAAGCAGCTGCGAACGCAACATACCTGCACCACTGGGGCCAAACTCCGATTATTATCGTTGATTGAAGAAGATTATTCAACCAGGTGCGCACAACTGAGGCGAATACTGTCATTTCTGCTGAGGCGACACGGCCACCTTCTCCCCTGCTCGCTCGCGCACCAATGCCGCTCCTCGTTCACGAGGAGCAGCGTTGGGGGAGGGACACACTTCTCTCTTTGGATGTGAGCATCCTCGCCCATATGGGAGACGGGAGACAGCGTGTGATTTGGCTGTGAACGGAGCGTACACTATGCACGACTTATCGGCCCTGAAGCAAACGGACCATACAATTGCCTATAGGGGCAGGAGGTGACGATGCTCTACTACACCAACTTTCGATCACCGAATAGCAGGCTATACCGCACTCGGCGGGAAGCTGCGCTCTTGTTGACACGCTTCAAGACTGAATTGGAGGGGGACGGACAATCATTGGTCGACTATCTGCTGTTGCCGACCTCGCTTGAGGCGCTCACCTACTGCCCCCACACGCTCACCGGTCGCAGCCAGGTGCCCGACCATCTCGTGCTCGACCTCCTGGCCCACCTGGCCCGCATGGGCAGGCTCTGGCCATACTCGGGTACCCATGAGCTCTACAACGGGGGGCTCTGTTGTGCCGAGCTGGGCAAGAGCGGGTCGTCGCTCTTGCCCTACCCCCTCTCCTTGGTCATCGCCGTCAAGGAGCACTCAACGGCCATCGGATGCGATCAACTGGCGTAACGCTTCGATGGTCAGCACAATCGCCGCCTCGGTGTCGTGGTTGATGGGATTCTCCATGCCCAGCAACTCGCGCTCCTGGTTGCCCACCACCGAGAAGGCACTGCCACAGCGAACCTTGAGGTGGGCCGCCACGGCAAAGAGGGCAGCACTCTCCATCTCGCTGGCCAACACGCCAAGGCGCTTGTACGCCTCCCACTTGTTGAGCAGCTCGTAGCTGACCGGCATGAGTGCCGGTTCGTGTTGGCCATAGAAGGAGTCCTTGCACTGCACCACCCCGATATGGGCACGTTTGCCCAGAGCCCGGGCGGCGTTGGCCAACGCCTCGACAATCTCGAAGGAGGCGGTTGCCGGATACTCGATGGGGGCGTACTCTCGGCTGGTTCCCTCGGCGCGCACGGCGGCCGTCGCGATGACCACATCCCCTCCCAACACCTCCAAATCGATTCCCCCGCAGGTTCCCATCCTGATGAAGGTATCTGCCCCACAGCGGTACAGCTCCTCCATTGCGATGGCGGCACTCGGGCCCCCGATGCCGGTGGAGGTCACACTGACACGCACCCCGTCAAGGGTGCCGGTATAGGTCACGTACTCACGGTTGTCGGCCACCGGGACCGCATCGCTGAGGTGTCGGGCGATCTGGGCAACCCGTTTCGGGTCACCGGGCAGGATGACGTAGCGTCCAATATCCCCTTCCTTGATGTGCAGGTGGTATTGCACTCCGCTTCCTTCCATGTAGTCACTCATTGTTCGGCTCCTGAGTTTAGTATCGCCCACCCGTGTGATGGTGTAAAGTGTCGATTTATCCGAGCATGACGTACGTCTTGCCCATCCCGCCATCCTCGGGCAGTGCAAAGCGGTAGTCCTTCACCGCCCGCACCCCCTTCAAGTACTCGGCGATGCCCCGGCTGAGGATGCCGTCGCCGAAGCCGTGGATGATGGCAAAGCTCTCCATGCCATGGACCAGCGCCCCCTCGATCTGGAGCTGGACCAGCGAGAGGGCTTCTTCAAGGGAGTGGCCACGCACATCGAGGACCGTCTTGGGGGCGGCGGTGCTGCCTTGGTAGGAGACGAACACTGGTGTCGCCTCAGCTCTGGCCAGTGTCAAATCGCTGGCCTTCAAGGTCATCTTCATCGCATCGATCGCCACCTGGTAGCGCCCTTTTCCCAGCTTCTTGAGAATCTTGCCCTCCCGCTTTGAGGGACCACAGAGCACATCCATGCCCACTTCGAAGGAGGGGGGCGGCCCCTTGGGCTTCGCCTCCTCGATCGTCTCTCGCAGCTGTTGCAGTGCAGACGTCTCCTTCTCGATGCGATCGGTGAGGCTGGCCATCAGCGTGTTGACCGGGGCCGTCTCCTCCTTGTCTGCCCCGCCTCGGCGCAGGTCGGCTACCAACTGCTCGAGTTCACGCCGTTTTTCGCGGGTGAAGCGCTCAAGGCTGGTGAGCTGGTTGGCCTTGAGCAGGGCGAGCTCCTGGTTGAGGCGCAGCTCCTTCAGCTGCACCGCGCGCACCTCGGCTTGCACCATGAGGCGTCGCTTCTCCACCCTACGGGCCGCCTCCTCCAGTGCGATGCGCCGCCCCTCCAGATCCTTGATGATCGCACTGAGCTTGAGCTGCTCGCTGCCCAAGAGCTCTTCGGCTTGGGTGATGACTCCAGGCGGCAGGCCCATCGACCGAGCCATGTCCAGTCCATGGCTCTCCCCAGGCAGGCCCACCACAATGGTAAAGGTAGGTTCCAGCGAACGGTCATCGAAGGCCATCGAGGCGTTGATGATCTCCTTCTTGGCATAGGCATACTGCTTGAGCAGGGTATGGTGGCTGGTCACCAGTGTAAGGCGACAGCGGTGGTGGGCGTACTCCAGGATCGACTGGGCGATGGCCGACCCCTCCACCGGGTCGGTGCCGCTGCCCAACTCATCGAGAAGGACCAACGAAGCAGGCCCGGCTTTGGAGAGGATCTGTGCAATGTTCCTCATGTGGCCGCTGAAGGTGGAGAGTTCGTCGTCGATGGACTGCTCGTCTCCGATGTCGCAGAAGATGTCGTCAAAGAGTGGCAGGGTGCTCTGCTCCTTGGCCGGTATGTGGGCACAGAACTGGTTGATCATGCCAAAGAGGCCCACCGTCTTGATGGATACAGTCTTGCCTCCGGCATTGGGGCCGCTGAAGACGACGGCACGCACCCCCTCATCGAGGGTGAGGGTGATGGGCACCGCCTTCGCTCCCAAGAGCGGGTGGCGCGCCTCGATGAGGCTGAGGCGTTCGCTCTCCACATTGGTGGGCGTGGCCCCTGCCTCGCCGATCCACCGGGCGATGGCGAGGTGGCTGTCGGTGCGCCCGACGTTCTCTCGAAGGGTCGCAAGATCGCCGAGCACACTGCGGGCAAGGGATGCGAGGCCGGCAAGGATCTTGGCGACCTCCACAAAGATCTGGTTTTGTTTCATGACGACGGCGTTGTTCAACTCAACCAGCGCGAAGGGCTCCATGAAGAGCGTCGACCCGCTCGCGCTCGTTGAGGTGACGAAGCCACCGACCTGTGCGTGGGCCTCCCGCCTGATGGGGATGACCAGACGGCCGTCACGCAGCGCCTCCTGTTCACCCTGGATGACGCTGCCATGCTCACGGATGTACTGGCGGCAGTAGGTGGTCCGGCGGGAGCGCACCTGCTCGATCTCCTTGGTGAGCTTGACCAACGCCGGGTGGGTGCTGCGTACCTCGCCGCTCTCATCCAAGTCGCGCCGGATGGCCAGTGCAAGCGCGCTCAACTCTTGGGGGAACTCGCTTCCCATCATGGCGGCGGCGCGTTCGAACCGGCTGCCATCCGCCTGGCTTTCATGCACCCCTTCAAAGAGGTGGCTCGCTGCCTCGATGTAGGAGGCAAGGTCTGTCAGAGCCGTCCCCTCGACCGTGTTGATCGGATCTTCCAGGTCGTCGATGAGCGCAGCGATGGAGGGGAAGGTCTGCACAAACCCATCCTTGCCCTGGCCAAGGAGCTGGACACACTCGACCAGCAGCACCTGGCGCTCGAGCAATTCACCCTTCGTGGCAAGAAACCCCATCGAGGCGAGATAGGCCTGCCCCTCCTCGGCGCGGCAGTGGCGGGCCATGCGCCCCTTGATGACGGGAAAGCCGAGCACCTCAATACTCTTCGTGTTCATCACTCTCCCTTCGGTTGCGCCACTCTTGTGACGCTTCGCTCCTGCCCAGCCATTCGGGCCCCTTCTCATCAAGGGAAGCGACCATGCGCAGGTAGCTTTCGTAGCGGTCGCCGTCGATCTTGCCCGCGATGGCCGCTTCGCGCACCATGCAGTCGGGCTCCTCGTCATGGAAGCAGGGATCGAAGGCACACAGGCCGTCATAGGCACTGAATTCGGGGAATGCGTTGAAGAGCTGCTGCTTGTCAGTGTGGGGGACCATGATCTCCCGCACCCCCGGGGTATCGACGAGACGGTAGTCCGGCCCCTCGAGCAGGAGGGAGTGGTTGGTGGTATGGCGCCCGCGGTTGTACTTCTCACAGACCTCGGCGGTGCGCAGGTCGCTGCCCAAGAGTTCGTTGATCAGGGTGGACTTGCCCACTCCGCTCTGACCGACAAAGGCGACGGTCTTGCCTGCCAGCGCCCTGTTCAGGCGCCTGATATTCTTGTGGCTCAGTGCACTGACCTCCATCGTCTTGTAGCCGAGGTCACCGTAGAGCTTGAACCGTTCCTTCTCGAACTTGGAGAGGCCGAGATCGCTCTTGTTGAGCACGATCATCGCCTCGACGCGGTCACAACAGGCGATGACCCGGTCGACAAACCGGGGACGGAAGGGAGGGTTGTCGCAACTGGTGATGCAGACGATGAGGTCCATGTTGGCCACCACCGTCTGGTTGACCGCCCCTTTGGCGTTCCAACGGGTGAAGGTGCTCGTACGCTCAAGGCGTTCGCTGATCATCCCCTCGCCGGTGCCGGTGACGGTAAAGCTCACCCAATCGCCAACGGCCAGGGGGTTGTACTCACCACTGATCTCCTTCAGCTGTTTGCCCCAGATCCTACACTGATAACTCCCACTCTCATGGAGCACGGTAAAAATATTGTTGATCCCCCGGCTCACCTGTCCGATATACTCGCTCATACTCCTCCGTCATTCACTCTAATGGGAAAGTGTCCCCTTGACAACAGAGGTCCATCTGCTACCCTTGGGTATGTTTGCGCTGAGAACCTGTACCGTGGCAGGGTGCCACCACTACGCCCATGCAGATGATGAGCACTGCTACTACCATAGCAGCCAACAGGACGCCATCTTCGCCCACACCATCCAACTCTTGAATGGCAGTGACACGGTCGTCGACCTCTCGGTCAGCGAAGCACACCTGTGCAACCTCACCATCGCTCCCAAACGGATGGCCGGCAACAACCTGGCGTGGTGCACCTTCACCGACGTGGACTTCAGCTCGCTGGTGATGGTCAACTGCTTCTTCGACTTCTGCCTCTTCGAGCGCTGTACCTTCACCGCAGTCGATGTGCGCTACTGTGTCTTTGCCGGCAGCCGCTTCATCGACTGCGACCTCTCCGGCTCCCTTTTCATCCACTCCAACTTCAGCGGCATCGTGGCAAATAAGACCAACTTCAGCGAGTGTGACTTCTACTACTCAACCTTCAACACCGCACTGCTGACCGACTCTCCCTTCGAGGATTGCAACCTGAAGAAGACGGACTTCCGCCACAGCCGACGGCGCAACGTCTCGCTGCGTTACTCCAACTGGCAAGAGGCCCATCGATGAACATCTACCAACACTTCTCCTCCTTGGCGCTCTGCAACACCTACCTGGTGGCCAACAAGGAGAATCGCCAGGCGCTGCTCATCGACCCGGGCTCGGTGGAGATCGAGTTGGTCAAGCTGATCGAGGACCACCACTTCACCCTGGCCCATGTGCTGCTCACCCACGGCCACCTCGCCCACCACGAGGGACTGGGCACACTGAGGAAGATCTACGATGTCGAGGTGTGGGCAAGTGAGCACAGCCGCTTCCCCTTCCCCTTCAACCGGGTATGCGACGGCCAGACCCTCACGCTCTGCGACCTTCCCATCGAGGCGATACACCTGCCAGGGCACAGCCTCGACTCGATCGTCTGGAGAATCGGCGGGGCGCTCTTCAGCGGGGATGTGCTGCACAGCGGATGGGTTGGCAAGAGCGGTGGACCGAGCGAAGAGCGCCTGTTGGTCAATCTGATCGAAAAAAAGCTCTTCTGCCTCGATGAGAACACCCTGCTCTTCGGTGGCCACGGATCGCCGAGCAAGCTGCGCATCGAGCGCCTCTTCAACGCAAACCTCTCGGTGCGCTCGCCCCGTACACCCACTCCTTGATCCGGCGGGGCAAGGGGGCGACGGCGCGGATCCTCACACCGGTGGTGGGGTGGTCGATGCCCAGTGCCAACGCATGGAGCAACAACGATGGGGGGGCGCCACTGCCGTAGATGGGATCACCGACGATCGGGTGGCCGATGGACTTCAGATGCACGCGGATCTGGTGGGTCCGCCCGGTATGGAGGACAATGCGCAGCAGGGTCCACTGCAAGGAGCGGGCAACCACGGTATAGTCGGTGCGGGCAGTGCGCCCCTCACCGCTGCCACAGGTGGTGTACTGGGTGCGCCGGACCGGGTCACGCATGATGTTGCTCTCGATCGTGCCCCGCCGTTCCTTGACCCTTCCGCGCACCACCGCTACGTAGACCTTCTCAGTCGTCCGCGCCTTGAACTGGGCGCTGAGGGCGCGCTGGCTCTTCGCGTTGAGGGCGATGACCATCACACCGCTGGTATCCTTGTCGAGGCGATGCACGATCCCCGGCCTGCCCTCCTCACCCATGGCGGCAAAGTCGGTGCCGTAGCGCTCAAGCAGGCCGTTGACCAGCGTCTGGTCCCGGTTGCCGGCCCCAGGGTGGACCACCACCCCCTGCTCCTTGTCGATGATCAAAAGGTCGTTGTCCTCATAGAGGACAGAGAGGTCGATCGGTTGGGCGACGATGCCCTCGTAGTGCGCCTCGGTGTAGGTGACGACGATCCGGTCCCCCTCCTTGACGAGGCGGCTCTTCTTCACCTCCTTGCCGTTGAGGGTGAGGCGGGTATCGGCCTTGGAGAAGAGTGAGCGTGAAAGCCCATCGCGAGCCTGCACGACGTACGCATCGAGGCGCATCGCCTCGGTGACAGGGCCGACTTCCACCTCGATGGTGCGGTGCACGATGGCCATCAGGGCTTCCTCACTTCACCGATGACGTAGTCGGCGATGGAGATGGAGAGCGACAGGCTTGCCGCGATGGCACCACTGACCAGATACGCCTGCCCCTGGCTCGTCGGCTGGGCGAGCACGTTGTTGTTGACCGCCAGCGAGTAGATGAGGGCGGCAGCCGGGATGGTGATGATCATCGAGCCGAAGAAGATCTGCTCGGCACGCCGGATCTTGTAGGTCCAGAGCGGGAATTCACCCTCCTGGTAGGGAACATACTCCTTCAGCGGCTCGCCCGCCACCGAGAGCGGGGCGAGCAGCAGGATGACCAATACCACGGCAATTGAACGTCTCATCTCCCCTCCCGTGGACCGAAGAGGGCCGTGCCGATCCGCACACACGTCGAGCCTTCGGCGATGGCAAGGGGCCAGTCCCCGCTCATCCCCATGGAGAGCTCGAAGAACGACGGCAAGTCAAAGCGCTCCTTGGCACGCTCAAAGCTCTCGCGCAAGCGGGAGAATGCGGCACGCGTTGCCCGCTCGTCCCCCCCGAGCGGGCCGAGGGTCATCAGGCCCTCCACCCGCAGGTGCTCCATCGTGACAATCTCATCGAGGGCGAAGAAGAGTGCATCCTCGTCCTTAAACCCGTGCTTGGCCGCTTCGCCGCTGGTGTTCAGCTCCAACAGGATGGGATAGGGCTCCTCGATAAGTCCATCGAGGCGTCTGGCCAGGCGCAATGAGTCGACGCTGTCGATGCGGTCGAAGAGGGCGAGGGCCTTGCGAGCCTTGTTGGATTGCAGGTGACCGATGAGGTTGATGGTAAGGGGCCGCTCCCCCTTGTCAGGCAGCTTGGCCTCCCCCTCCTGCACCCGGTTTTCACCGAAGAGCAGCTGCCCCGCCGCAGCGAGGGCGAGCATCGCCGCATAGGGGTGGGTCTTGCTGACCGCCATCAGGCGTACCGCATCGCCTTTTCGCAGAGACTCGTTTGCCGCCTCAGTGACGCGGCCCTGGATATCCATCAAGCGCGCTCGCAGGTCATCACTTCTCATCATTGCCATGCTCCTCCAGTATGTGCCCCAACCGTTCACGCAGGGTACGCAGGTGACCTCGTCGCTCCTCGCTCTGCGAGGTCAGCGATGGGAAGCGGGAGAGGATGGAGCGTGAGCGGGCGACCAGGCTCTCCAAGAGCTCGTGGCGCTCTTCCTTGAGATGCTCGATGAGTAGGCGTGCCTGCGCCGAGGCGGCCAGGGCGGCGAGCCTCTCCTCGATCTCGCCCTTGCGGCGGTGGTAGCGCTCCAACAGCGTGGTGAACGAGACCATTCCCAACGACGAGGCGGTGGTGTCGATGCCGAGGAGCAGCACGATCACATGGGCACCCACTTCCTGTGCCCGCAGGTCCATCATCGCCAA
Source organism: Sphaerochaeta sp. (assembly GCA_023228445.1). Lineage (GTDB taxonomy): Bacteria > Spirochaetota > Spirochaetia > Sphaerochaetales > Sphaerochaetaceae > Sphaerochaeta. Next base: position 1,857 of record JALOBD010000007.1, on the reverse strand, counting down.
GAGCGCCTGGATGGCTGGATGGATGGCATAAACGAGCGAGAGACCCAAGAGGCCGAAGAGCACGGTGTTTTTCAGGCACACCCGACCACGGAAATTGAACCGATAGCCCGAATAGTCCCAGAGCCTGAGGCCGAAGAAGCGCTCCAGGGCCACACTGGTGATGTACTCGACGAGGCTGGTCAACGCCATGGTGGCGAGGAAGACCACAAGGGCATACTCGGCAAACGGGCGGGTACAGGCTGCGATCACGAGCGCGCCGATACCGTAGATGGGCAACCATGGCCCGTAGAGGAAGCCCCGATTGACGAGCCTGTGCTGCAGGATTGAACAATAGGCTACCTCGACCAGGTAGCCGATCACCGCATAGAAGAAGAAGTACCAGATGACCACATTCAATTGCACGATCGCCCTCTGTGCCTACTATAGTCAATACGGGAAGAAAAAAAAAGACGCGCCACATCTGGCACGTCCATTGACCGGAGAGGGATTTGAACCCCCGACCAATTGCGTGTAAGGCAATCGCTCTCCCACTGAGCTATCCGGCCGGCTTGGCAAACGTATCACAATAAAAGTTGCACTGTCAACACGAGTGGGATTTGACATATCTCCTACTAAATCACTATGATTATGTAAGGAGAAACACCATGACCCAAATAACCCCACACCTCTGGCGACACACCACCTATAACCAGTACATCGACCTGACCTTCAACCAGTACTTGGCAGGAGTCAGTGAACCGGTTCTCATCCATACCGGGGCCGAGAGTGACGCACCGTCGCTGCTCAAGGCTCTTGAGGGACGCAAGGTCTCATCCATCTTCGTCTCCCACTTCGAGAGCGACGAGTGCGGCGCGCTCTCCACCGTCCTCTCCATCTACCCGGCGGCTAAAGTCATCGCCGGTGAGGTGACCGCCCGCCAGATCACCGGCTTCGGCATCAAGGCCGACGTCACCATCGCCCGGGATGGAGAGGTCCTCACCCTCGGGGACCTGGAGCTTGAGATGATCGCCTACCCGAGCGAGATGCACCTCTGGGATGGACTCTTGGCCTATGAACGCAAGAACAAGATCTTCTTCTCAAGCGACCTGATGATCCGCTACGGGCACAGCGAGGAGGAGCGCCACAAGAGCAACTGGAAGGTGGAGGTCGAGGCGATCTCACCGATCCAGGTCGCCGATGAGGCGCGGCGAGGAGCGCTCAAAGAGCGTCTGCTCGCTCTTTCCGTCGATCTGGTGGCCCCCGGCCATGGACCGATCCTGAACGTGTGATACCATGGAGTCTGAGAGGAGACCCTACTGATGCTCGACCCAAAACTCATTGAAATTCTCACCACCGGCGCCGATGGTGCGCTGACGATCGTCACCAACGGCCCGGCCGGCCCCCACGTGGTCAACACGTGGAACAGTTATGTCATCATCGACGGCAACGATCTTCTGATCCCGGTCGGCGGCATGGTCCACACCGAGGAGAACCTGAAGAAGGACAACACGGTACTCCTCTCGGTGAGCAATCGCGATGTGATGGGCCTGCGCTACAAGGGAGCGGGCTTTTCTCTCTATGGAACCGCCCGCATCGAGACCGAAGGAACAGCCTATGACCAGATCAGCGAACGCTTTGGCTGGGCACGTGGTGCGTTGGTGATCACCGTGGAGCGCACCGTACAGACATTGTGATGAGAGCCTCGTTGACGAGGCAAGAAAACCGGTTTAGTATCTCCATAGCGACCAGGCTGGATTGAAGGTGGTTCTTTTTTCTTCCCTGGTATGATACGATGCTCGCCATTGGGGCAAGGATAGGCAGATGAGAGATACGAGAAACGGCAACAAGCGCCCGACGATCAAGGATATCGCCCGCGAG
>JALOBD010000155.1 GCA_023228445.1 Sphaerochaeta sp. | reverse complement strand
TTCTTCATGTGGGAGACACCTCAACTCAGTTCACTTAGGACACTATCTATAATTTTTGGGACACATATTGCAAATCCCACGCATTCATTATATCAATGGTATCCTGTGGAAACAATAGAAGTCTGAAACTATTTCAACCCTTGTTCACATTCCTCACCTGAAAACAATACTATGGAAGAGAAAACTCCCAGAATCTTTTCAATTGGGCATTCGGGGTAAAATATCAATTCTCATTGCGTAGCAACAGAAAGTGGCTCACTCTGCTTTGAATTGAGGCGTAGAATGTGCCATGGGCTTTATCAGGTTCAGATCCAGATGTTTCCGTTTTCTCGCAAAGTCAGGTCATCCTTGTATCCTGCAGTTCCTTCTCCAGCCACGCTGCGCTCTCGACACAGAAGCCCGCCTTCCCATAGAGCGCCAACGCAGCGCGGTTGGTGGGATTGGCAGCCAGGATGATGCGTTTGAGGTTCCGCTCTCGCGCCCATGCCTCAAGGGACGCGAGCAGCGTGGAGGCAACCGCTCTTCTTCTGTACTCCTCTTTGACAAAGAGCTCATTGACCCAGAGGTAGCCGCCCCCGCTCTCCAAGCCGATGCCCCGATTGGCGAAGGCGAAGGCGATGCACGCTTCACCGTCACGGGCGAGGGTGAGCACACATTGTCCGTTTCCATCGAGCGCCGCCTTGAGCAAAGACTCGATTTCTCTGGCAATTCCTGCCGATGCAATGAGGGCGATGACGGCTCTCAGGTCCCCAATGTCTTGCCAACGCTCATGAATCTGTACGCTCGTTTCCATCTTCCCACCACTTCACACAGAGGACCTTGTCGTCGTCAGGGGCGTAGTATGATCGCAGGCGTGCCTCCTCCCTGTAGCCGGACTGTTCATAGAACCTCCTGGTGCGGTCGTAGAGGGGGCGCGAGGAGGTCTCCACGTAGATGCGCCTGCCACCTTGCCCCCTGATCGCTTGCTCGGTTGCTGTCAGCAGGTGTTGTCCGACACCCCTTCCCTGTGTGTCCCGGGCGACGGCGATCCAATAGAGATCCCAGCTGAAGCGGGTACCGGGGATGGGGCCATAGCAGGTATAGCCGGTCACCACCCCACCTTCCTCAGCAAAGAGGAACGAGTACCCGCTTCCCTCTCCCTCCTTCAGATACTCCTCGATGAGGGAGACACCGATTTCGATCTCTTCGTCATTGAAGAAGCCGCTCTCGGTGAGGATCGCCTTGATCGCATCCGTGTCGGCTTGGGTTGGGAGGGTTCGGATGGTCATCCTACGCCTCGGTGATCAGGGCCTCGATGAGGCGTTCATACGAGTAGCCTGCCTGCTCACCAGCGGCAACAAAGCCGCTGTCGACTGCAATACAGGGGTTGCTGTTCAACTCCAGGATGTAGGGGCGTCCATGCCGATCGACCCTGAAGTCCACCCGGGCGTAGCCGCTCGAGCCAAAGAGGTCGTAGGTCTCCTGTGCCAAATGTGTGAGATGGTTGATCAAGGGGGTATCCTCCTCAGTGAAGGTGAAGGTGCGTCGGGTATTCTGATATGCAAAGGAGTCCTCCTCCCACTTCGCCTCATAGCCGACCACCCGTGTCTTGGTAGCAGGATAGTCGACGAAGAGGATCTCAGCCGGTGGCAGCACCACACCGCCGGGGAGGATGGAGAGGTTGAACTCCCGCCCCTCGATGTACTCTTCGATAAAGACATCCCCCTCCTCAAAGAGCGCCTTGAAGTCCCGAATGTGGGAAAAGGTGCGTACCGAGTCCTCGGTGATCCCCACCGATGCCTCCTGAGCCCGCGCCTTGATGATCATCGGGATGTTGAGGAACGCCCTGAGGTACTTCTGGTCGCCGCTCTCGATCCAGTCGGGGGTGGGAAGGTCCTTGAGAGAGAGGAGCCGTTTGGCCTCCACCTTGTCCCCACTCAGGCAGAGGGTCGTGCTCGAACCTCCACTACAGCGCACCCCGATGGACTGGCAGAGCAGTGGCACGAGGTGCAAGAGCCGGCTTGAGGCGAGATTCTCCACCAAGTTGAAGACCAGGTCACAGCCGCTGGCCTGGATTCGACGGGCCGCCTGGATGAGGTTCAGCGAGAAGTACCCCACCTCGACGCTGTGGCCGAGGCGACGGAGCGCCCGCTTCACCGCTGTCACTTGGGCAAGCGTATCGGCTTCATCTTTGGTCGCCTGGCCGCCGATGGCGTCGGTGAGAATCATGATGTGCATAGTCTGGTCCGTTTGCCCGCCGAAGCCATGATGCGGGCGACAAGATCATCGTAGGAGAGGCCGTGCATCCTCGAGAGGATCGGCAGGTCGCTGTCGATGGGGTGGAGGCCGGCAAGCGGATTCACCTCAAGAAAGTGTGGGGTTCCCGCACTGTCCATCTTCAGATCGACTCGCCCTCCATCGCGACACCCCAGAGCCCGCCAAGCAGTAAGGGCGACGCGCTCACACGCCACCTTGACCGCTCCCTCCCCCTTCACATATCGCGCCACCTCCAGGTACTCCTGTTTGTTCGTGTAGGAGTAGATGCCCCCGTCGCTACGGGCATCCACAATGATCTCCATCGTCCCGATGCACGTTGCCTCGCCCCCACTGCCGGTAATCCCGACGGTGAACTCCCGCCCGGCAAGGTAGCGTTCCACCAAGACCGGTTGGTTATAGCGTCTGAGCAGGGCAGAGCATACTGAGCGCAGCTGTGCTGCCCCATCGACCTTGCTCATTGCGGTGATACCCATGCCGGTGCCTCCCCCCACTGGTTTGACGAAGAGGGGATAGGAGAGATCCACCTGGACAACCTCATCCATACTCGCGATGAGGACGCTCTCGGCGGTGGGAAGGTGTGCCCTTCTCACCACCGCCTTGGCCAGCTCCTTGTGCAGCGTGATGGCCAGTGTGAAGGAGTCAGAGAAGACATAGGGGATCTGGTAGGCATCGAGGAGCGCCGGTACCTGCGATTCGCGTAGCAGGCCGAAGAGCCCCTCACTGATGTTGAAGACCAGATCACAGCGTTTGCCGGAAGCCAAAAGCTCGACGAGGGCGAAGATCGAGCCGATGCGCAGCGTATCGAATCCCAGCCTCTTCAGCGAAGATTCGATGGCGTCGATCGTCACCACGCTGTCCATCTCGGCGATCGCCTCGTCGCGGTAGCCGCGAAGGTGCCACTCATCCTTGAGGTCGTAGGTGAGCCCCACTAACATGAAGCGACCTCACGAAGGGTCGGGTAGCGGTAGATGTTGCCCTCCCAGTTACGCAGGTAGAGGGCGTGATCATCCTGGCCCACCTCGTAGGCGGGGAGGATCGGGACCTTGCCACCGCCGCCGGGGGTGTCGATGACGTACTGCGGCACGGCGTAGCCACTGGTGAAGCCTCGTAGCGTTGCCATCAGGGCCTTGCCCTTGTCGACGGTGGTACGAAAGTGCTCACTGCCACTGATCGGGTCGCACTGGTAGAGGTAGTAGGGTTTGACCCGGACCTTCAACAGCGAGTGAAAGAGGGAGCGAAGAGTCTCAGGAGAGTCATTGATGCCTTTGAGCAACACCGTCTGGCTGCCAAGCACCACCCCGCTGTCGGCCAGGTCATTGAGTGCCTTGACCGAGCGCGAGGAGAGTTCGTCGGGGTGGGTGGCGTGTACGCTCATGTACAACGGTTTATACCGACGCAGTACCTGCAAGAGCCCTTCGGTGATCCGCTGGGGCATGACCATCGGCACCTTGGTGCCGATGCGCACCATCTCGACATGACTGATGGCAAAGAGCGAGGCGAGCAGGCTGTCCAACACCTCGTCGCTGAGGGTCAGCGGATCGCCTCCGCTGACCACCACATCACGGATCTCGGGGTGGGAGGCGATGTAGTCGAGCCCCTTCTGCCAGTGGAAGGAGAGCGCCTCACTGTGGCCGACCATCCGGGAGCGGGTACAGTAGCGGCAGTAGGTGGAACAGAAGTTGGTCGTCAGAAAGAGCACCCGGTCGGGGTAGCGGTGCACCAGACACCGAAGGAGGGAGTCCTCACCCTCACCCAAGGGGTCATCGCTCTCATCAGCGCTGCGGATCGTCTCAGCGATGGTGGGCACGACGCTCTTGCGCAGCGCGTTGTCTCTGTCGTTGGGATCGATGAGGGAGAGGTAGTGGGGGGTGATAGCAAAGGAGAGCAGCGCATCCGCTCTCTCGAAGGCGGCACTCTCTGCTTCTGAGAGTGTGAGGAACCGGGAGAGTTCCTCTGCTGTGGTGATGCGATGGGAGAGCTGGAAGTGCCAGTTCTCCCACACCGCATCGCTCGTGTCCGGATAATGGGTTCTCCGAAACGTCTCGATTCTGCCGTCCAAAGCTGAGGGGGGGTTGGGGGGGCATCCGGGCCGGCCATTTGCATCCATCACGGGGAGGAGCGGAGGCTCGGCGTCATCAACAACAGCACGTTCCATCGCTTGGTGTTGTGCCATATGCGTCATCCTTGATGGTCGTACCACCAGTCATTCAGACTCATTCGACCATCACTTGCACTCTACCATCGAAGTGGGAAAAGGTCGCCATCATCTTCAGCGTTTGTCGAAAAAATCACAAGTAAATATCGCCATAAGAGCAACTGGTGTGCATCGAAGGCTTTCGTCGATTGAATACGCTACGCACAACACGAAATAATCCAATCATCATTTCAAATTAAATATATATATAGTATTGCTTCATACCATTCATTCTCATCCTAATGACAGCAGTCACAGAGAAGGATGATGGAGATGCAGTTTTACCCCAATCTTGATCAAAACCTATGTAATTGGAGCATGTCTCATACCGAGGGATTACATCGGCAAGAACAGGGCTATATCACATAATTTCCGCAGGAAATGTGAGGATAACCACACTTTCTCTGCTTTTTATGTGATTTTCATTGACTTTTCACCAAACCCAGCCCTATAGTACGATAGGAATCGAGGAGGGTTTCCTTGGAACGAAGCGCGATGCAGTCTTTGATCGATTGGAAGAACTCACCCTATCGCAAGCCGCTGATTTTACAGGGGGTGCGTCAGGTGGGAAAAACTTGGTTGCTCAAGGAGTTTGGGCAGAGGTATTATGAGAAAGTCGCCTACTTCAACTTCGATGAGCACCCGGAATATC
>JALOBD010000154.1 GCA_023228445.1 Sphaerochaeta sp. | reverse complement strand
GTAGCTTTCCTTTGCGAAAAACTTTGAGTACCTTTGATGTGGGTGGGGAGGACCCCATCCGAGTATCGTTATTTATGGAGGCGCTATGTCTGAACAGGAACTCATGCCCATTGAGCAACTGCTTCCCAATAATCTGTTTATCCTTCCGGTGACCGGCAATCCGGTCTTCCCGGGCCTCTTCACGCCCCTGATGATCACCGACACCCCGGATGTCGAGATCGTCAACCAGGCGATCAAGCACGGGGGCTTTCTCGGCCTCCTCCTGGTCAAGGATGAGGGCGAGAGCGATGAATACACGGCCGAGAACCTCTACAGTGTGGGAACCGTTGCCAAGATCGTTAAGAAAATAAAGCTCCCCGACGGGGGAATCTCAATCTTCATCTCGACGCTCAAGCGGTTCGAGACCAAGCAGTTCTACCCCAGTGGCCCCTACCTCGTCGCCGAGGTACGCTACCTCGACGACATCGAGGATGAGGTCGAGGAGCTGAGGGCCTGGACGCGGCTGCTGCTCAGCGAGATGAAGAGCCTTACAAAGAACAACCAGCTCTTCAGCGAGGAGATGCGGCTGAACATGGTCAACATCGACCATCCCGGCAAGCTGGCCGACTTCATCGCCAGCATCCTCAACGTCGAACGACGCCAGCAACAGGCGATTCTCGAGACGTTGGTGGTGCGCCGACGCATCGAGAAGGTGCTCGTCTTCATCAAGAACGAGCAGAACATCGCCCAGGTGCAGGCGAAGATCCAGGCGCGGGTCAACCAGAAGCTTGAGAAGAACCAGCGCGAGTACTTCTTGCGTGAGGAGCTGAAGTCCATCCAGCAGGAGCTGGGCCTGACCACCAACCCCAAGGTCGAGTTGATCAACCGCCTGAAGGCGAAGTTCAAGAACCTTCCGCTCAACGAGGAGGCCAAGGAGACGGTGGAGCGCGAGATGAGTCGCCTCGAGGGCATGGAGCCCTCCTCCCCCGAGTATGCGTTGACGCGCACCTACCTGGAGATCATCAGCGACCTGCCGTGGAAGGACCCCAAGCCGGAGAACTTCTCCATCGACAGTGCACGTCGGATCCTTGAGCGCGACCACTACGGGATGCGCGATGTGAAGGACCGGATCTTGGAGTTCCTCGCCGTACGCAAGAAAAAGCAGGACACCAAGGGCTCGATCATCTGTCTCGTCGGCCCCCCGGGGGTCGGCAAGACCAGCGTCGGCGTCTCCATCGCACGGGCACTGAAGAAGGAGTACTTCCGTTTCTCGGTCGGTGGGATGAATGACGAGAGCGAGATCAAGGGCCATCGGCGCACCTACATCGGTGCACTGCCCGGCAAGATCATCCAGGGCCTGAGGATCACCAAGACCAAGAACCCGGTCTTCCTCATCGACGAGATCGACAAGATGGGGATCAGCTACCAGGGAGACCCGGCCAGTGCGTTGCTCGAGGTCCTCGACCCTGAGCAGAACTCCTCGTTCAGGGACACCTACCTCGACGTGCCCTTCGATGTGAGCCAGGTGCTCTTCATCACCACGGCCAACACGTTGGAGACGATTCCCCGGCCGCTGCTCGACCGCATGGAGGTCATCGAACTCTCCGGCTACACCAGCGACGAGAAGCTTGCCATCGGACGCAAGTACCTGGTGCCCAAGAGCCTCGAGAAGCACGGACTGACCAAGGACGAGGTGCGGTACACCCCGACAATCCTGCGCAAGATCGCCGATGAGTACGCCCGTGAGGCGGGGGTGCGCAACTATGAGAAGAGCCTGCATAAGATCCACCGCAAGGTCGCGCTGCGCCTGATCGAGAATCCCGACTCCCAGCTGCCGATTGTCGTCGACACCGCGATGCTGCAGGATCTGCTCGGCCAGCCGATCTTCGTCGAGGACGAGATCCTCAAGGCCGACCGGCCGGGTATGTCCATCGGGCTTGCCTGGACGGCCCTCGGTGGCGACACCCTGATCATCGAGGCGCAGAACACCCCGGGCAAGGGGGAGATCAAGCTCACCGGCCAGCTCGGCGATGTGATGCAGGAGTCGGTCTCCATCGCCCATACGTGGGTGAAGGCCCACGCCGAGGAGCGCAACATCGATCCATCGTGGTTTGACCACAACGCGGTCCACCTCCACGTCCCCGAGGGGGCGACCCCCAAGGACGGCCCGTCGGCGGGCATCACCATGACGGTGGCCCTCTACAGCCTGGTCACCGGCCAGGTCATGGCACCCAACCTCGCCATGACCGGTGAGCTGACGCTCAAGGGAAAGGTCATGCCCATCGGGGGGCTGAAGGAGAAGGTGCTGGCTGCCCGACGCAACAAGATCACCGACATCATCATCCCCAAGTTCAACAAGCGTGACTTGGACAAGCTCGATGAGACGGTGAGGAAGGGCATCACCTTCCATATGGTGGGAACCATCGAAGAGGTACTCGCCATCGCCTTCCCGCTCGATGCCAAACGCAAACGGATCGAGCAGGTGGTGGAGATCACCCCAAATAAGAGCGAGGAGATCGCCGCCATCAGTGCGGCGGTAGCCGAAGCGGTGCGGGGAGCTGTCGGTGGGCGTTGAGCTGCTCAGCCCTGCAGGCAGTGTCGAGAAGCTGCGTCTGGCCTTCGCCTATGGGGCCGACGCAGCCTACCTCGGCCTCTCGGACTTCTCGCTGCGCACCAGGGCAACGAACTTCTCTCCATCCGACCTTGAGGAGGTGAAGAGGATCAAGGAGGAGAGCGGCAAGAGGCTCTATTGCACGATGAACATGCTCTTTGATGAAGAGCGCATCGAGCGCCTCCGGGATGCGTTGCCCGCCATCAAAGAGTGGCCCTTCGACGCCTACATTATCAGCGACATGGCCTTGGTCAAAATCTTGCGCGATGGGCTGGGAGCGGGTGTTGAGCTGCACCTCTCCACCCAAGCCTCCGCTACCAACAGTGAGAGCGTCGCCTTCTATGGCGACCTCGGTTTTCGGCGGGTGATCTTGGGTCGCGAGACCCCGCTCAGTGACATCAGGCGCATCAAGGAGCGCAACCGGGACTTGGAGCTTGAAGTCTTCGTCCATGGGGCGATGTGCATGGCCTACAGCGGGCGATGCCTCCTCTCCTCGGCGATGACCGGCCGCAGTGCCAACAAGGGCGACTGCGCACACAGTTGCCGGTGGAAGTACCGCCTCGCCCTCGAGGAGGAGCGGCGGCCGGGCCACTACCTCCCCATCGAGGAGGAGGGGGACCATACCACGATCTTAAGCTCGGCAGACCTCTGCATGATCGACCACCTGCAGAGTCTGGTGGACAGTGGTGTCTCGAGCCTGAAGATCGAGGGGCGGATGAAGTCCAGCCACTATGTGGCGGTGGTCACCCGCGCCTACCGCAAAGCCCTCGACGCACTCTCAACCGGCGATGAGAGTTGGAGGGAGTATCGCAAAGATCTCTTTGCCGTCAGCCACCGCCAGTACTCCACCGGATTCTTCTTCCCCGAGGAGCGGGGGACCATCACCGAGCAGAGCTATGAACGCGCCTACCTCTTCTGTGGCCTCTTCGAAGAGGAGGTCAGTGCAGGCGTCTGGGCACTAGAACTGAAGAACCAGCTCAAAGCGGGCATGAATCTTGAGTACATCACCCCTGATATCCCTGTCATCGAAGATGATGGGTTCACCCTCCTCGATGAGGAGTTCAACGTGGTGGAGCAGGCCGATCACCCGAAACGCTACTATCTGAAAACCGACAAGGCGGTTGTCCCAGGAGCGATAATTCGTCGTCTCAGTCGCCCTCACGAGCAAGTACACCCGTAAAACATCAAAATTACCGGTGTTTTTAAGGGTTTTTGCTCCTTTCTTCTTGCATAGAGGGCAGGACGTGATAAAATACAATAACTTAGTTTGACGGAGGAAAGAATGACTGTCCACGAACAAATCATGATGCAGTATGAGGCATACCTCGCTGAGAATGCACGTTTTTGCGAAAAAGGGGTGAAAGCCTCTGCTGCCAGGGCCAGAAAGGCGCTGGCTGAGATTGGCAAGCTCTGCAAGGAGCGCCGCAAAGAAATCCAAGAAGAAAAGTGTGAATGACATCGAAGGCGTCCGCAAGGACGCCTTCTCTCTTCTCTTCTCTCTCTGATACGCTCAAACAAAACTCGCCAACAGCGCGAGGTGTTTCCTGCCCTTCTCAATCTTCTCCTCGAACTCCAAGCGTTTGCCCTCCTCCTTTGCAATGGCTTGGCGCTTGGCGTTGGCCATGAACTGCTCGTTTCCCAGCTTGGCATTCACCTGCGCCAGGGACTTCTCGTTCTTGGCCAGATCGGCGTTGAGCTTGGCGACCTCCGCCTTGACGTCGATCGCTTCACCGACAAAGACAAAGCTCTCATACCCGGTACCCGCCACCGGAATGGCCCCGGTGGTATCCATATCAGCGTCGATGGCAAGGGATGAGGCGCCGACGAAGGAGGCGATCAGGGTTTGGTGCTCAACAAAGAACGGTTTGGCGACGAACTCTTTGTCGGTCTTGATGAGCACGCCCACCTTGCGCTCCGGGGGTATGGAGAGCTCGCTCTTCAGTGCCCGGATGGCGCTGACCGCTTCCTGCAGTCGAGCGACCAGCAGCGCATCCCGTTCCGCCTCCAGAGCCGCGTCGTAGCGTGGATATCCGCTGGTGATCAACTCATCGTGAGTATTGGGCAACTGGCTGTAGATCTCATCGCTGATGAATGAGGCGAAGGGGTGCATCAGGCGCATCGAGCTGGCCAAAAGGTCGAGCAATATGCTCACCTGCCTACTCTTTTCTTCTGCATCCTCGCTGTAGAGGTTGACCTTGGCGCTCTCCACGTACCAGTCACAGAAGTCGTTCCAGAAGAAGTCGTAGATTGCCTGCGCCCCTTCATTGAACTTGTAGGAGGCCATCGCGCTTTCGATCTTTTGGGCGGTGGTGTTCAACTGGTGGTAGATCCATCGATCGATGGTGTTCTTCTTCACCGTAGCCATCATCTGGAGCGTGGCACCCTCGAGGTTCATCAGGATGAAGCGGGTGGCGTTCCACACCTTGTTGGCAAAGCGCGACCCGAGCTTGAAGGAGTCCATGTCGACCAGGACATCCTGGCCCTGGGTGGCCATGTAGCAGAGGGTGAACTTCATCGCATCCGCACCGTACTGCTCGACCACCTCCAAGGGGT
>JALOBD010000153.1 GCA_023228445.1 Sphaerochaeta sp. | reverse complement strand
CCTTGACCAGTACCGAGATGTTGCGGAACACCACCGGTTTCTTGGACTGCAGCAGGACAAGGGAGAGTCCGCCGTAGTCGATGTCGTGGACCGAGATCAGGTACTCGATCCCCTCGATGGTGATCGTACTCTCGCTGTCGTTCCCATCCAATGCCAGCGCGTCGACCTGTCGCACCCCATTTGCGGAGTAAAGGACCTCGAAGATGCCGCCCTCCTTGATGCAGAGCAGGCACAGCTCACCCATTTCAGGGGGTGGCAACAGCGTCTCGAGGCGTAGGGCCATGTAGGCACTGGCAATACTGCGGGTGAAGTTGCCGTGTTGGTCATATGCATTGATCGGTCTGCGCAGGACGAGGTGCGACGGCTCTCCGCCCTCGGTGGCCCAAAAGAGCTCGAAGGAGGAGGGGATGGCGATCCTGCGGCGATTGTACTTGTCCAGGAACTTCAAAAATACCTCTTCGTCGAGGATGTGGCTCTCGAGGATGACATCGCTGCCGACCTGTGAGACGAGAACAGCGTCGGTGTAGGGCGAGATCACCATCAGGCCGCGGAGGTTTCCCGAGAGGTTTCTCAAGTGCAGCAACCGCTCATAGGAGTTGGTGCTGGCCCAATAGTCATTGTTCTCGATCATCGTGGAAAACCAGGAGAGTTGGGTCACCGACGTCTGAAGGCCTTGCTTCAACTCGTCGGCGTTATCCTCTGCCCGCTCTTGGAACCAAGAGAGGCTATCGGCGTAGACCATCGAGGAGAAGGAGGAGAAGTAGAAGGCGGAGAGGCTCAGCAGGGCGATGGAGAAGAGCGCAAAGAATGCGGAGAGGAGCCTGTTGATCGAATAGGTGTTCTCCCTACTCATCGCCACTGCCCTTTCGATACGCTGCAGGAGAGATGCCCACGGCACGCTTGAAGACCTTGTTGAAGTAGAAGTAGTCCTCGAAGCCGACCTGCCGCCCGATCTCGGAGACGGAGTTGTTCGTCCCGCGCAGCAGCGTGCACGCGTAGTCGATGCGTCGTTTGCGCAGGTACTCGGTGAAGGTCATCTCGCACGCTCGCTTGAATTGACGGCAGAGGTGGCTCAGGCTCACATTGAACTGACAGGAGAGTTGTTCGAGGGTGATGGGCTGGCGGTAGTGTTGGTCCACGTACTGTACTGCCAACTCGCCTACATCGAGCTGGTCGTCCCTTGAAAGCGCCTCAGTGGTATAGTTCACCACCAGGATTCGGATGGTCTTCACATACCGTTCGAGGGTCTGCAAGACTCCGTACATCTGAAAGCAATCGTGGAAGGGTTGAAGGTTCTCGCTGACCGCCGAGTCGGGGAAGATGGTGAGCAAGCCGATGAGCAACGTATTGTAGAAGAGCATCAAGCCATCGATTGAGACCCCTTCCTCCGTACACTTCGTTTCGTACTCGTCGACCAGGACGAGGGCGCGGGCCTTGTCCCCCTCCTCAACTGCCTCGAGGAGCGTACGTACGCTGCCATGCAGGGCAGCGTCGGGCCCCTGGTAGCTCAAATGCCACTCAGCTCTGCCATGGAAGAGAACGGTGTAGTAGGCGATCAACGCTTCACGCAAACAGCAGGGTACATCCTCGTCGGTGGCAAAGCACCCTCCCCGCCCCCACGAGGCGGGCAACTGGAGCCGGTGACCCTGCTCCACCACACCGATGAACAGCTCATCGTGCACCTGGGTCCACAACCCTTGGCTTGCTGGCGGCAACTCACTGAGCGCATAGAAGCGGTAGCATCGCCCATCATGCGGCCCACGCTCGCGCAGGCAGTCCATATCCACCGGCTCATTGGCGGTGAGGGTCTGCAAAACCAACTTCTTGAGCGTCGATGCCACCCTCGATTCATCACGCTTCTTCAGCACCGTGCTGACCTTCTCGGCCACCTCGATGACCTTCTCCTCTTCCAAGGGTTTGAGGAGGTAGGAGAACGCCCCACTGTCGAGTGCGCGCTGGACATAATCAAACTCCGCGTAGGCGGAGACGATGACGAACACCGATGTGTTGCCACGCTCTCTTGCCTGTTCCATCAACTCGAGGCCGGAGAGGCCGGGCATCTTCACGTCGGTTATCACCAGGTCGGGCTGGCTGGCAAGGATTGTGGCAAGCGCTTCGGCGGGGCGTTGGAAGGCCTTGATCGACGAGAATCCATATGCGTGCCAATCGATGATGGTCTGCAGTCCTTTCAGCACCCATGACTCATCATCACACATGACCACAGTGAACATCGGTGCCCCCTTTGCATGAAATTCGCCTTGTCAGGATATCCCATGGTGTGTGAATCTGCAAGCAAACGTTTCAGTAAGGAAGAGTTAGAGCAAAATAAGACAAACTTCTGCAAATTATTACAAATTGAATTCACCGAGAATGGTGGTATGCTGGGAACAACACCATCCATCTGCCCGATGAGGAGCTCTGCCATGCCGTTTCCAATCGCCTACCCGAACCTGTATGATTACGACCTCTTCCCGAAGGTCTGCCTCGCCAACAAGGAGACCCTCATCACCCTGCGGTGGCTCAAGGGAGCATTGGATTTCCAGACCAACCGACAGTACCTGTTGAGGATCCTCGCCCGCAGGGGAGGAGACCCCACCTACTACAGGGCCTCAAGCGACTGCACCGAGATGGTGCTCACCGCCACCCAAGAGCGCGGCTTCTCCTTCACCCATGCCTTCGCCAACGAAGGGGAGTACACCCTCCGCTTTGAAGAGATCGAACGCAGTGCACAGGGCAAGCGGGTCCTCATCCAAGCCTTCCAGATCTACTGCATCGAAGCAGACCTCGGCCAGTACATCCCGCTGGTGGGGGACCTGCACATGCACTCCACCTACTCCGACGGGGACCAGGCGCCGGAGGTCGTCTGTGCAAACTACCGGCGCCACGGGTACGACTTTCTTGCACTCACCGACCATCGCCGCTACTACCCCTCCCTCTATGCCCGCTCGTTCTACGAGACGATCCCCACCGAACTGACCATCATCCCCGGTGAGGAGGTCCAACTCCCCCCGGTGGGAGCAGACCACCTGGATGCACACGTCATCAACTTCGGCGGCGAGTATAGTATCAACGCCCTGGTCGAAGGGGTCGCCACCGAGGAGGTGGGGACCGATTGGACGACCCGCTCACTGACTCCGAAGTGTCCACCGGTCATGAGCCGGGAGGAGTTTTCCCGCACCATCGAAGCGGTCGCCCGCACCATCACGGTCCCCGACGATGTCGACCTCATTCCTGCCGCTGGATTGCACTGGATCTTTGATGCGATCAGGGAGGCGGGTGGCCTGGGCTTGTATGTCCACCCCAACTGGATCGCCGGCTCCGTCGATCACATCCCTGCAGCACTGCACGCCTACCTGGTCGAGCACAAGCTCTTCGATGCCTTTGAGGTGCTGGGCGGGGAGACGTACTTTGAGCAAAACGGGCTGCAGACCGCCATCTACCACGAGGACCGCGAGCGAGGCTACCACTACCCGATCGTGGGATGCACCGACAGCCATGGGTCGGATGAGCGCAACGCGAAGGCGCTCATCGCGTCTACGATGGTCTTTTCCACCGCAAACGAACGAACGGCGATCATTGACGCGATCAAGGCGTTCCGCTCGGTGGCGATCGACACGATCAGCGAGGAGTTCAGGCTCATCGGATCGACCCGCCTGGTCCGCTATGCCGGCTTCCTGCTCAAGAATTACGTTCCGCTGCACGATGCACTCTGCGTTGAGGAGGGTCGGCTGATGAAGCAGGCGGCGACCGGCACCAGAGAAGAGCGTGAGGAAGCGATGACGCTGCTTGGCCACATCCATGGACGTGTTGCCCGCCAGCGAAAGAAGTATCTCGCGCTCAACTCCTGAATGCCCCTCCCAGAGAGTGGCCAAGGCTTTTCTCCCTGTGGTATAGTCGAACAATGCACACCCTCGTCGACCTATTCTTGGAGTTGGTGAGTATCGACTCCCCCTCCTACGGGGAGGACCGCCTCGCCCTCTTCTTGGAGCACCAGCTGCTGAAGCTGGGCTGTGCCACCGCGTATGATGGGGCGGGCAACCTCTACGCCCATCTGCCGGGGATCGGGGAAGCGGTCCTCTTCAACGCCCACATGGATACCGTCACCCTCGCAGTCGGAGCCAAGCCCATCGTCAGTGACGGAATCATCAAGACCGACGGCACCACTGCCCTCGGCGCCGACGACAAGGCAGCCATCGCGGCAATCCTTTGGGCGCTGAGGCGGATCAGGGAGGGGCAGATCGCCCACCCGCCGCTCTCCATCCTCTTCACCGTCGCCGAGGAGGAGGGCCTCGTTGGTGCCAGCAAGGTAGATCTCGCCCTCCTTGGTCCGGTGCACCACGGCTACACCCTCGATGTCACCGGCAGCGTGGGTACGGCGGTTGTCCAGGCCGCCTGGCACGATATGATCGAAGCCACCTTCACCGGACGGGCTGCCCACGCCGGCTTTGAGCCGGAGAAGGGGGTGAGCGCCATCATGATGGCCAGCCGGGCCATCGACCGGATGCGCCTCTTGCGCATCGATGAGGAGACGACTGCCAACGTCGGATCCTTCATCGCAGCAGGGGCGAAGAATATCGTCAGCGAGCAGGCCACGGTGGTCTTCGAGGCACGGAGCCTCAATGAGAGAAAACTCATCGCTCAAATCGAGGATATGAAGGACGCGCTTGGGCAGGCCTCCGCCTTCTATGGTGGAGGGGTGGCCATAAAACACACCCCCCTCTACAGCGGCTACCGCCATGAGGAGGAGAGCCCAGTACTGCGTAACTTTTTTGAGGCCTGTGCCCGACTCTCCCTGCCGTTTGCAACCAAGACCACCCTCGGTGGCAGCGATGCCAACATCCTCAACGCACGGGGTATACCGACACTGGCAGTTGCCAGCGGGTATCGCGGCGCCCACTCGACCAGTGAAGAGATCCCGGTCGCCGAACTTGAGGCCTTGGCCACCTTGACGTTGGAGCTCATGAAATCATGAAGAAGGTTACCATCATCGGGTGCGGAGCCGTCGGGGCCCTCTACGGACTGCGCCTGCACCGGGTGCTCGGTGCAGAAGGACTCACCTTCCTCGTTGATGAGGGGCGCAGGAGGCGCTATGAGAGAGATGGCATCACCATCAATGGCGAGCGTGCTCCGTTCCGCTTCGTGACAAGCAGCGAGGCCGACGTGCCTGACCT
>JALOBD010000152.1 GCA_023228445.1 Sphaerochaeta sp. | reverse complement strand
CTTTGCAGCGGGAGTTCGTGAAGCAAAAGAAAGCGAGGTTACGAACATCATGTTCTATCGTCTTTCGGCGGCAAACCACGAGCAATACCTCTTGCCCATCATCGAGGAGTTTGAGAAGGCAAATCCAGACATCAAGGTTGACTCTGTGGGGGTGCCTGCCGGCGGGTATGAGGCGATGGCCAGCAAGGTGCTGATGGCAAATGCAGCGGGTATACCTGCAGACATCGGCGTCGTCGGCTACTCGTACCTGGATATGATGGTGGAGAGCGGCAATGCCGTGGATCTCACTCCGTTCATGGAGAAGGATCCACTCTTTGACGAGGATTCACTGTTCCCGGCAATGTTCGACCTGGGCAAGTACAACGGCCATCAATATCTGATCCCCGTGGCTACCAGCACGCCGATCATGATGGTGAACAAGGACCTCTTTGAAGAGGTCGGCCTTGATCCCACGAAGCTGCCCCGCACGTGGGCGGAGGCGGATGCGGCAGCCCAGCGGCTTGCCGACCACGGGTACATGGGCACACTCTGGGGGTGGACGATTACCGGAAACTGGATTCTCCAGACCATGATCGAAAATGCTGGAGGCATGCTTGCGACTCCCGATAGCTCCAAGATCCTCTTCAACGAGGAGCCGGGGGTGAAGACCATGACCTATCTGCAGGATCTGGTCAGGAAAGGGCTGATGCCGGTCACCGACCAACGCTTTGAGACCTACGCGACCGGACGGCTTGGCATGATGATCGAATCCAGCTTCCAGCGGTTGACAATTCCAGGGCGGACCAACTTTGAGACCATCCTTGCACCAGTGCCGACTCTGACGGGGGCCGATCCGGTGCTTCCGGCAGGAGGGTTCGGGGTGATGATGTTCTCCGAGGATCCAAAGAAGCAGGAGGCTTCCTGGAAGTTCTTGCGGTTCTTGACCGAGGAGACTGTGGGCATGATCATCGGCGAGCAGAGCGGTGGCTACACCCCTGCCAACAAGAACGTCATTGCGAAGCTGAAAGCCAAGTATGCCGACGACAAGAACTTCGCCCTGACGCTTGACCAAGCGATGAGTGTTGTTCCCTGGCATGCATGGCCTGGCGAGAATGGAAACAAGATCAACCAGGTTCTGTACAACATGACCGAAGCGGTCCTGTTGCAGAAGATCGCCCCGAAGGCAGCGTTGGATAAGGCTGCACTCGACGTAAAAGCACTGCTTTGAACCATGATGGGCTCATTGGGAAAATTTTTCCCGATGAGCCCAATTTGTGTGTATGATTTACTTGAGGGAGTAGTACATGCCTCGATACCGTGGATCTTCATTGAAGATTAAGGCCAAACGGCACATCATCTCATATCTTTTGATCCTTCCTGCGTTGGTATTTCTTGTGCTGTTCGTGTTCTACCCGATCTTCTACTCGCTGATGCTGAGCATGCAGCGCTACCGATTGGGATTCAAGACGCGGCAATTCATCGGTCTGGCCAATTACAAAACCCTCTTTGCCACCACCGATTTCTGGAACTCCATGCAAATCACCGGTGTGTATACCGTCATTGTCATGGTGGTCAGCATCGTGCTCGGCCTCTTCCTTGCCGTCTTGATCTCGTACCGGAAGAAGACGGAGATGTTTTGGCAGGTGATCTTCTTCCTGCCGGTCGCGGCAACCATGGCGGCGATGTCAATCGTTTGGCGATTCATCCTCGACCAGAACTTTGGGTTTTTCAACGCCCTGCTCCAGGCCTTTGGGATGAGAGGCACCGATTGGCTCCAGAATCCCGACACCGCGTTCTCGGTGGTCACCATGATCAACATATGGACCAATGCTGGCTATACGATGGTCTTCTTCATCGCCGGATTGGCGAATATCTCGGGAGAGCTGTACGAGTCGGCGGCGTTGGACGGATCGAACAAGCTCCAGGATTTCCTGTATATCAGCTTCCCGCTCCTCTCTCCGACCACGCTCTTCATCGTGATCATCATGACGGTGCGCGCCCTTGCCTCCTTCGATACCATCAAGGTGTTGACCAATGGGGGTCCGTTGCAAACTACCGAGATTCTGTCGCTCTTGCTCTATAGAGAAGCGTTTCAATTCTTCAATATCGGATTTGCCTCGAGCATTGCCGTGGTCTTCTTCGTCCTGACCCTTGTGTTGGCGATCGTTCAGCTCAAGTTTGACAAACGGGTACACTACCAGTGAGAATCAAGCCGTTTTCCATCATCACCACCTCATTCTTGGTTGTGTTGGGTACCATCACCATATTCCCATTCATCTACATGGGTGTCACGTCGATGAAGAGTGCCCAGGAGATTGTCGTGGCGGGCCTGCATGTCTTTCCGCGCCATCCAGTCATCGACAACTACATCAAAGTCTTCAGCAGAACCCTGATCTTGCGGTATCTGCTCAACGGCTCGATTGTGGCCGGCGGGGTCCTCATCGGCCAGCTCATCGTCAATATCCCGGCAGCCTTCGCCTTTGCGAAGCGAACCTTCCCGCTGAAGAAGGTGTTGTTCCTCATCATCGTGGCGGCCCTGGTGTTCCCCAAATACATCGCCGCCATCCCGAACTTCCTCTTGCTCTCCAAGTGGCGCCTCATTGACAAGTACCCGGCGATGATCCTCCCCTTCATCGCATCCCCGTTCTGTATCTTCCTGATGCGCCAGTACATCATGACGATCCCGGAGGATTTCTTTGAGGCTGCCAGCTTGGAGGGGTGTGGCACTGGCCGTCTCTTGGTGCAGATCTTGGTGCCGATGATCAGGCCGGCCATCGGCTCCTTCTCGATCTTCAGCATCGTGGCACACTGGAACGATTTTTTCTGGCCGCTCATCGTCGTCAACAGCAAGCACATGTTCACGCCCCCTGCCGGGATTGTCTTCTTCGCTGATGCGGAAGGGGGGACCGACTGGGGTTCCCTGATGGCTGCTGCGGTGCTGACGGTGCTTCCGCTGGTGGTGATCTTCCTCTCAAACCGCAAGCAGTTCATCTCCAGTCTGACCAATACCGGCTTGAAGGGGTAGCGGTATGGAGAGACGACCAAACATCCTCTTTTTCCTTGCCGACGACCTGGGCCCCTGGGCCTTGGGGTGCTGTGGCAATGATGAGATCATCACACCCAATATCGATCGGCTGGCAGAGCAGGGGATGCGCTTTGAGAACTTCTTCTGCACCTCCCCCGTCTGCTCCCCGGCGCGGGCGAGCATACTGACGGGTACCATCCCCTCATCCCATGGGGTCCACGATTGGATCAAGGATGGAAATCTACCCCCACACCCGATCGGGTACCTCGACCACATGCGCACCTACACCGATATCCTCAGTGAACACGGGTACACCTGCGCAATCATCGGCAAGTGGCACCTGGGAGACTCTCTCAGGCCGCAACACGGGTTCACCCATTGGTTTTGCCACCCGAAGGGAAGCGGTCCATACAATGACCAGATGATGATCAGGAATGGAGAGTTCGTTCAGACGTCAGGGTACCTGACCGATGTGATCAGCGAGGAAGCATGCTCCTTCATTCGTACGGTCCCCAACGAAGAGCCTTTTTGCTTGCACGTGCACTATACCGCCCCGCACAGCCCCTGGACGGGTCATCCCGAGCGATACCTTGCCCTGTATGATGAGTGTGCATTTTCCAGTTGTCCCCAAGAGCCGATGCATCCATGGGCAGGGCCATTGACCAGGACCAGCTTGAGCAACCGTGACTTCCTGAAAGGTTACTTTGCCGCAGTCACTGCGATGGATGAGGGGATTGGACAGGTGATGTGCGCGCTCCAAGAGTCGGGGCAGGCGGAGGATACGATCGTCATCTTTTCCAGTGACAATGGGTTCTCGTGTGGCCACCACGGGTTTTGGGGGAAGGGGAATGGCACGTTCCCGCTCAATATGTATGAGAATTCGGTGAAGGTGCCGTTCACCATCACCTATCCGCCTGCCGTTAGGGCAAACACCACCACCGCTGCCTTGGCCAGTCAGTATGATATCTTGCCGACGCTCCTTGATCTTGCAGACCTAAAAGAATTCGTGCCTGACAACCTTCCAGGTAGCAGTTTCCTCCCCCTCTGCAGCGGGGAGCAGGAGCAATTTCGTGATGAAGTGGTGATCTTCGATGAGTATGGGCCGGTGCGGATGATCCGCACCGAGCGGTACAAGTATGTTCACCGATATCCCTACGGCCTCCATGAGCTCTATGATCTGGACGAAGATCGTGATGAGCGGGTGAACCGGATCGACGACCCAGAGTGCCAGGTGGTCCTCGGTGACTTGCGCAGTCGCCTGAGTACCTGGTTTGCCACCTTTGGCGATCCCCGCTTTGATGGTTCGACTCTGCCGGTGAGCGGATCGGGCCAGGTGGATCGGGTGGATGTGGCAAACAGCGGTGAAGCTGCGTTCTCGACAGACCGCATCGTCTATGGCGCATCAGGATTTCCGAAGATTGATGAGACGTTGGACCTTCACGCAGTAGCCTCCTATACAAACGATGAAAAAACCTGATGGCTCAGAAGATGTTGAGCCTGGTTCGCACCTTGGGCATCTGACAGGAGAGAAACGGCACAGGTTCCCTCCTGTATCACGTGGCTCATCATCTCTTTGGCCAACGGCGTTGGCCCTGCGTAGGTCCATTTTTACATTGACACCCCACCATTGGAGGTCTACATTCAAGGGCAGGGGGTGATAGCTATGTGGTGGATCTTTGTAGTAATCGGTGTCCTCTTGATGGCCCTTGAGGTGCTGACCCCGGGCTTTCTGGTCATGTGGTTCGGCATCAGCTTCATTGTGGCGGCCATTCCCGTCTCCTTGAAGGCTCCGTTCTGGGTCGTCATGCTGACCTACGCCGCTACGCTGCTCATCCTCACGGTGTTCGTGCGAAAGATCTTCGTCGGCAAGGGACACCCAGCGGCTAGGACCGGCACTGCCGCTCTCATCGGAGGGGAGGCGGTGGTCGTCGAGGCGATTGACGCGGTGCAGGGCACCGGTCGAGTCCGTGCCGGCAAAGAGGTGTGGAGCGCCATCAGCGAAGATGGGGCATCCATTGAAGTCGACCAGGTCGTGCAGGTCAAGCGCATCGACGGGGTGAAGCTCGTCGTGACGAAGGAGGAGTAAGTGTTCAATTCATCTGCCATCATTCTGCTGGCCATCGTGCTCTTTGTCATCATCATCGTCTTCAAGGGCATCAAACAGGTGCCCCAGGC
>JALOBD010000151.1 GCA_023228445.1 Sphaerochaeta sp. | reverse complement strand
CCAAGCCAGTGCATTTCAGCTCTAGCTCTCTCACCCCAACGAACCCACATACAGCCCCTCTTGGTACTTGTTCATGAAGACTTCAAAGGCCTGCTCGGGGATGGGAAGGGTGAAGTAGTTGCCCTGTACATAGGTGCAGCCAAGCTCAATGGCCGCATCGAGCAGCTCCTTGCGCTCGATGCCCTTGGCGATGACCTCCACCCCCTTCTTGTGTGCGGTTGCGATCAAGGAGATGTAGACCTCCTGCAGAAGCGGGGTGAAGGCCACGAAGTCGAGCTTGATGGTATCAAAATCAGCCCGCTCAAACGCCTGGAGGTCAAATGCGGTATCCTCAAAGATATCGAGCGACACCCTGAAGCCAAGCGTACGCAGCTCTTGGATGACTGACAACGACTCGAGGGTCGAGAAGGCGGAATCAGTCAAGTCAAACTCCACTTGGTCGGAGGAGAGACCATGTTGTTTGGCAAGAAAGAGCATCTGGTCGGCAAACCCCTTGACCAGGCTCTCGTTGCTCACGTTGATCACCACCTTGAACGTATAGGGCAAGAGTCGGGCGAGCATCATGTTCCTGATGGCAGCAAAAGTCTTGGTGATGATGATGGTGTCGATGGTGGCGATGTGCTGTAGATCAGCGGCCACATCCTTGAAGACCTGTGCCGGTAGGATGCGAAAGCCTCCCATCTGCCACCGTGCCAGGCTCTCTGAACCGATGATGGTAAAGGTATCGGGGTCCACGATCGGTTGGAAGAACGGGTTGAACTCCCCCTCCCATCCACCGTTGAGAAACCCCTGCCTGCACTCATCGATGTCGAGCTTCCATGCCCTGACATGCTCATCGGCGACCAACCAAGGCCGGTGCTCGCGATACGCATGTTGCTCGGTGACGTAGGAGAGGTCGATGAGTTGCTCCAGCGTATCCATATGGTAGCGCATCCCCGAGGATGCACTGCCGATGGTGATCTGTATTGGCAGTGTGCTGCTGTGCTCCAGCAGCGCCTGCAGTCGCTCAGAGAGATTCTGGCAGACCGACACCTGGTGGTCTGCCTTTTTCTTCTCGCTGGCAAAGTATGAGAGCGGGAAGCCCTTGAGCACGGCAAACCCCTCATTCGCCATCCGCTGGACATTGGAACTGCCAAAGTACCGGCAGAGCTCCTGTTCACATCGACTGTACACATCCTCCAGCTCTTGGCGATCGATGCAGGACTGGTAGACGTTCTTGGCGTGGATAGCGATGTAGAGGCAGAAAAGGGTGTCCACATCGGCTTGGTTGCTCATCAACCATCGTTTGACGGATTTCTCGGGCCAAGCCTGCTGCTTGGGAAGACGGGAGGTGAGAAATCCCAACGCAGTGCAGAAGAGCGCTACGGCTGCCGCTGGTATATACCACATCGGCAAGAAGACCAACAGTAGCACGTTGAGGAGCAGACAGATGGCGACATACAAGAGGCAATGACGCAAAAGTTGTTTCATGGCATGATCTTCACCCGATTGTGCGCTGGGCCTCCCGTTGATCGAGGGGAGACCCAACACACACGATCGGTCAATCCGTCGGCTTGACGAAGTAACTTCCCCGGTTCTTCAAGAGCAGCTTGGTCCCATCGACCACCGCCGTCAGCGGCCGGCGGGAGAGATGGAAATCCATGCCGATCCGATCGTGGAGGAACTCATCGACTCCATCGATCATCGCCCCTCCCCCACTGACGTAGATTCCGTTTACGATAATGTCGGAGGAGAGCTCTGAGGGAGTGGCCTGCAACACTTTCAGAACCATCGTAGCAATCGTCTCGAACGGCTTGACCAATACATCACGAATCTCAGTTTCGTTCACTGTGATCTTTCTCGGAAGCCCTGAGACCACATCACGGCCACTTGCCCACGTCTCCCTCGGCGTCTTGATCTTCTGGCGCAACGAGCCGATCTCAACCTTGATCCGCTCGGCTGTCCGCTTTCCGATGAGCAGCCCGTGCTTGTATTGCATGTGGTCCATGATCTCGCCGTCAAAGTAGTTTCCGGCGATCCTGGTCGAACCGGAGACGACGATGTCCCCGAGGGAGAGCACACCGATATCGGTAGAACCGCCACCGATGTCGATGATCATCGAACCGTTGCTGCTGAAGATATCAAGGCCGCTGCCGATGGCCCCAGCCTTGATCTCCTGCTCGATGAAGACGTCCTTGACCCCAAGCTTCGCCCCCAAATCCATGAAGGAATCGCGTTCAAGCTGTGTCACCTCGCTCGGACAGCAGAGCAGGAGCGTCGATGACTTGATGTCCAGATGGATGTTTTCGACGCGGTGCAGCGAGATCTCGATGAGCTTTTTCGTCGCATCGATATCCGAGATGACCCCTTGGTTGAGCGGGCTGACGATCCTGATGCCGTGGTGGCCCTTGCCGATCATATCGGCGGCCATCTTTCCCGTGGCAAGGACGTCGCCGCTCTCATAATCGAAGGCGATGACTGAGGGCTCGTTGGTCATGATTCCCTCACCTTCGACGTAGACGAGGATGTTCGCCGTGCCCAAGTCAATCCCGATATTCTTTCCTACCGGGCCCTTTGTCTCACTCTTATTTTGTTTTCGAATGGTGATTGCCATGCTGGAACTCTCCTACAGTTGAAGCGGATTGACGAGGTAGTCTCCGCGGTTCTTCAAAAGATACTTGGTGCCTTCGACAACGCAGGTAAGCGGGTTGTGAACCACTTTCACTGGAACCTGAATCCGCTGCTGAATGTACTGTTCGACCCCCCGGATCATCGAACACCCACCGGTGAGCAAGATCCCATGATTGTAGATATCGGCAGAGAGCTCAGGAGGTGTGTCCTTGAGTACCCCGGTGATGAGCTTGACGATCTCATCGAAGACCGGGGTCAGTATCGTCTGCATCTCCGCGGTCGAGAGCATCACCCACTTCGGGATACCCCGCACCATATCTCGGCCTGCATACCGGGCCACCACGCTCTTGGCATCGACGAGCAGGTCCCCCAGCTCGATCTTCATCTTCTCCGAGGTGAGCTCGCCGATCTCCACATTCTGTGTCTTCTTCACATACTTGGAGATCTCATCATCCATGAAGCTGCCGGCCCTCCGAATGGTACGCGAGAGCACGATGTCGCCAAAGGAGATGACACCGACGTCGGTGGTTCCCCCGCCGATGTCGACGACCATTACACCCTTTGACTTGAAGATGTCGACCCCGGAGCCAAGGGCCCCGCTCTTGATCTCCTCTTCGATGAAGACGTCGGTGATCTTCATCTTCATGGCGAGGTCGGTCATCACATCGCGTTCGATCTTCGTCACCTCACTCGGGCAACAGATCACGCAGGTGGTCTTCGATAGATCCTTCTCCGTCAAGTTCTCGATCTTGCCGAGCACATAGGTCAACAACGCCTTGGCGGCCCGCATGTCGGAGATGACCCCGTTTCTCAAGGGCTTGACCACCGAGATCTTGTCA
The DNA here is from genome assembly GCA_023228445.1 of Sphaerochaeta sp. Classification (GTDB taxonomy): domain Bacteria; phylum Spirochaetota; class Spirochaetia; order Sphaerochaetales; family Sphaerochaetaceae; genus Sphaerochaeta. The sequence goes on along the minus strand of JALOBD010000151.1, from coordinate 1,781 downwards.
TGCACCTTGCCCAGCATCTTGTGGGCATCCTCCCCCGCCGCGACGATCTTGCCCGATTCCCGGTCGAAGGCGATCACTGCCGGTTCATCGAAAATAATCCCCTTCCTCTCCAAGAACACCAACAAATTGGTCGTACCGAGGTCGATCCCCAGTCCCAGTTTCTCATGTGTCGTTGCTGCACTCATTCTCAACCCCTTCCTATACTTCACTGTAAAAGTGTCGATTTGTCATTTTGAGCATCTTCTTGCACCCGTCGATCACCGCGGTGATCGGCACTTCGCTCTGATACACCGGAATCTGTGCAATCTCATTGAAGTACTCCTTGACCCCAGGAATCTGCGAGCAGCCTCCCGTCAACAGGATGCCAGAGTCGACCAGGTCCCCAGCCAGTTCAGGCGGTGTCTCCTCCAAGGTAGCCAGGAGCACCGATTTGATCGGATCGAAGCAGCTGAGCAGCACCTCACGCACCTCCTCCGCCTTGACGGTGACCTGGCGGGGCAAGCCGGTGACCAGGTCCCGGCCCATCGCTTCGGAAACCGCTGGGTTGTCATCCTCATCCACCGGCAGTGGGCCGGTGAGCGAGGCGAGCTCGATCTTGATCCGCTCTGCCGTCTGGTTCCCGATCTCGAGGCGGTGGACTGTCTTTACATAGTCGATGATCTGGCGATCGAAGAAGTCTCCGGCGATCTTGATCGACTTGGAGAGGACGACCTCCCCCAGCGAGAGGATCCCAAAATCGGTAGTCCCGCCACCGATGTCGATCACCATGTGCCCCATCGGTGCAAAGATATCCACCCCCGAGCCGAGGGCGCCTGCCTTGATCTCCTCCTCGATCTCCGTGTTCTGGATTCCCAGCCCCCGCCCCAGCTCGATGATCGCCTCCTTCTCAGTGTGGGTGATATCCGAAGGGATCCCGATGAGCAGCTTGTTGATCGAGGCGAGATTCGAGAGGAAGATCTTGTCCATCGTGAAGAGGAGGATCTCCTTGATCAGCTGGATGTCGGAGATGACCCCTCCCTGCAACGGCCGGGCTACCTCCACCTTGCTGTGGGTCTTCCCATCCAGCTTTGCCGCCTCATGGCCAACCGAGACCACGGTACCCGTCGCCTTGTCGATCGCAATGATCGAAGGTTCGTTGAAGAGCGTACCTTGGCCTTCGACGTAGATGAGAAGGTTTGAGGTACCCAGATCGACCCCTACTGATAAATTTGCCTTTTCCTTCATGTTTTCCCTCCATGCGGAATGTTCAAATAGTGAAAGCTGACGCTCCTCACTGAGACAGACTTCAATGGCCCCTGTGTAACGAATTTACAAATTTGTTATTTTGTGTGCTTCCTTGTGCATTTTTCCACTTCAGTAAATCACACGAAAATCTTGATGTCAACATAAATTAGCTCGTTTTTTTTCTTGCAGGATATAGACTTACAACATATGTCAGTGACATATGTTCTCTTTTGGAGCAATGTGTTTTGTCACCTGTCAGCGTATGCAGACATCTTTTTCTGTCTAATTGCTTATGTATTTGCAAATTGATATTTTGCAATACATTTTAGACACATATATAATTGTGACAAATGCCATCTGTTTCCAGACCACACCATATTGGACACAATTAGGTTGTGTCCACACTCACAGATGCCAATATTTGTCAAAAATGCCCCAAAATGACCGTGGAAGGGAGAAAACGGGGACACACCGAGGGAAGAGCGTGCACACCCAGGACGATCGAACACCTCCCCCTCGCCTCTCAGCATGCCTCAATTTCTCTAGGTATGTCTCTC
>JALOBD010000150.1 GCA_023228445.1 Sphaerochaeta sp. | reverse complement strand
CCCAGAAACAAGACTGCCATTGCAGTCAGAAATTGCTTCTTCATCTCAACTCACTCCTCGATGATTATCAGATTACAGCCGATGATATACACACTCTCGACAATTTTGCAATATTGTCCTAAAAATATCTATATTTTTTTATAACATGAAGAATAAGCTTTCAAATTATTGAGTAGTAAGAAAATACATATCCAATTAATCCCATTTCTTTAGTTAGATATTAAAATATCGAATGAAAAATATTCATTTTCTTTTCCAATTTCTTGATTTTCTCCCTTCGATTTTTGCATTGCGATAGGATATAGAACGATTTTTCGGATACGGGCTAGCGTAATCACCAAAAATGTGGAAGAATAGTTTCGATAAAAAAGGAAACAATTGCACTAAATCCTAGTTTCGTGGTAGAGTGCCGTTGGTCCGTTGCAAGACCTGTTTGAGAGGCCTTGTCAAAACAACCAGATCACTAGAGCTTGGAAAACCGGGCTCAAGGAAGGAACCATGGAGAAGAAACACATTGTGGTACTGGGTGGAGGTTACGCCGGTGTACATGCGGCCAAGGCATTGCACAAAGCCTTCAAACGTCACAAGGACAAGGTGGAGATCACCCTGATCGACAAGAATAGGCACCATATCCTGATGACCGAGTTGCATGAAGTAGCGGGCAACCGGGTTCCGGAGTCCTCGGTAAAGATCTCCTTCGATCGAATCTTCAGCGGCAAGATGGTCAATGTGGTGCGCGACACCATCGAGGAGATTGACTTCAAGGGTCAAACCCTCACCGGCAAGGCAGGCTCCTACCCATACGATCATCTGGTCATCGCCACGGGAGCTGAGACTGCGGATTTCAATATTCCCGGCGTCAAGGAGCATGCCTACTACCTGTGGAGCCTTGATGATGCAGTACGCCTTCGCTGCCACATTGAGACCACGGTGCGAGAGGCAGCCAGGGTTGCCGATGCAGAGAAGCGGCGCCAGATGCTCACCTTCGTTGTCGCAGGCGGCGGCTTCACCGGTGTCGAGATGGTTGGCGAGCTCATCGAATGGTTGCCGATCCTCTGCAAGGAGAACGGCATCGACCACAAGAAGGAAGTGCGCCTGATCCTCGCCGAGGCACTGGGCAATATCCTGAGCATGCTCGGCGAGAAGCCGAGGGCCAAGGCCTTTGCCAACCTCCAGAAGCGCGGTGTCGAGATCATGCTCAACAGTCTCATCACCCAAGTCAACGCCGATGGCTTCGTGACCCGCCATGGTGATGAGATCAAGACCAAGACGCTGATCTGGACCTGCGGTATCCGAGGCACCCAGTTCTGCGAGAGCCTGCCCATCACCGACGGGAAGATCGGGCGCAAGCTGGTCAACGAGTTCATGCAGAGCCCCGACTACGACAACGTCTATGTCGTTGGCGATGGCATGTGGTTCCTCGAGGACAACCGTGCGATACCACAGATCGTCGAAGCTGCTGAGCAGTCTGCAAAAACAGCAGCCGATTCGATCACCTATGCCGTCAAGACCGGCCTCGGTCTCAAGGCCAAGGAACCCAAGCCCTTCAAGTCCAACTTCCACGGCTACATGATCAGTGTCGGAGGCACGTGGGCGGTGAGCCACACCGCTGGCATTGCAATGAGCGGCTTCTTCGCAATGGCGCTCAAGCATCTGGTCAATGTCTACTACCAAAGCGGGGTCGCCGGGGTGAACGCTGCCTGGTCGTACCTCAAACACGAGATCTTTGAGATCAAACACCGCCGCTCCCTCATCGGTGGCCTGGCCGAGTATAAGGTCCCCGCCTACTGGACCACGTTCCTCAGGATGTACCTGGGGGTGATGTGGCTCATCGAAGGGGTACAAAAAGCCTTCAGTGGGTGGCTCACCGATACCACCGGCTCCAAGGTCTACTGGGGATCGGCTGACGGTGTCGCTTCGGCAAGCCAAGCGGTCGTCGAGACCGTGGCTTCTGCCACGGCAAGCGCTACCGCCGCTGCAACACAGGCAGTCAGTGCAGCCACCGATGTCGTTGCCTCTGCAAGCCAAGCGGTGGTCGACACCCTTGCTTCGGCAAGCCAAGCGGCTGGCGACGTTGCCCAGTTTGCTCCCCCACTGCTCTCCAAGCCGCTGGGAATCTACACCTGGATCAACGACACCTTCGTCTCGCAGGCCCCCTACCTCTTCCAGCTGGTCATTGTACTTGCTGAAGTGGGAATCGGTCTTGCCCTGATCGTCGGTCTCTTCACCTTCCCGGCAGCGGTCGTCTCCATCGGTCTCTCGATCATGTTCATCATCGGGGCGCTGGCTGGCAAGGAGAGCTTGTGGTACATCGCAGTTTCGATCGTCATGCTCGGTGGTGCCGGCAAGGCCTTCGGTATGGACTACTGGGTCATGCCCTGGATCAAGAAGCAGTGGAACAAGACCCCGTTTGCCAAGAAGACCTACCTCTACCTCGATGAGCCGGAGTTCACCCGCAAGCAGATGGCACGCAAGCTGGGAAAGCAGTGACCGATGCTTGAGTTCTGGAACGAAGAGGTTGCGATCAAAACGCAGTTGGAGGCGGTGCATGCACTCATCGCCTCCACTGTCGCAGAGGCGCGTTCCTTCATCCGCCCGGTTCTCCTGGACCATGTCCAGGCACCGGGCAAGATGTTGCGTCCCGCCCTCACCCTGATCACCAACAGACTCTCGGGTGACGATACGGCCACCGAGGCAATCAACGCCGCTGCTGTCATCGAGTTGATCCACCTCGCCAGTTTGGTGCATGACGACATCATCGATGCAGCCCCGAGGCGCCGGGGACGGTCAACGCTCTACGCTCGCCTCGGGGCCAAGCAGGCGGTTCTCGGCGGTGACTTCCTCTTGGCCAAGGCCCTTGCCCTCATCGACGGCAGCGAAGCCTTCAACCCCCGGGTTGTCAGCAGCGCGTTCGCCCGGCTCTTGGAGAGCGAACTCGAGCAGGATGCCGAGGTGGGCAACTTCTTCGTTTCCAAGGCAACCTACCTGCGGCGCATCGCCGGCAAGACGGCGAGCCTCTTCGCCCTCTCCTGTTATGCCGGTGTTGCGCTTGCCACGAAGGTCGATTCGCACCTACAGATGATCTGCCATCGCATCGGCTACGCGCTGGGCATGGCCTTCCAAATCCAGGACGACATCCTCGACTACGATGGCAGTGCCGCCCACCTGGGCAAGGAGACGGGCAACGACCTGCGCTGTGGCATCCCCACCCTCCCCCTGATCCTCGCCCTCGAAGAGGAACGGAGGCAAGGTTCGGATGAACTCTCATCCATCCTCTCTAAGCGCTCTATCGGAAGGGGTGCCATCACCAAGGCAATCTCCTTGGTGCAGAGGTTGGGTGGCATCGAGGCGGCACGGGCGGTCGAAGAGCGCTACCGTGCCCGTGCTGAAGCCGACATCGCCCGCCTCGGTGACAGCGAGGTGCGACGCCTCCTCTCCTCCCTCCTTGAAACACTCTCCACCCGTTCGGTATAGTGGCATCCATGGACAATTCAGATTTCAGCGGAGAGCAACAGGCGTTTCGCGATGCATATGAGGATACCCTCACCTTCCTTGAAGCCAGACAGGCCATCAAGCCCCTCTCGGTCATCGACCTGGAGGGGGAGCTCCACCACCTCACCGTCTACGAAGGCCAGGATTGGGGTGGTCGCGGACCATTGAAAAACGCCGAGATCCAGGGTCAGATCTCGGCGTACATCACCGTCATCGATGCGATGAAGGGCAATAATTAGTCAGAGAGGCGCTTCTCACCCTCCAGCGCGCGCAGCGCAGAGATCTCCTCGCTCGACTCCAATACCCCCAGATACTCACCCTTATCATTTCTCACCGCAAAGTAGCGGATCAGGATGAACTTGTCTCCCCGCTGGATCCAGAAGGATTCACGCTCCTTGCGCCCAGCCTTGAAGTCAGCCACCAACGCCTCGACAGCTGCAAGACTCTTGGGCGGATGACAGTGGGCCACTTCCCGGCCGATGACAGTACGGGTGCGTGGGAAAATGCGGTCTGCCCCCTCGCTGAAGAAGCGTACCCGGTCGTCTGAGCCAACGAAGGTAATGTCACCGGGCAGGGTGTTGAGCATCCACGTCAGCTCCTCAAGGCTCATGTGCCCGCTGGGCAACACGATCTCCCCCTCCCCCTGCCGAAGGGCTTGGTCGTCGAGCTTGCCGCTGATGGTGGCATTCCACCGGTACCACGAGGTGGCATCCGACGGACTGGCCCCCTCGATACCTCCGTTGAAGGCGTAACCGATCTCGGCACTATCTCGGGCGACAGTGAGCCACGCATCCTTGTCCATCACCCCCTCGAGCATCGGCATGAGGATGTTGTTCTCCTTGTGGATCATCGAGCGCACCTGCTCCTCGAGTTGGGCAAGCTGATCCTCCAGCACCGTCTGTGACTCCTCGAGGGTGGTGATGAGCAACTTCCACAAGTCACGGATCTCATCGTCGACACCCCACATCACCTTCGGCGGGGCGGTGAGGCCAGCCTTCTCCATGTATGGGAAGAAGAGGTTCTCCTTTCGTGCGTAGTGGCGGTCGAGCTTGGTGAGGTCCTGCAGCGCTATGAGCAGCTCCGTCTTGGACGCAGCATCCTTGGCTGCGTGGTAACCGTTGACCGCGTTGGTGAATGGACCGTCGAGGAATGAGAGCAACCCCTCGTTCTCCTTGATGAAGACGAAGGCCGGGTGACCCGGGGTCTGGTCGACCTTCAAGGAGGCGTGGATGGCATCGATGCTATCACCGAAGACGGCAGCATGCACATCACAGAGCTTCATCACCTGATCGACGGTGATCTGTCCACTCTCCATCAGCGCACGCTCGGCGCTGGCCAGCTCCTCGGCGGCGATGGTGCCGAACTCCTTCTCAAAATCGACCTTCACCGAATCGGCTGGTTCGCCCTCGTGCAAGCGCTCGATGATGTCCTTCAACTTCAAAATCTTGGTGTCGTCCATGACCCCTCCTGAAATCCATGATAAACCTACTGTTCTAATATGATATAAAGCGCTCCAAGAGTGAAGCGCTTTTCCCGTAATTTTGAATCAAATGATCAATCAATAGGCGTTGGTGATGTAATGCTCAAGCTCTCCGATCTGGAAATCGCGCTCTTCAAGAACCACCTTGACCACGTCCCCGACGGAGATCATGCCGACGACTTTGTCGTCCTCCATCACCGGGAGGTGGCGAAAACGCCCTGCGGTCATCAACTGCAGACAATCCTCGGCACTCTGGTGCGGCTTGACATAGGTGACGTGGGTCGTCATCACTTCCTTGA
>JALOBD010000149.1 GCA_023228445.1 Sphaerochaeta sp. | reverse complement strand
CTTGCGCAGTCCCGGCTTCTCCTCACCCCCCTTTGGCACGTTGGATGGCTTCTCCTCCGGTCTGAACATTCTCTACGGCCCCAACGGCATCGGCAAGAGCACGTTGATTCGGGCGATGCGGGCCCTGCTTGCCCAGACTGTTGATGGGCATCTCATGGACAGCGAGGCGACCGTCAAGAGCGGCGAGGAGGGGTGGGCCCTCTCTCGTGTCCACGGAGAGCTCTTCCAGGTGCGAGTAGAGAGCGGCGAGCACACCACGCTGCCGGGGCGCAACGATGTGCTCAGTGATGCGTACTTCTTCGGTCTGCATGAACTGCTCAGCGAAGTGGGCGATAACCCGCTCTTTGTTGCCCGGGTCCAGAGTGAGATGCAGGGTGGAATCGATCTTGAGGCGGCACGGGAGAAGAGCGGGGCCATCGCCAAGTTCCCCGTGGCTTCCAAGGGGGAGAGCAAACGGGAAGCCGAGGCGAGGGTACGCGTCCAACAGCTCAAGGGCGATATCGCCGCACACAGCTCCCTCTTTGAAGAAATCAAACGCATCGAGGCAGAACTGGCTGAGGAGACCGATCTTTTGCGTGAGGAGAAGCTTGTCGAGCAGGCGATCATCTACCTCGAGCGCCTTGCAGAGGAGGCTTCGCTTGCTGAGGAGAAAGCCTCCTATGACCCGCGCATCGCCCGCTTCAATGCGTCGACCGAACAAGAGCTTGAGTCGTTGCACCTGCGCTACGAAGAGGCACTTGATGAGGAGCGCGAAGCCCGTGAAGCGGTCACCCAGACTGAAGCTGAGATCGCAGGCCAGCACGTCGATGAGCGCTTCCTTTCCGATGATGAGAGTTCGTCGCACATCGAGCGCCTCATCGATACATACCAAACCCTGCAGAACGCCCTGGAGGCTGCCAAGACAAAGCGGCGCGACGCGAAAGCAGCGCTGGCCAGCTGGGAGGGTGAGCTCTCTTGGCTCGTTGTTGAAGCGCCTGAGGCGGTCACGCTCAAGGAGATGGTCCACCGACTCTCCGCCCTTGCACAGAGCTGCGAGCCACTGAGGACGCGCCTCAGCGCTGCCGAGCAGCTGCGCAAAGGCATGGGCACCTTCGATGAAGGGGTGAGTGCCAGACTTGATGAACAGGAGCAGACCAAGGCTCGGGTGATGCACCTCATCTCCCTCACCGCCCGCCATGGAGGAACTGCCAGAGCGCCGCTTGACCGATATTGGTGGGCAGTGCTCCCGCTCTTCGCCCTTTCAGCGCTGCTCGCCTTGCTCTGGGCCCCCAGTGCCATCATTGGGGCAGTGGTCGCACTCACCGTGCTGCTCCTCCTTCGCCAAGGGGTCCTCACCCCTCGCGCCACTGAGCTGGAGGAGGAGATTGCGCAGATGCGCGCTCGACTGAGTGAGAGTACCCTTGGCGGTGATTGGAGCCTCGGGGCCTTGGCTGAGCTGTTGGAGCGCATCACCGTCGAGATCGGGCGCCTGGAGGCACAAGCGGCGAAGAATGAGCGCATCAGAGCCGCTGAGGCTGAGGTCGATGAAGCCAGGGGTGCGTGGCACGGGTGGCTTGACCGGTTCCAGGATGCCGCATCGGACCTCCGCCTTGCTCCGAGCCCGCTTCTGGAGGGAGCCCAGTTCTTCCACTTCTCCGAACGGCTTCTCACCTGGCTTGAGCGCAGTGAAGCACTGGCCATCGCCGTTGGAGGAGAAGAGGCTGCCAACACCTCCTTCTTTGAAGCCCAAGAGCGCCTTCGCTCGTATTGTGCCCTTGCCCAGACGGATGAGAGCCTGCTCATCGGCGAAGCACGCACGCTCTCAAGGACCATCATCAAAGTCCAAGGACTCACCAAGAGTCTTGATGAACGAACGAACCGACTTCAACAGACCGAGAAGAGGCGAGCGGGGAGCAAGGAGAAGCTTGCCACCTTCTACAAGGATCACGGTTTTGAGTTTGGTGATCGGGTGGGGGTAACGCAGCTGTACCGGGAGTGGAAGGGGTATGCTCAGGTGAGCGAGAACCTCTCGATCGTCCGTCGCGGCCTTGCCGGCTTTACTGAGGAGGAGAAGGCGTTGGCCGATGGCTCAGACGAGGCTGCCCTGAAGGTGCGATTGGAGGAGATCGCCCTTGCCCGTGGAGCCCTGCAGAAGCTGAGAAGGGACCAGGGTGCCCTTCAGGAGCGTTACGACCGGCTGAGCAACTCCGATGAGCTGGAGCGGGCCGATGATGAGCTCAGAAGGGCGCGCGAGGCGCTTGAGGCGCATCGCCGGGAGGCGGTGCAGGGACGCATCGTCCAGGCTCTCTACCAACGGATCAAGGAGGAGCGGCAGAGCCGCTACCAGCCGATGGTACTCAAGCGTGCCTCCTCGTGGCTGATGCAGATCACCCACAACCGGTATACGCTGGGCATCGGGGAGGAGAACTTCATCGCCCACGATACGCTCAGCGATAAGCCATACCAACTCTTTGAGCTCTCCAGCGGCACGCGCATCCAGTTGCTCTTCTCCATTCGAATGGCGTTTCTCGAACTCATGGAGCAGGACGGTGCGTATCGCATGCCCCTCTTCTTCGACGAGTTGATGGCCAACAGCGACGATGAGCGGTCGCTGGCCATCGCCGAGGCGATCGCCACCGTCGCGTCTGAGCGGCAGATCTTCTACGCCACCGCCCAGCTCGATGAGGTGGAGAAGTTGAAGCTGGTGGTCAAAGAGGATATCGTACTCTTCGACCTCGAGGCGATTACCAAGCAGACGAGCATTGCCCGCCACCCCTTCGTCGAGCCGACGGTCAAACCGATCATCCTCATCGAGCCGATGGATGACTACAGCGCCTATGCAACGGCCCTTGGAGTCGAGCGGCCCTCGCTCTTTGAAGCGGTGGGCAGGCTGCACAGCTGGTACCTCTGCCTGGAGAGCGCCGAACTCCACCGCTTGCTTGTCCGCGGCTTTGAACGAGCCGGCCAAGCTGCAGCGGCCGAGCGTACCTATCAACGGCGCTTGGCGCTCCTCGGTGAGGTGGCAGACCTTGCCCGAATAGGGAGAGCCCGGGTGCTGAGAGTCAGTGATCTCAGCATCGAAGACTTTCCCCTTCGACGTGATGTGGGGTACTACCAACAGATCGTGACATTCCTCTCTGAGGCGGAGAGGACGGGAAATGATCTCTTGGCCGCCGTGGAGGAGAGGAGCATCAAGGGGATGCGCGAGGGAGCAAGAAGTTCGCTTACCTCCTGGCTCAACGACACGGGGTATGCCACTGACGAAGAACCTCTTGATGAAGAGAAAATCCTGGCAAGGCTGGCCCGGAGCGAGCGTGATCTCACTGTCGAGGGCGAGGAGTACTTCATCGTGCGCCGCTATCTTGAGGCGTTGGCATTACAATAGTTTCCTTTTCTCCAAACTCGGCGTATACTCCAACACATGTATAAAAAGACAATCAGTGCCTGTTACCTTGGTAGTTTCATCATGGCGGTTGCCTGCAACCTCTCGCCGCTGCTGTATGTGACCTTCATGGCGGAGTTCGGTATCACCTTCGAACAAGTGGGCCGGTTGACCTTGCTCAACTTCTTCACCCAGATCATCACCAGCCTCTCCTTCTCCAAGCCCACCGACCGTCACGGTGCCCGTCCCTTCGTGACCCTGGCCCACTTCATGGTCTTCCTCGGCTTCTTGTTGCTCGCCTTCTCCCGCCAACTCTTCTCTTTCAACCCCTACGTCGGCTTGATGGTCGCCACCGTCATCTACTCCGTTGGTGCCGGTCTCTTCGAGCTCTTGCTCAATATCATCATCCTCAACATTCCCGGAGACGCCAAGGAGAGTGCCACGAGCCTGCTCCACTCCTTCTACGCTTGGGGCCTCATCGTCACCGTCGTCATCACCACCATCCTCATCAAGGTGTTGGGCAGGGCGAATTGGCCGGCCATCATCCTCATCTGGTCTATCTTGCCGCTCTTCAACTTCTTCAACTTCATGCGTGTCCCGTTTGCCCCCCAAGTCAGCGAGGAGAAGCGCACCCGCCTCACGCAGCTGGTCAGTTCGCGCTACTTCATTCTCGTCATCCTCGGCATCGCCGTGGGCGGGGCGACAGAGGTCTCGATGTCGCAGTGGACGAGCACCTTCGCCGAATCGACGCTCGGTCTCTCCAAGGAGGTCGGAGACCTGGTGGGCCTCTGTCTCTTTGCGCTGCTGTTGGGTACCGCACGGGCCATCTTCGGTGCTTGGAAGGGCAAGTTCCCCTTGCTCGGGGCGATGACCGCCGGTGCACTGCTCTGTGTCGTCTGCTACCTGGTGGCAGCCCTCAGCCCATCACCGATGGTCAGCCTCGCCGCGTGCGTGCTCTGCGGTCTGGGCAGCGGCTTGCTCTGGCCCGGCTCAGTGGTCAATGCAGCCAACCACTTCCCGCTCGCCGGTGCCTCGCTCTTCGCCCTCTTGGCCGCCGGGGGAAATGTCGGTGCGGCGGTGGGCCCGTGGCTCATCGGAGTGACGGCCGACCTCGCTCCGACGCTGGTCAGGGTCGCCCCGTGGTTGGGCCACCTCACAGCAAGTGAAATGGCACTGCGCAGCGGCATGCTGGTGGGAACCCTCTTCCCGAGTCTAATGGTCTTCTTCCTCTGGCGCATGAAGCGCGCTAATGGACGTTGATCAACGCCAAGAGCTCATCGGCGGCGCGCAGCCTGCGGCTGATATCCCGGGCAAGGTTGAGCATCAACATCGTGTAGGTGCGCAGACTGGTCAATGAGATCTGGTAGAAGTGAGCGTTGGAGAGGGTGATGACCCGTGTCGGCACGGTCGTGACGATCGTGGCGGCACATCGGTTGATGTCGATGAGCTCCATCTCCCCGAACGAGTCGCCCGTCTTCAGCGTGGCAATCTGACGCTGCTCATCGCTCTTCGCTTCCGACTGGCGAATGACGGCCACCTCACCGTCGACGATGAAGAAAACGGAGGAGTTCTGCTCCCCCTGGTGCAGAATTGTAGCACCTGCCTCGTACAAGCGGTTTGTGAGAAAGCTCTGCACCAAATCAAGTTCCCAATCCTCAAGGCCACCGAACATCGAGTATGAGGAGAGAAATTCATTGTCAATGGTCACTTCACTCATGTGCCTATCCTACTACCGCGTACACTCCAATACAAGGCTTCTGTTCAATGGCTCTCCTCTCGGCTATACTGGCTCTCGATACCATCACCGCCAAAGGAGGCCCCTGTGCACCTCAATGAGATCCAGATGCGTGACCCGTTCGTCCTCTGCGACCGAAATACCGCCACCTACTACCTCTACGGTACCACCGACAAAGACCCGTGGA
>JALOBD010000148.1 GCA_023228445.1 Sphaerochaeta sp. | reverse complement strand
ATTCCACAAATTCATCTAAATTCATGGATTACGTTCCATGAATTCATATGAATTTGTGGATTAGGAGAAGACTGCCTGCATATAGTCGTTGAGGGAGGAGCCCTCGTACATGAGCGCGTAGAGGGCGCTGACGATGGGAAACTCCTCGCTCTTGCCCCGCTCTCTGACCAGAGAGCCCATCAGGCGGACGGTGCGGCTACCCTCGATGACGGTGGCCGAGTGGCCGTTGTCGAGGTTGAAACCCTTGCCCATCAAGAGGCCGAGGGTGCGGTTGCGGGAGAGGTCATTGAGACTGGTCAGCCCAAGGTCCCCGATGCCACAGTAGCGGAAGATTGTCTCAGTCGAGCAGTCGTAGAGGGAGAGGAACGCGCGCATCTCGGAGACTGCCTTGGTGTAGATGAGAAAGTCGACGTTGGGGGAGTTGAAGCGCCCGCTGACCAGGCCAATGGCGATGGCATACATGTTCTTGAGCAGGCTCATCAACTCCACCGAGCGGATGTCGTCGGTGTAGTCGAGGGAGAAGCCGGTAGCCGGCAGGCAGTCTCTCTTGAAGACCCGGTGGTCATCTCGCTTCCCACCGAACGTGAAGGCGGTGGGCAGGCCGTGAAGCACCTCGATGGCGAAGGATGGACCCTTCATGCTCGCGGTGCGGGCAAAGGGGATCTGCTCGGTGATGAAGGCACCGTCCTCGCTCATCCCCTTGGCCAGGTTGATGACCAAGCACGATGGCTTGACCAGCGCCTCGATGCTGGTACAGAAGCTCACGATGGCCTTGGAGGGAATGACCAGCAGGATATAGTCAGCTGAGGCGAAGATGGCGTTGTCCCCGGTCGCCCGGATGGAGGTATTGAGGAAGTGGGTGGGAAAGTACTTGGTGTTGCGATGGTTGCGATTGATATCGGCCACTACATCCGCTTCGATGGAGTGGATGATGACGGTATTGGTGGTGTTCCAGCAGAGCCGCTCAGCCATCGCAGTGCCAAAGACCCCCGCCCCGGCCACGACTATCGTCTGGTAATGGGCCATGGCGCTTCAACAGCCGTCTGTGGGTAGATCATGGTGGTGTGGGGGATATTGGCCTCGTAGAAGATCTCCGCCTTCTCCTGGACGAAGCCGAGGTGGGTGTAGAAGCTCAAGCTGGCCATCTGGGCGTGGATGTAGGGGGCCTCCTCAAGGAGGGAGAGGGCAGAGCGGACCAGGATCTCACCGAGGCCTTGGCCTCGATGGGAGGCGAGGACGGCGATGCGCTCAAGCTTGGTGCCACGCTCGGTCTTGCGGATGCGGGCCGTTCCCACCGCCAGGGTGTCGATCACCAAGAGAAGGTGGGCACAGCTCTCGTCCTTGCCATCGAAGTCGATCTTCTCATCGACTCCCTGGCCGTTGACAAACACCTCGCGCCTGATCGCCTGACACTGTTCAAGATACGAACGGTTCTCTTGGAGCGCAGCCCTGCCTGCCTCAAGGAATATGACACTTTTATTCATTGTGTTCATACTACAGAGCAGGGCAAGAAGTGACAAGGGGGGTGGCGATCAGGCCTGCTTAGAGCGAACCTGCTTGACAAGCGTGACCACATCCTCCTCGTCTTCGATCCCCACCTCTGCTGCTACGCCGATGAACGCTTCTTGGGCTTCCTTGAAGGCTGCCAAGGCCCGTTCTGCACGCGCTCTCTCTCCTTCACTTCTATCGCTCATTGTATCCATGGCCTTACTTCCTTTGCTCGTAGCGTACCAGTGGGTATCGTAGAGAACAAGTGAACGGCGATATTCTGACAATCTTGCAGAAGCGCTCCCTCCTTTGGTGGACACACTCGGCCCGTCTCGATAGCCTCAGAGAGGGGAGGATGCCATGAACGTCATCATCATTGGAAATGGGGTGGCAGGGGCGACGGTGGCCAGCCGGCTCGCTGCCAAGGGTGTGGAGGTACAGCTCTTCAGCGAGGAGCCGGTGGGCTTCTACTCACGCATCATGCTGCCCCAGGCGCTCTGTGACAAGGAGGCGCTCTCCGGCCTCATCGCCAAGAGCGATCCACCATACCTTATGAAACGCCCGGTAACGGGCATCGATATATCGAACAAGCTCGTCTTCAGCGGGAGCGTTTCCTACCCCTACGACAAGCTTATCATCGCAACCGGTAGCCGGTCACGGATGCTGGACATCTTCTCCGTCACCGACGGAGCGTGTACGCTCAGAACCTTCGACGATGCCCAGCATATCGGTGATACCATCGAGAGCCCCGTGGTGGTCCTCGGTGGCGGGCTGTTGGGGTTGGAGACGGCCATCTGGGTGCGGCGCAGGGGGTACGAGGTGACCGTCGTAGAGGTCGCCGACCATATCCTTTCCAAGCAGCTCGACCGCGAGGGCGCCTCGATCCTCAAGGAGCACCTCGAGGGGCAGGGCCTGGTCATTCGCGAGGGGGTGAGGGCCCAGGCACAAAAACTCGATCCGCGCGGCCACCTCAGGGCGCTCATCGTCGAAGGGGAGGAGGAGCTTGCCTGTAACACCCTCCTGCTCTCACTCGGGGTACTGCCCGAGGTTGCGTTGGCCAAGGCGGCGGGCCTGGAGGTCGACCAGGGGATTGTGGTTGATGATTACCTTCGCACCAGCGACCCGGATGTCCTGGCCATCGGGGACTGCGCCCAATGGCACGACAAGATCCCCGGCGTTGTGCCGGTGGCTCTGGCGATGGCCGAGTGCGCAGCCCACAACCTTACCAGCGAGCTGGTGACCTACAAAGAGCCGGTCCTCTTCACCCGCTTCAAAGGCGAAGGCCTTGACGTGGTGAGCGTGGGCTCGCTGAAGGGACCGCGGGTCTACAAGCGGCGGGAGAGTCGCTACGAAGCGTTCTTCATCGAGGACTCGCTTCTCATCGGCGCAATCCTCGTCGGCAGTACGGAACACCTGGGCTTTGTCCGCTCCCACTACCGCCAATACGTCGCAGATGATGAGATGGCCTCGCTACTGGCGTTTTAGCTCCACCCGCTTGAAGAGGTAGATGCGGCTGCCGAAGTCGCCGAGGACGCGGGTCATCGAATCGTAGCCGGTGCCGCCGAACTGCTGGTTGAGCTTGATGCCGCCCCAGGCGATCTGCTCGCCGCTGGCGCGGTAGTGCTCCACCTCGCTGTCCAGTGCGATGGCCTTGCTGATGGTCTCCTGTGTGATACCCCCCTCGGTGATGGGGATGGGGCTGATGCGGTTGACCAAATCTCCGAACATCTTGATATCGAGCTTCTGTTGGCGGGGGAAGATCTCGTAGATCGCCTGGGTGTCGACCGCCTCGATGCGCAGGATATCGCCTCCCGGGTTGGCTTGGGCGAGCTTCTGGGCAAAGAGGACGAGCAGCTCGCTCTTGTCACGGTTGGAGACGGCCCAGACGACGTGGTTGGCGGTGCTGTTGGCCAGCTTGACGCGGGTGAAGTGTCCGTACTGGAGGAGCGATCGGTGGGCCTTGTAGAAGGAGATCTGTCCCCTGATGGCCTCCTTCTGCTGGCGGTTCAAGCGCGTGATATCCAGCTCATACCCCAGCACACCGAAGGCGGCGACGTTGAAGCGGCTCTCCAGGTCGCTGCGCCGCAGCGTCTGGTGGTTGGGCGAGGCTGAAACGTGAGCCCCCATCGTCGAGAGGGGGTAGCCGCAGCTGGTCCCCTCCTGGATGTAGAGGCGGGAGAGGGCATCGGTGTTGTCGCTCGTCCAGGTCTGGCTCATGAAGCAGAGCATCCCCAGGTCGAAGCGGTTGCCCCCGCTTGCACACGACTCGAAGAGGACGGTGGGGAAGGCCTGGGTGAGCTTCTCCAAGAGGTCGTAGAGGCCGAGGATGTAGCGGTGGAGGAACTCACCGTGGTGCTGCACCTCGGGGTTTGCACTGTAGAGATCGCTGAAGGTGCGGTTCATGTCCCACTTGACGTAGTTGACGTCGCCGAGGTGGAACGCTTGGCTGAGCGCCTCGAAGAGGTAGGTACGCACATCCTGGCGCGAGAGGTCGAGGATGTACTGGTTGCGTCCGACGCTTGGCTGGCGATTGGGGATGGCGATCATCCAATCGGGGTGGTTTTTGTAGAGTTGACTCTCGATGCTGACCATCTCCGGTTCGACCCAGAGGCCGAACATCATACCCAAGCGGTGGATCTCCCGGCTCAGGCCGGCAAGGCCGGAGGGGAGCTTCTTGGTGTTCACCGACCAGTCGCCGAGGGAGGAGTTGTCATCATCGCGGTAGCCGAACCACCCGTCATCGAGGACGAAGAGCTCGACACCGAGCTCGGCGCTCTCCCTGGCCAGCGAGAGCAGCTTCTCCTCGGTGAACTTGAAGTACGTGGCCTCCCAGTTGTTGACCAGCACGGGACGCTCGCGAAACTTCCATGCGCCGCGCACGATGTGGTTGTTGATGAAGTGGTGGAAGTTGGCGCTCGCCCCGTTCATGCCGGCGGGGGAGTAGGTGAGCACTGCCTCGGGGCTCTGGAAACGGTCCTGGGGGGAGAGCTGCCAGCTGAAGGTCGCCGGGTTGATACCGGTGAGCACCCGCGTCTTGGCGTAGGGGGAGACCTCCACCACCTGGCGGTGGCTGGAGGAGTAGATGAGGTTGACCCCGATGCACTCCTCCCGCTCGTTGCTCAAGAAGATGCAGGGGTTGTGGTCAGCAGAGCTGACCCCGCTCTTGGAGTCGTTTACCACGATCCCCGGGTAGAGGGGGCGGGTATGCATGTACCGCTCGCGCGCCCACGCGCCGTCGAAGGTGGTCAACTCCCACTCGCCGGTGAGGTCGAGCTGGAGGCTGGCGATGTTGTTGATGCGCACCGTCTGCGTCGAGTCGTTGTAGAGCGTCACGCGCCGCGTGATGACATCGCTCTCCTCAAAGGTGGTGTAGGTGAGACCGAGGCGCAGCGGCAGGACCTTGTCGCGCAGCATCACCTCGACGGTGGTGCACTGCCCCTTGTCCCCATACGCCTGGGGCAGGCCGCCGAACATCCTCGGCTTTCCGGCAAGGATTCGGGCCGACTGGTAGATGAAGTCCAGTGTCTGCATCCCACGCCCATACTCAACCTCCAACGAGCACTCGCGCATCTCGCCTTTGCCGGCGGTGGAGTACTCGGCACAGAGGTTGGTGAGAAAGAGGGTGGGGTGGTCGCTGTCGTAGGCTACGGAGCACCCGATGGGTTGGCTGCGCTTCTCGGCAAAGGCGTCGATGCTGATGTAGGGGTTGTCGAGCTTTCTGCCGTAGAAGAGGTGCTCGAGGTGACCGGTCTCGGTGACGGCGAAGAGGTAGGTGGTGCGCTTGGTCGAGAGGTTGAAAAGTCGGTCCGTTTTGGTGATCATCGGTTACTCCTAAACGTGTCTTGAT
>JALOBD010000147.1 GCA_023228445.1 Sphaerochaeta sp. | reverse complement strand
ACCTTGTTCAACACTGGGATCGAGGTCTCGGGGTAGGAGAACTGGATCTGGTCGAGCACGATTGAGTCGTGCAACTCCATCGGTTGTACCCGCTCGGTGGAGTTGATCTTCTTGTTGCGTATCAAATCCTCAAGGAGGGTGTCGAGGATCGGTTGGTTGAAGTAGATCGAGGTGACCGAGCTGAAGATCGCCTGCATCGCCGGCAGCAGACGATAGCCGGCGAAGGCGAAGAGACTGACCATCGGGATGACCTTTGCCGCCCCGCCACGGGTGATGGTCAAGATCACGACGAGCAGCACGATGGTGCCGAAGGCCAGCGCATCGAGGGCGTAGCGGGGAATCTCCCGAATGACGCGGATGGAGGTCTCCACCCGGGTAAAGCGACGACTATCCTTGTTGAACTGCTCGATGAAGAAGCCCTCGCGCCCCAGCACCTTCGTCGTCTTGATGCCCGAGAGCGCCTCTGTGGTGGTCTTGTAGCGCCCTTGGTTTGCCGCAAGGCGCTGGCGACCGCTTGTGCGGATCTTCTTCCTCGTCTTGAGGTTGATGGCCACATAACAGCCGCCGATGACCACCAGCACCACGAAGGCGCTGATGGGGTCGCTGACGAAGAGCACCACCACCAAGGTGAGGGCGATGAGGATGTTGACGACCAACTCGAAGATCGGCATCAAGAGGCCGTTGGTCAGCTGGTAGACCTCGGCAAGGAGGTTCTTGCCGAGGGTGGAGGTATTGCGGTTGAGGAAGAAGGGGTAGGGCTTGGAGAGGTAGACGGTCAGCAGGTAGGAGGAGAGCTCGTGGTTGAGGCTCATGACGAAGCGGGTGCGGGCGTAGACGGTGAAGGCGCTCAGTACGTTGGAGAAGACGATGAAGAAGAAGAGGCCGAAGCCCATGAAGAGGATGAAGCTATCCGTGGAGGAGAAGCTGAAGAGGTCGTAGACGAAGCGCAACGAGCGGTGGCTTGCCAGCTGTGCAGGTTCCATGACCAGGTTCATGAAGGGGAAGATCGCCGCCACACCGACGACCTGGGTGAGGGCCATGATTACAAAGAGAATGAGCAAGACGATGCTCTTCTGCTTCTGCCGCCTGTTCAGGATCGCCCTGAGCTTATTCACGAGACCGAAGGGGTTGATCTTCATGGCTATACCTTACGGGTATTCGTCGCGAAAATCAATCGGACCGGTGCCCGGTCCATGGTCCCTGAAGTCCCCTCCGGTCACCGCTGGCGTGTGTTGGGGATGGGTGAGCGACCTGGGCTGGTCGGTACATATTGCGAACGTACTGCTCTCAGGATGGGCAGGTTTGGGCTCCGTTTTTGGCAGTTGGCTTGCTCTCTGTGCAATACCTTCAACCGTTCACCCACCGATCGAACATGACGGCGGTGGAGCGGTTCATCTCCTCCATGAAGGCGGAGGTGTGCTTGAGCAGGTAGTAGTGGTCGGCAAGGGTACCGGTATTCTGATAGGGTAGCGAGCCGACCCTGCGCCGCGCCTCCTCGTGCGCTGCATAGGCTCTGCTCATCTCCTCCAGGTGTGGCTCCTCATAGCGATCGGTCATGAAGATTGAATCTGGGGGGCAGCGGGGTGTCTGTTTGACCGTGCGCGTCTGCTTTGGGTATCCGAAGATCAGCATCGCCGCGGGGATGGTGAACCGTCTCAGCCCCAGGAGGTCGCTCACCTCCTCAAAGTTCTCGATCACATCACCGATGTAACAGGATCCCAGGCCGAGGGCCTCGGCGGCGATGACGGCATTCTGCGCAGCGATGATGGCATCCTGCAGACAGAGGTGGATATCGCCCAACCCCAGTGCTCGCGAAGCGGCAAGACCCGCTTCGGTGGCCCTGGCCACCGCGCCGCTCTCCTCGAAGTAGTTGATCCACTTCTGCATGTCTGCGAGGAAGACCCACACGATGGGGGCTTTGGCGATCATCGGCTGATTGTCGCACAGGAGGGCGAGGCGCTCCTTCTTGGCTTGGTCTTCGACCTCGATGATCGAGTAGAGGGCCATGTTGCCCGCCGTGGGGGCGCGCACGGTGGCCTCCTTGAGGGCCAACAGTGTCTCGCTACTGACTGGCTCATCACTGAAGCTACGAATCGAACGGCGGGTGTGGATCAGTTGAAGGGTTTGGTGCATGGTCTGAGTATAGGGGAAAGGGGCGGCTTCATCCAGTCTCCATATACAAGGCCTACCAAGTGCGATATCCTTCTATACATGCGTAGCGTGAAGGCGTACCGGTACCGCTGGGTGGTCCTCCTCTCCTTGGTGCTCTTGATCATATCGGTCGAGAGCCAATGGCTCACCCTCGCTCCGGTGGGCCGGGTAGCCAACCACTTCTACAGTGGACAACTGCGTCTTCACTACTCCACTCCGGTCGATCTGCTCTCGCTGATGTACCTGATCGTCTTCGTGGTGGCCAGCGTGCCGGCCTCCTACGTGTTGCACAAGTGGGGTATCAGGTGGGTGATCTGGCTCTCCAGTGGGGCGATTGTCTTCGGTTCAATGACCAAAGCCCTCTACCTCGGGGATCTACGCATCGTCCTCTTCGGCCAATTCTTCCTTGCACTGGGCCAGACACTGGTCCTCGTCTCCATCACCGAGATCGTCTCCCGGTGGTTTCCGATCCGTGAACGGGGGATGGCCGTGGGACTGACGAGCACCAGCCAGTACCTCAGCCTCGCATTGGTGATGATCGTCACCCCGTTGTGGGTGGTGACCAAGAGCGCCAGTCCGCTGTGGGGGACAGGCTTTGATCGGATGATGCGGTTTTGGGGGATCTTCAGCGCCGTCCTCGCCTTGGTGCCGGCGTTCTTGATCAGAGAGAACCCGCCGACCCCCTCATCACGCCAACAAAATCCCAAAACGAGTTACCGATCCAACTTCAAGGCCCTCGCGATGAGCCCCTCGCTGCGCGGCCTGCTCATCATCTTCTCCATCTGTTGGGGTGTCCTGATGGTCTTCTTCATCAAGGTCGACCAGATCAGCGAACTCTTGGGGATTCCCGACTCCAACGGAATTTTAGGTATCGCCATGTTCGCCGGGGGGATGGTCGGGGCGACAATCCTGCCAGCCCTCTCCGATCGCTATCGAAAGCGCAAGCTCTTCTTCGTCTTCTGCAACGTCTGCTCGATTCCCGGGTTCCTCTTGCTCGTCTTCGCTGCCCAGATCGGCGCCCACCTGCTCAACCCCACTGCAGTGGCGGTCATTGGTAGCTCGATCATCGGCCTCTCCCTCTTGGCCGCCGTCCCCATCGGTAGCCAGTACGCCGCCGAACTTGCCGCCGGGGTGGGAGAGGAGGTCATCCAGAGCCTCTTGCTGCTCACCAGCCAAGCCGGCTGTGCCTTCATCCTGTTGGCCAGTCTGGTGACCGCCGAGTTCTACTCACCGATGCTCCTGGTCTTTCTTGGGACGCTTCTGGCTGCCTCGATGGTGGGCTCTGCCTTCCTCAAGGAGAGCCCCATGGTCATCACCGAGGACCAACGCCTCAAGGAGGCGATTGAGGTGGAGATCGTTCATCTACAGTAGGAGATGCTAGGCAGACGCCTCTGGGTTCATCTGCTGTGTCCACCCATCGAAGGCGTGGATGTGCTCAAGGGAGAGGCGCATACGTGTGCTGTGCTCACTCTCCAGGTGCTTGTCGCTGAGCCCCTCCTCACTTCCTGGATAGCCGAGGACCAGCAGGACCAAGAGCGAATCATCGGCATCGATATCCAACACCGTTTTGGCCGCATCGGCATTGAAGCCGGCGATGGGGTGGATGTACAACCCTTCGCTCACTGCCTGGATCTGCAGCGCCATGGTGGCCATACCTACTTCGAAGGGGGCGTAGGAGCGCTCACCCAGTTGCATGCTCCACCGGTTGTTGGTGACCACGGCAATGATGGCCGGAGCCGCCTTTGCCCAGTAGTTGCCCGGTGACAGGGTCTCCTTCAGCGCATTGAGGCGCTGGGCTCCAGTTACGGTGATAAAGCGCCACGGCTGGTTGTTCATGCCGCTGGGGGCGGTGGCAGCGGCTTTGATGAGGCCGATCAGTACGTCTTTGTCGATGGGGCGGGGATCGAGAGCACGGTAAGCCCGTCTCTTTTCAATTGCTTGCAACACGGTGCGATTCTCCTTCAATGCTCTGTAAGATAGCCATAAAAACAGCTATCGGAAACTCATTGATAGGAAACACCGGCCAGCTCCTTGGCTTCCTTGCCGGTCATGGTGCTCACCGTGAGCTTGAGACCCACCGCCTTGGTGCAGGAGCGGACCTGTTCGCGCCGTTCGTCTTTCGGTCGATCTGGGCTGTACTTGTCACACAGTGCATCGAATGCCGCCGTCCATTCCTTGCCGTCGACCCGGGTTATGGTGCCGCCAACGATGACCGAGCGAAAGAGCGAGGTGTAGTTGGCGCTGTCGATCTGGTCGAGGTCGACGACGACAAACGAGGCTCGCCTCCACGCATCGATCGCCTCGATCTTGCGCCCCTCCCCGATTGAGTGGAAGTAGATGTTGCCTGCATGGAACACATAGCTCAGCGGCACCCCATAGGGCTCTCTGTCGCCGACGATCAGCGAGAGGACCCCATTGCTGCCCCGTTTGAGGACGTCGATGCACGCTTCTTGGCTGAGTGCTTGGCGGTACCGTCTCATATCAGGTCATAAAAAAACGGGGATGACTTGGCCGCATACCCCGTTCGTATCCCCGTTCGATGATCAGTCGAGGGGAGAAAAGTCAGACTGAGGAGCTCCACAGAGAGGGCAAACCCAATCTTCCGGAAGATCTTCAAAGGCTGTTCCTGCTTTGACCCCGTTGTCAGGATCACCTACTGCCGGGTCATAGATGTACCCGCAAAGATTGCATTCGTACTGTTTCATGCGTCTTTCCTCCTAGAAGAGTAGCATATAGGCAAACCCTTCGATGGGCAAGGAAAATCATTCATAAAGTTTCAGGATCTTGGAGAGCATCTTCGTAAAGCGCCGCCTGAAGTTTTCCGGGGCGATGATCTCGACCGAGTCGCCACATTGGATGATCCTGAGGTAGAGCTCGATGGAGTTCTCCACATCCATGTTGCAGATCGTCGACCCATCCTCAGCCTTCTCGAAGATCGGGGGGCCATGCACGACCGCACGCAAGGCGTTGAGCGCACTGCGCTCCTTCATCTTCAGACTCAGCGGGATCATGTCGATGGAGTCGTAGCGGCCGTGCTCGATGGGGGATTTGAACGGCTTGAGGTTGTCCGGAATCGTATACGTCTCGTTGAGAATCGTCGCACTGGTGATGGTGGAGATGTCGATGGTCACAATCTCGGTGGTGTGGCGCAGGCGTCCCGTCACGCTGATGGGTTTGCGTCCCCCGCTGTCCTCTTC
>JALOBD010000146.1 GCA_023228445.1 Sphaerochaeta sp. | reverse complement strand
GATGGCAACCGCCTTGAGGTGAACATCGGATCGGTCGACCATCCGATGACCCGTGAACACCACATCGCGTTCATCTTTGTGCAGACCGAGAAGGGGGGCATGAAGAAGATGCTCGCCGTCGATGGCAAACCCCACGCAACCTTCTGCCTCGATGACGATAAGGCGGTGGCAGTCTACGAGTACTGCAACCTCCACGGATTGTGGAAGGTGGCCCTCTAGGAGCCCAAAAGTGCTTTGATGAGCTGTGCCTCAAGGGCCAACAGGCGCCCATCGTCGATACCCCTCTCTTCTCGAGGGGTATCGATCGTTTGATAGAGCAACGGCTTGGTGGGGTCTGAGAGGCAACAGACCGCATCCCCGAGGGCAATCGCCTCCTTCGGGTCGTGGGTGACGAAGAGGGTGGTCTTCGCCCTTTCGCGCCAGAGCTTCAAGAATGCATCCATGAGGCTGTACCGCAACTTGATGTCAAGGCTCTGGAAAGGCTCATCGAGGAGCATGAGGCTGCTGGGATGGGCAAAGGAACGGGCGATGGCCACCCGCTGCCTCATGCCGCCGGAGAGCTGGGCTGGGTAGAGGAAGCGATCCTCCCACAGGCCTACCATCGTGAGGTAGTGTTCGACGATTTGGGCACGGACCTTGGCACACGCTTCGCTGCTGCGCAGCGCGAGCTCGACATTGGCGAAGACGGTGGAGGTGGGGATGAGGCGTGGCTCCTGGAAGAGGTAGCTGACCGCTCCCCGCTCACTCTCCTCTTTGACCACCTGTCCGCTGTCCGCCTCGATGAGGCCGCTGGCCAGGTGGAGCAGTGTCGTCTTGCCCCCTCCTGAGGGCCCGACGACCGAGAGGATCGTGCGCTCCTTGACAGCAAGGGAGAAGCGGTCGAAGACTACCGTCTCCCCATATGCTTTGCTGACCTCTTCAAATCTCATCCTGCCCTCCTTCGGTCCACCGCCCGCTTGGCTCGTGCCCCTGCGAGCACGAGCAGTTCGAACAGGAGGTCTCCGGCTGCAGTGAGCAGGATAGCGACCAAGGTCCAGGAGAGGACCCGGTCGGTCTGTAGCTGCACCTGGGCCAGTTGCATCCGCGACCCCACGCCATGGCGGGGAACGGTGAGTACCTCAGCGGCGATGATCACCTTCCAGACCATCGAGAGTGAGATGCGCGCCCCGGTGACCAACGAGGGGACGAGCGAGGGGATGGTGAAGTGGATGAGGCGGTCTTTGCCGTCGATCTGGTAGAGGTCACACATCTGGATGAGATTGGTGTCGATGGAGCGCCACCCGCTCTCCACCTGGACGTACATTACGGGAAAGCCCATCAAGAAGGCGGAGAAGAGTGGCACTTGGCCGCTGGTGAACCATATGAAGGCCAAGAGGATGATGCTCATCACGGGAACGGCCTTCAGCGTGGTGACAAAGGGCCTCATCGCGGCGCTGAAGAGGGGGTAGTTACCCCCTAGCACACCGAGGATCGAGCCGAGGGCGACGATGATGAGGAAGGATTGGAAGGCCCGTCCCACCGTCTCTGAGATATCGACTAAAAAGGGTCCCTTGGCGACGATGGAGAGCAGGGTCCTGAAGACGGGGGCGAGGCCGGGCAAGAGGATCTGGCTATCCAATAGCCAGGCCCCCACTTGCCAAAGGACAAGCAGGAGCGCGCTTGCGATGAGGGCAACCAGGGTGTGCTTGACCGGCTTCATCACACACCCCTACCGGTAGAGGTCCCCCTTGGGGACGGCACCGCCGATGGCATCGGGGTTGAAAGAGTGAAGGAACGTATAATAGGCGTCAAGCTCACCCCAAGCCAGTGATGCAGGCCGCCAGACGAGGTTGCACGAGCCGATGGCTGGAGCGGCCATGGCCGCTGCCATGATGGAAGCCGCCTCGATTGCCGCGCCCGCTTCTCCATGGTTTGTGTTCACCCACCCCACCGACTGCTCATATGCACCCAGGATTGAGGCGAGCTGGGCGGGGTTCTGCTGTGCATACTCGCTGCGGACGACCAGCACGCTCATCGGATAGTTGGCGATACCGGTCAACGATCGGTAGAGTGCCTGGACGTCGACGGCAACGGTGATGCGGGGATTTTGGGTGGTCACCATCGTCACAAAGGGCTCGGGCAGGATGGCCAGGTCCACCCGAGCGGCGGCGAGCATCTGGGCAAGTTGGGCCGGCGCTGCCACCGAGTAGTCGAGGATTACGTCAGATCCCGCGACCAGACCCGCCTCCTTGATCAAGAGGAGGGCCATCTGGTCGGGGGTGGAACCGGCTCCCGGTACGTGGATTGTCTTGCCCAGTAACTCTTCGGCACGGGTAACCGATCCACTGGAGGAGAGGATACTGAGCATCCCGTCACCGATAACCGCCGCCACCTGAATCTTTACTCCTTTGTTGTAGAGGTTCGCCGCCACGTTTGAGGGCAAGGCGGCAACATCGAGTTCCCCGTTGGCCAGACGTGCGATGACCTCATTGGGAGAGGGGAAGACGGAGAGAGTGTACGCATCCTCATCGAGAAACCGCCCAAGGCCCGCCGAGGAGAAGCCGGTGGGACCGGCCATCACCGCGATAGCGGCACGCGTTTGGCGTGGTTCGGCGATCGGTTGGGCAACAAGAAGGGTCGCTACCCACAGCAGCGACAGGATCAGGGCGATGGTTCGTTTCATTACACTCCTCCAATATTCAAAAAGAGGGGGCAACGCCCCCTCACACTCATACAATGGTGATGCGGAAGTACCGCTTCTTGCCGGCACGGAGCAGGATCTCGCCCACCTCATCGAGGAAGGTGGCATCGATGATCGTCTTCGGGTCGTCGATGCGCGTCTGGCCGACCCAGGCTCCACCTCCGACCACCAGCCGACGTGCCTCGCTGTTCGTCTTGGCCAAGTCGGTGCGGCTGAAGAGGTCCAACACTCCGATGCCTGCCTCAAGGTCGGCGCGGGTGATGGAGAGCGAGGGCATCCCCTCACGCTCTTCCGTGCCAACGCCGGCATCGGTGCTGAAGAGCGCTTGTGCAGCAGCGCGGGCCTTATCGGCCTCCTCCTGACCGTGGATGATCTTCGTCTGCTCCCAGGCAAGACGCTCTTTGGCCTCGTTGATGTTCGTACCCGATTCCTCGTACCGGGCAATCTCCTCAAGGGGGAGGAAGGTGAAGAGCTTGAGGAAGCGCACCACATCCTCGTCGTTGACGTTCCGCCAGTACTGGTAGAAGTCATAGGGTGAGTAGAGGGCGGGGTCGAGGAAGACTGCACCCTTCTCGCTCTTGCCCATCTTGTGTCCATCGGAGCGGGTGATGAGGTTGAAGGTCAGCCCATAACACTGGTCTCCGCCAAGCTTGCGGATCAAATCGATGCCGCTGACGATATTGCCCCATTGGTCGTCCCCGCCGATCTGCAGGCGACACCCTTGCCTTTGGTGCAAGATGTGAAAGTCGTAGGATTGCAGCAGTTGGTAGTTGAACTCGACGAAGGAGAGGCCGCGCTCAAGGCGCTGCTTGTACGATTCGAAGGTCAACATCCGATTGACCGAGAAGTGGCGACCGATCTCGCGCAGGAAGGTGATGTAGTTGAGCTGCAAGAGCCAATCGGCGTTGTTGAGCATGATGGCCTTGCCCATCCCCTCAGCGGGATTGAAGTCGATGACCGTCCCGATCTGGTCTTTGATGGAGGCGCTGTTTTCAGTGATCTGCTCGAGGGTGAGCATCTTGCGCATCTCACTCTTGCCCGACGGGTCCCCGATCATCGCCGTCCCGCAGCCGACGAGGGCGATGAGGTTATGGCCGGCTTTTTGCAGGTGGTGCATCGCAAAGAAGGGGACCATATGGCCGATATGGAGGCTGCTGCCGGTGGGATCGACGCCCACGTAGAGGGTCACCGCCTCACTGTCCATCAAGGCCGAGAGACCTTCATAGTCGGTGCACGCCTTGACAAAGCCTCGGTCGATCAGCGTCTGTAGTGCTTCGTTCATGCCTCACTCCCTCCCCGTGTGTACGATGCAGTCGCACCCTTGATGGAAGCGACCAGATTGGTGATGGAAACCCTCACCTGCTCCATGGTATCACGGTGGCGCAGCGTCACCGTCTTGTCCTCAAGGCTCTGGTAGTCGACGGTCACGCAGTATGGCGTCCCAATCTCATCCATGCGTCGATAGCGCCGTCCGATGGCACCGCTCTCGTCGTAGAAGGTGGCAAACTCATCACGCAGATCCTTCTCCAACTCTCTGGCAACCTCGGCCAACCCATCCTTCTTCACCAGTGGCAGCACTGCTACCGTGATGGGGGCGATGAGGGGGTGGAAGCGTAGTACGGTACGTACATCGCCCCCCTCAAGGGTCTCCTCCTCATACGCGTCGGAGAGGGCCATCAACACAGTGCGAGTCAGACCGGCGGAGGTCTCCACCACGTAAGGGATGTAGCGCTCACCCGAGACGGGGTCGAGGTAGGTCATGTCCTTGCCACTGAAGCTCTGGTGCTGGGAGAGGTCGTAGTCGGTGCGGTTGTGCACCCCCTCGAGCTCCTGCCACCCCATGGGGAAGAGGTATTGGATATCGTAGGCGTCCTTGGCGTAGAAGGCAAGCTCATCGGCTCCATGCTGGTGCCACCTCAGGCGGGAGGGTCGGATGCCGATCTTGTGGTAGAAGGCCATGCGCTGCTCCTTCCAGTAGGCAAACCACTTTTCATCGGTGCCGGGGGTGCAGAACCACTGCATCTCCATCTGCTCGAACTCACAGGAGCGGAAGATGAAGTGCTTGGTGGTGATCTCGTTGCGGAAGGATTTACCCACCTGCGCGATTCCAAAAGGAACCTTCACCCGGCTGGAGGAGACGACGTTCTTGAAGTCGGCGTAGATACCCTGGGCGGTCTCCGGCCTGAGGTAGATCTTCGATGAGGCATCGCTGGCTGCCCCGATATGGGTGGAGAACATCAGGTTGAAGTTCCTCGGCTCGGTGAAGCTATCGCGGGTGCCGCAGTTGGGGCAGGGAGCGGCCAGGTCGATCTGGTCTGACCGGAAGCGCGCCTTGCACTGCTTGCAGTCGACCATCGGGTCGCTGAAGTTCTGTACGTGGCCGCTGGCCTCCCACACCCGGGGGTGCATGAGAATCGAGGAGTCGATGCCGACGATATCGTCGTGCAAGCGGGTCATCTCCTTCCACCAGAAGTCGCGGATGTTGTTCTTCAGCTCGACGCCGAGCGGACCGTAGTCGTAGGCTCCATTGAGCCCGCCATAGATCTCACTCGATTGGAAGATGAATCCACGCCGCTTGCACAAGGAGACAATCTTCTCCAGGGTAATCTCTGCCATTTATCGTACCTCACTCTTCAGGATAGCCAATGCACGTTCAATTCTTCCAAGGGCCCGCTCGTTGCCCA
>JALOBD010000145.1 GCA_023228445.1 Sphaerochaeta sp. | reverse complement strand
CGCCGCGTGGCGACGGAGGTGGGGATATCCTACGACCTGGAGCAGTTGAAGCGGCAGAGCATCAATGCAGGCAGGAGTGTGCCGGAGGTACCGTTCTGACCGAGTGCCACAAACACCCGGCAGAACGTCTGCCGGGGCCTATGGCGAGGAGGAAAAAATCATTTGGGGCTTACACAATGGCAAGGAATGCGTCACTCAAAGAGCGTTGCCAATGCAAGCTCCACCATCGCCGAGAAGGTCGTCTGTCGCTGCTGCGGCTCCACCTGCTCCCCACTCAACAGGGAGTCGCTGACCGTCAGAAGGGTCAGCGCATCCACCCCATGGAGGCGGGCAAGCGTATAGAGTTCACAGCTCTCCATCTCAATGGCCATCGTACCGACGCGTTGGGCGAGGTGCATCTTCTCCTCCCCCTTCTGGTCGTAGAACTGGTCGCTGGTCAGTACGTTGCCCACCATAGCCGTGATCTTGAGCTCGGCGGCCTTTGCATGGGCGCGCCTGAGCAGGTCGAAGGAAGCGGCCGGGGCGAACTGGTAGGTGCCGAAGCGGCTCCTGTTCATCCCGCTGTCACAATCGGTGGCCTGCACGATGAGCACATCACGCAGCTTGAGCTCCTCGCTCATCGTCCCACAGCTGCCTACCCTCACCAGACGCTTGGCGCCATGGTCGACGATCAGCTCGTGGGCGTAGATGGACATGGAGGGCATGCCCATGCCGGTTCCCTGCACCGAGACCCGGTGGCCCTTCCAGAGGCCGGTGAAGCCCCACATGCCTCGAATCTCGTTGTAACGCACCACCTGGGTGAGGTAGGTGGTGGCGATGTGCTCTGCTCTCAGCGGGTCCCCGGGAAGGAGGACCGATTCAGCGATGCTCCCCGGTGGGGCTACGATGTGGATACTCATGCAAACCTCCCTTCTCTTATTCTTGGTCAAATGATATACTCCTGTCCATAGTATGGACACAGCAATTGAGAAGCAAAAGACGCCGTTGATCCTCCATGGGCACTTTTACCAGCCTCCCCGGGAGAATCCACGGACCGGAATCATCAATAAACAACGTTCAGCCAGTCCGTGGGGGGATTGGAACGAACTGATCACCGCCGACTGCTATCGGGCAAACTGCAACTCGCGATACCTCGACGCCTACGGCTCAATCGTCAGCCTCTCCAACAACTACGAGATGCTGAGCTTCAACTTCGGCCCCACCCTGCTCACCTGGCTCAAGGCCAACGACCCCCAGACCTACGAGATGATCATCGAGGCGGACAAGGCATCGCTCAAGCGCCTTGGCCACGGCAACGCCATCGCCCAGGTCTACAACCACTCGATCCTCCCCTTGGCAACGCGCGAGGATGCCCGCACCCAGATCCTCTGGGGCCTGGACGACTTCAGCCGCCGCTTCGCTCGGGATGCTGAGGGTATCTGGCTCAGCGAGACGGCGATCAACGGGATGGTCATCGATCTCCTCAGCGAGGAGGGGGTGCAGTTCGTCATCCTCTCACCGTGGCAATGCCGGGCCATCGACCAGGGTGGCAAGAAACTGCTCAGTCTCGACGGCAAGCCCGCACCCTACGACCGCCCCTTCCTCATCAGCGGGGCACAGGGTGGGACGGTCAGCGCGTTCTTCTACAACCCCCAGCTGGCCGAGGGCATCAGCTTCGGCCACTACCTCAGGGATGCCGACCAGCTCTACGGACGGCTTTTGGACATCCGGGCAAACGAAAAGCCCGCCATGATCCACGCGGCAACCGACGGGGAGATCTACGGCCACCATGAACCCTACGGAGATATGGCCCTTGCGGCACTGACACGGAAGATCGAGGAGCGCAGTGACTTCTTCTTCACCAACTACGCCTCGTACCTGGGCGACCACCCGGCCACCGAACGGGCCATCCTCCACGACGGTGAGGAGGGGCGAGGCACCAGCTGGTCGTGTTTCCACGGGGTGAGCCGCTGGTACAAGGACTGCGGATGCCACACCGGCGGCGACGAGAGCTGGAACCAGAAGTGGAGGACACCGCTGCGCAAGGCCTTCGAGGACCTGGGGGAGGCGGTCGACACCATCTATCACCGTGAAGTCACCGCCCTGCTGGGCGACGAATTCGACGCGCAGGCCCTGATCAACACGTTCGCCCCGGTCGCCAGTGGGCTGGAGACGATGCAACACTTCGTCAGCCGCCACACCGATACGAAAGAGGACCAGTTGACACTGGCGAGCCTCCTGCTCGCCCAGAAGTACAAGCACTACGCGTTCACCAGCTGTGGATGGTTCTTCAATGACATCGCGGGCCTTGAGCCACGGCAAAACATCGCCTACGCACTGATGGCGGTCTCCTACTGCCTTCCCTTCACCAGTGAGGAGCTGATGATGGATCTCCTCTCCACCCTCTCGAAGGCCAAGTCCAACCGAAAGCAGGATGGGGACGGGCAGACCATCGCCTCCGAAGAGCTGGCCCAGCTCTCCGGGGATGCCGAGGCCTCGCTCTCCTTCGCCCTCTCTCATCGCATGGGTGGCGCCTCGCATCAGAAGCGGCGTTACGGCTCCTTCCGTCTCACCACCTATGAGGACGACCCCGCCGGTGACCGCCTGCTCATCGTAAACACCGAGTCGCTGGCCCAACACCGCAGCACGGTTGTCGAAGCGCATGGTGAACGTTTGGGCACCACCTACCACCTCACCAACGAGGGAGACGGTTCGAGTGAGTGGCACTCCCTCACCCTCGACTTGGACGACATACCGCTGAGGATGCGTGACGAATTGCTCCATTCGCTGGAACGGGGGTTCTGCTCTATGGACAGTGACGGGGTACGAACGCTGGGCAAGACGATCGGCCACTACAGCAGCCTGACGCGCAACATCCCCTATCTGCCGATGGGCTCGCTCCACCAAGAGCTCGTCGGTGCTTCACTTGCGGCCTTCACCACACTCTTCTCCAACGGGACCAGCGAACATTGGGACGAGCTGCGAGGGGAGTATGAGACGGTGGTGCGCTTCTTCCTCTCCTACGCAAAACAGCCTGAACGCGACCTGCTGAAGACGATCTTCGACCAGCAGATCCAACATGTTGCCACCCTCATCGCTGCCGAAGGGCTGGGAGAACAGACCCTCTCCTTCATCCTGGACTTCTTGGCCTTGGTGCGTTCCTATGCCATCGAGCCGGAGCTCAGGGGCTTGCAGGAGGAGGTCTACCCCTACCTCATCAGGGTGAGGCAGTGGGATGGCGATCGGGGTACACTCGAAGAGCTTGCCCGCGCACTGAACTTTGCCGTCATGACTGATCGATGAGCGGCTGCAGGCCGGGCTCTCCGCTGAGCACCCGGGCTGCGTAGGGGCACCGGGGGACGATCAGCCGACCCTCGGTGCGCGCCTGCTCCACCACGAGCATCACCAGCGCCCGTGCCCGCCCCTCGCCGCGCAGTGAGGGGTCGACCTCGGTATGTTCGATGAGCAAGGAGCCCGCCGCCGTGATGCTCACCACCACCTTGCCAAGCGGCTCTCCGTCCTTGGGCCCGTAGGCATACCCCCAATCGGTGCGATAGTACTCCACGTCAACTCCTTTGTCCCAGCAACTTCGAGGCGTGCAAGAGGCTCTCCTCGCTTGAATCATCGCCACTGAGCATCCGGGCGATCTCCCGCCGGCGGGAGTCATCCTCAACACTGGTGATATGCGACCGGCTCATCGAGTCTTCCACCTCCTTGTGCACGACGAGGTGAAGGTCTGCCTTGCTGGCAATCGAGGCCAGGTGGGTGATGACCACCACCTGGCGGCTCTCACTGAGCAGGGAGAGCTGTTCGGCCACCGCGATGGCCACCGTCCCGCCGATGCCAGCATCCACCTCATCGAAGATCAGTGTCGGGATGGCATCGCTGGCTGCCAAGCTTGTCTTGACGGCGAGCATGATCCGGCTCAGCTCCCCGCCGCTGGCCACCGACCGGATGGGGAGCAACTCCATGCCCGGGTTCGCACAGATCAGGTACTCCACCGCATCGGTACCCATCGTCGTGGGGGCAGTGTTTGAGAACTCGATGGAGAAACGGGCCTGCTGCATGCCCAGGTGGCGCAGCTTCGCCTCCACCGTCGCTGCCAACCTGAGGGCAGCCTCCTGCCTGAGACCGGAGAGCTTTGACGCTGCATCCACCATCCTGAGCTTCGCCTCTTCGATCTCCTTGGCTACCCGCTGGAGGGCGACCTCCCCCTCCTCACCCAATGCAAGGCGGGCCTTGCTCTCCTCAAAGAAGGTGAAGACCGCCTCCAGGGTCGGCCCATGCTTCTTCTTCAGCCGTTGCAACAGCGCAAGGCGGCTTTGGAGGGTATCCAACTCATCGGGGCTGAAATTGATCGAGAGCAGGTAGTCGCGCAGACTCTCATAGATGTCCTGCACTTCGATGAAGGAGCTCTCCAAGCGTTGGACGAGCGGATTGAGCGAGTCGTCGATGCGCGCTGCCTCCCCTACCTCGCCATGGGCCTGGCGGAGCAACGACACCACCCCCGTCCCCTCATGGAGGTGGGCGGTGGCCATCTTCAACTGTTCAAAGAGCTGCTCGGATGAGGCGATGATCTTCACGTGCTGGGCAATCTGTACATCCTCGTCGGCCTTGGGATCGACCTGGGCGATCTCATCGACGGCAAAGCGCAGATAGTCGGCTTGTTCGCGCGCCTTGGATAGGGACGCCTCCATCTCCTGGTACTCCCTGAGCAGACGTTGGTGCTCCTCATACCATGCGCGGTAATCGCCGAGAAGATCATCGCTTCCAGCCCAGGCATCGAGGACGCGCAGCTGGCGGTGGGGTGAGAGCAGGCTCTGGTGGTCGCGTTGGGCACTGATGTCAAAGAGCTCGGCGCCGATTGCCGCAAGGTCGGCCAACGTCGCCATCGAACCGCAGATCGTGGTCGCTGAGCGGCCGTTTCTCCTGAGGGTCCGCCGGATGATGGCCGTCTCCTCCTCGAGGTCCAAGCCTTCGCGTTCCAAAAAACCAGCGAGGGCCTCCCCGACTCCACCACCGAGGTGGAAGGAGGCGGCCACCGTGGCGCTTTCGGCACCGCTTCTGATCGACTGCACATCCGCCTTCGCGCCGAGCAGGAGTGACAGCGCACCGAGGATGATCGACTTTCCTGCACCGGTCTCCCCGCTGATGACGGTGAAGTGCTCATCGAACTCGATGACCGAGTCCTCGATGAGGGCGTAGTTGTGGATCTCAAGGCGTTCAAGCATGCATGCCTCCCGACCACTTGAGCTTGTCCCGTAGCACCTCGATGAAGTTGCGCCGTTGGCTGACGACCAGCAGTGCCCTGCTCTGTGACTTCTCCACCTCGATGACATCCCCTTCAGCAAGGGCGAAGTTCTGTTGCCCGTCGAGGGAGAGCATGAGAC
>JALOBD010000144.1 GCA_023228445.1 Sphaerochaeta sp. | reverse complement strand
CCATGCTGCGCGCCTCGGTATTGATCGAGAGGTTGTCCCCCTCGATGAGTTTCAGCTGTACATCTATGATAATGCGCACGTAGCGCTCCAAGTATTGCTCCATGAATCCTCCGTATCGGTACTACTATACGCAGGGAAGAGAAAAAAAAGAAGAGCTTCTGCAATCATGGCTGAATCCTTTGTCACAGTACCCTGCCTGTGGTAGCATGACATCACTCTATGCTGAACGTCACCGTTGAACAGATCAGGAACTTTCGTCTCAGAAGCCACCACCTCGATCGATGGTATGACCGTCTCGATGCAGCGGTGGTAGTCGGTGGTTGCGGCATTCAGAACTCGCCTCCTGGCTCGTGGCAGCTCGCTCTTGCCAATCGAATCAAAGATTGCTCCCCGCAGTGGATGCGCCGTCAGCTGGAAGAGGAGCGGACACTGCTTCAGGCGTGGAGCATCCGGGGGGTGCCGTTGGTCTTTCCAACCACCGAGAGCGATGTCTTTCTCACCGCCCTCATCGCAGCAGAAGGAGAGCGGTGGATCTATACCAACGGGGCGGACCTCGCCCTCGCCGAGCTTGGAATGGATCTGGAGGAGGTGCTCGCTCTGGTGACCGCTGTCATCCCCAGGCTTGACGAAGTGGTGATCGAGAGCAAGAACAACCTCGACGCGCAGGTGGCGGGCTGGGTTGAGCCCCTGTTGAACGAGGGGCAACGGGTGATATGGAATCACCCGTCGATGTACGATGCGAGGGGAGAGCAACGCCTTGGGCAAGCGCTCATCTCCTTTTTGCTTCGTCCTTGTTCCTGTAAAGCGTTGGTAGTCTTCGGCAAGAGGAACAGGGACTCTCCCACCTTCACCTCGTACCGCACGTGGGTGGGGCATGATATCGAATCCCGTTTCGATTGCGGCGCACTCTTGGTGAAGAAATTCCTTCACTGTTATGGCCCTGCCACCCGAAGACACTTCAATATGTGGTTGGGTAGCTCACCTGCTCAAGCCGCTCGCCTCTGGCAAGAGGGTGAAAGCGAAATGGAGATGGTGAAAGTGGGTTCCCAGACCCGCTTCATGCTCAGCGAGGATGTCCTGTCACTCACTTGTTCTGAAGACCTTGTCCGTAAGACCCATCTCCTTTCTGCCCATGACCCCTATCTGGGGCTGCAAGACCGCCAGACCATCTGCTCTGAGGTCAGGCGGCAGAGGGTCATCTGGCGGACGGTGGCAAATCCGGGTGCAATCCTCAGTGACGGTGAGGTGGTTGGTTTCTGGAAATCGAAGAAACGCGAGGACTTTGTGGATGTAGAACTCTCGCTGTGGGATGGCCATCACCTTGAACATGATACGGCCGAAGCGTTGGCCCTCCACCATGCCGGGGTACGGGGGTGTAGGCTTGGAGAGCTGAGCATCACACAGTAATAAAAAAACCCCCACGCAATGCGGGGGGTGAGAGCGCCCAACGGGAGTCGAACCCGCTTCTTCAGCTTGGAAGGCTGAGGTAATACCATTATACGATAGGCGCGTGTGGTGTACGTCCATGTATATAGAACATTCAGGGGCCCTTCGTCAAGGGCCCCCGTGCTTGACAGGCGGTGGATTCAATTGCTACAACCGTGCTACGATAGGAGTTCGAGGAGTAACAATGGGACAGCGTGGAGAGGTTTTTTCAACACGGATGGTCAAGAACGACCGTACGTATTTCTTTAATGTAAAAGAGAACATCTATGGGGACATGTTCCTCAACATCGTCGAGAGCAAGGGAACGATGGACAGTGACAAGTTCATCCGCCAATCGATCGTCATCTACCAGGAGGACCTCGGGGAGTTCCTCAAGGAGCTGCAGAAGTCGCTTGATTACATCAAGCAGAACCGCTAGAAGAGCTCACCTTGGATGATGGAGAAGCTTCTGCGATGGATGGGGGTAAGCCCATGTACACGGCAGAGGCTTCGATGCTCCTTTGTCGCATAGCCCTTGTGCTTCTCAAAACGATATTCAGGCCACTTGGCGCCGCACTGGACCATGATCCGGTCACGATGCTGTTTTGCCAGGATCGAGGCCGCCATGATGGCGGGGATGGTTGCATCGCCTCTCACCACTGCCTGGGTGGAGCAGCCGAGCAACGGTGCCTTGTTTCCATCGACAAGCGCCAGCGCGATCTCAATCGTGCCGTTCACTTTGTCGTAGGCACGTTGCATGGCCAGCATCGACGCGTTGAGGATGTTGATTCGGTCGATCTCCTTGTGGCTTGCCAGACCAATTCCATATGACAATGCGTTCTCTTTGATCAACACTTCCAGCATCATGCGCTTCTGTTCGCTCAGTTTCTTGGAGTCAGCAAGCAGGTGGACAGGAAAGTCAGCGCTCAGGACGACGCAGGCTGCGACGACCGGGCCTGCGAGCGGACCACGGCCTGCCTCATCCAATCCACAGATGTGCCCTGTGTGCTGTTGCACTTCTTCCTCCTCGAGATTTCATGCTATAGTGAGCCATACTACAGCGTCAAGCAATGTGAGGGTGTGTCTTGTTTCTGAAAAGCCTTGAGATCTACGGATTCAAATCATTTGCCGATAAGGTGAAGCTTGACTTCTCCACTGGCATCACAAGCCTGCTGGGCCCCAATGGCTGTGGCAAGAGCAACATTGTCGATGCCATCAAATGGGTGCTCGGGGAGCAGTCTACCAAGACGTTGCGAGCCGGGCGGATGGAGGATGTCATCTTCAATGGCACCGACTCGCGCAAACCGCTTCAAGTGGCCGAAGTGACGCTGGTGCTCTCCAACGAGGGGGGAGACCTGCCCATCGACGAGACCGAGGTCGAGCTCAAGCGCCGGATCTTCCGCAGTGGCGAGAGCGAGTACTACATCAATCGAAACCGGGTGCTGCTGCGCAACATCCGTGAGCTCTTCTTTGACACGGGAGTGGGCAAGAGTGCCTACTCGATCATGGAGCAGGGCAAGATCGACCAAATCCTCTCTTCAAGGCCGGAGGACCGGCGCTATATCTTCGAAGAGGCTGCCGGCATCTCCCGCTTCAAGGTCGAAAGCCTGGAAGCAGAACGCAAGCTGATACGTACCGATGAGAACATTGTCCAGGTGGAAACGGTCCTCAAGGAGGTGAAGCGCAGCTACGAGACGAAGAAGGGGCAAGCTGCGAAGGCGGCCAGCTACCGGGAGCTCAAGCGCCAGCAGTTCGCCCTCGAAGTCGATGTTCAACTCTCCACCCTACAGACCTACCTGCAGCTCAAGGAGGAGAAGATTGCGGCGAAGGAGAAGGCTGAACGGGACTATGAGGCCAAACGGGCCGACCTCTCCGGCTTTGATGAGGTGATCGGGATGCTCCAGGATCAGATGAGGAGCCACGGGGCGGACCGGATCCATATCCAGACGGAAATCGAGCGCCTCAACGAGTCCAACAAGGGCAAAGCCGACAAGCTGCAGCTGCTCTCCACCCGCCTGCAGGACTTCTTGCTCCAGAAGGATCGCAGCCAGTCTTCAGCGGCAGCCATACTTGAACGCATCGAACGTGATCGAAGTGAAAGCGACGAACGACGGGCGGATATGCTCACCTCCAAAGAAGCCATTGAGTCTCTGAAGGGTGAGATTGCAAAGAATGAGCAGGCAGGCGAGCGCATCCGGGCCACCATCATCCAACAGAACGACGAGATTGCTCGCCTTGAAGGGGAGACCGCCTCACTGGAGACCCAGATCGACGAGCTCTCTGATACTATCAAGGAGCTTGGTGATGTCATCGTCGTCCAGCTTGAGGAGAAGCTCAAGGAGAGCGGCTACAACCTCGCCCGCAAAGAGGAGGCACGCACATCCCTCTACCGGACCATCGAGGCACTGGGACGCAGCGTGGAGGAGCAGCGCCTCTTCCTCTCTCGGCTCAAGGAGACCGATCTCTCCACGCAGGACCTCCTGGAGCGTGAGCTCGCCTTCTATCAGAGTACGCTCACTGCGGTGGGGCGTATCAAGGAGTTGGTGGGCGGCTACGAAGCGATGCTCCCCACCTTCATCGACGACTTGATCTCCCCAGAAGGAATCATCAGCGAGAAACGGCGCAGTGACGAGCGGATGATGCAGCTTCGTAGGGAGACGGTCGCCAACCGCGAGCGTGTGCGGGTACTGCGTGAGGACAACGAAAGTTTGGCAGTCGACCTTGAACAGGCAATGGCACGGATCGCCGACCAGCGGGTCGCCGCCCATCAGCTTGAGGCACAACGCGAAGCATCGCACACCCTCATCGCACAGCTGCAGCGCACCATCACCGAACAGGAGTACCAGTACAAGGACGCCCTCTCCCTCGCCCATGGGGCCGAGGAGCGGATCTGGGAGACCCAGGAGGATATCCGTTCGGTAGAGGTCGAGGTCGACGAGACCAAGGATCGAATCGCCGAGCTCAACGATGACTTGCGTTCCTTG
Organism: Sphaerochaeta sp.; assembly: GCA_023228445.1. Taxonomy (GTDB): domain Bacteria; phylum Spirochaetota; class Spirochaetia; order Sphaerochaetales; family Sphaerochaetaceae; genus Sphaerochaeta. The sequence continues at coordinate 988 of JALOBD010000144.1, read as the reverse complement.
GTCGGTGTCATCGACTCGCTGAGCGAGGAGATCCGACAGAAGGTCGAGCAGAAAGGGGTCAACTTCGATGAGTTGCAGGATCTGAGAGCGGAACGCGAGAAGCTCGGCGTGCACATCGAACAACTGGAAGAGAACGTGGCCAACATCTTCACCAAATTCTTCGATGACTACGGCAAGAGCCTGAAGGAGTACGAGAGTCGCCTTGCAGAACCCATGGAGGAGCTCTCCATCATCCGTGCCCGCCTTGACGATGTCAGGCGGCAGGTCAACGGCATGGGCTACATCAACCAGATGGCCGAGGAGGAGTTCGCCGAGGTCAAGGAGCAACATGATTTTTTGACCAAACAGCTTGGAGACCTGCTGAAGGCCAAGGCAGATCTCGATGAGGTGGTCACCAGGATAAAAACGCAGAGCGAGGAGCTCTTTTTGACCAGCTACCGCCAGATCTCCCAGAACTTCCAGGCGATGTTCCGTCGCCTCTTCGGTGGGGGACGGGCCGAGCTCTCACTCAGCGATCCTGACAACGTGCTGGAGAGCGGCATCGATATCCTCGCCCAGCCGCCCGGCAAGAAGTTGACCCACCTCACCCTGCTCAGCGGAGGGGAGCGCTCGATGACGGCGGTGGCACTGCTCTTTGCCACCTACCAGGTCAAGCCATCCCCCTTCTGTGTGCTCGATGAGATCGACGCCGCCCTCGACGACCGCAACATCGGGTACTTTCTTGCAGTACTCGAGGAGTTCGCCCAGAAGAGCCAGTTCATCATCATCACCCACAACAAGCATACGGTGATGGGGAGTCAGACACTCATGGGTGTCACCCAGATGGAACCGGGTGTCTCCACGATGGTCGGCTACAAGATTGGGCACCTCGAAAGTGGCGATGTGATCCTCAATGAAGAGAGCGAGGCGGTGGATTTTGATGCCGAAGGACGCCGGGTCGTGCCTTCTTGACAGGCCTCACGCTCTACGGTATAAGGTATGACTTGGG
>JALOBD010000006.1 GCA_023228445.1 Sphaerochaeta sp. | reverse complement strand
TGGTCAGCATTAGTTTGGCCGCAGTGGCCCTGTTCCATTTTTACACGGCAATTTTTGGGATTTTCCAACCAAGAATTCAACGTGGCGTCCACTTGATGGTCCTCCTTCCGATGGCCTTTTTGCTCTACCCGGCCAGAAAGGAGAAGAGTCCCATGGACCGCCCCTCTCTCCTGGACTGGATCCTCGCCATCCTGGCGGTGATCCCTCCCATCTATCTGATGATCTTCAATAACCAACTGAATCTCCGGTATCAGACGATCGATCCGTTGACCACCATCCAGGTCGTGTTGGGAGTGATCAACATCATCCTCATCATCGAAGGGGTGAGGCGTGCAGTCGTTCCCGCCCTCGCAATTCTCATCGTGGCGTTCTTCGTCTACCTCTTCGCAGCTCCGTACTTGCCCGGAATCTTCTGGGCCAGAGCGATGCCGTTGCAGCGCATCGTCGAGATCAACTACCTGATCACCAACGAAGGTATCTACGGCTCCATCATCGGGGTGACAGCGACCTTCGTATCCATCTTCGTCATTTTCGGCGCCTTCCTGCAGAACACCCAGACGGGCGAGTACTTCACCAACCTCGCGGTCGCCGTTGCCGGTAAGTCTGTCGGCGGCCCTGCCAAGATCGCCGTCATCTCCAGTGGCCTCTTCGGCTCGATCAGTGGGGTGGCAGCGGCCAACGTCTACGCCACCGGCGTCTTCTCCATTCCGCTGATGAAGCGGATGGGCTACCGCAAGCAGTTCGCCGGAGCCGTCGAGGCGTCTGCCTCCACCGGCGGCCTCATCATGCCGCCGATCATGGGGGCCGGGGCGTTCGTCATGAGCGAGATCACCGGCATCGCCTACGTGCACATCATCAAGGCTGCGGTGCTCGGCGCGATCTTCTACTACCTCTCCATCCTCCTTCGGGTGCACTACATCGCCAGGAAGGAGGGCCTGAAGAGCATGCTGGATGAAGAGGTCATTCCCGTCAAGCAGATTCTGAAGGACTCCTACCTGTTGCTGCCACTGGTCGTGCTCGTCGTCTTCCTCGTGGTTGGGTTCTCCCCCTTCATCGGCGCCGTGTGGGGCATCGTCGCGACGTTCCTGCTGACGTTTGTGAAGAGAAAGACACGCATGGGGTTGAAGAAGCTCTTCGAGACCTTCGAGCTCTCCGGACAGAACCTCATCATGCTGGCCATGTCGTGTGCCGGGGCGGGAATGGTCATCTCGACGGTCACCTACACCGGCCTTGCGCTCGGCATCGCATCGAGCATCCAGTCGTGGTCCGGCGGCTTCCTCTTCCCCGCACTGCTTTTGGTGATGATCACCTCAATCTTGATGGGGATGGGCATGCCCTGTACCCCTGCCTATATCGTCGCCATCACCATCGGGGGACCGGCCCTCCAGGCGATGGGGGTCGATGTCTTGACCGCCCACCTCTTTGTCTTCTACTTCGCCATCCTTGCCGAGGTGACGCCGCCGGTTTCGATCGCCGCCTACTGTGGCGCAGCGATCGCCGGCAGCGACCCCCTCAAGACCGGCTGGGAGGCGTTGAGCCTTGCCTTGGTGGGCTTCGTGATCCCGTACATCTTCATCTACAACCCGGCCTTCCTGTTCAACGGCACCTTCCTCGAGGTCATCACCCTCTCGATTCTGGTCTTCTATGCCACGCTCTTGCTCTCCTCTGCAATGTCCGGCTACTGGAACAGGAGCCTTCAGATGTGGGAGCGGGTGCTCTTGGGCGTGGCCACCGCAGCCGGTGTCCTCATTGCGTGTAACAGGACGATCATGGGCAATATGATTCTACAGATCGCCCTGATCGCCTCCTTGGTAGTCGTTGCCCTCCTCTTCTTCAAAAAGAGTCGGACGAAGGCCGCGGCCACGGCGTAGGGTGTCTCTTTCCATCGGCGGCTGTCCCTTCCCTGTGGAAGAGAGGCCGCCTTGTGGTGGATAATTCAGTGAAGCGAGGTTTGTCCCATATGAAATCGTATCGAATTGCAGTAGTCGGGGCCCTAGGAGCTGTCGGAAGTCAAATGGTGAAGATGTTGGAGAAGTCTTCGATTCCTGTCGAATACTTCAAACCCCTCGATGTTGCACAGAACGTCGGCGAGTTGGTGGAGTTCCGGGGCTCGGCATGGGCCGTCCAGGAAGCGAAGGAGGGCAAGTTTGAGGACATCGACATCGCCCTCTTCAGCGCCGGGGCCGCAGCGAGCAAACACCTTGCCCCCATCGCCGTCGCCGAAGGGGCGGTGGTCGTCGACAACTCCAGCCAATGGCGTATGGACGAGGGGGTGCCCCTGGTCGTTCCTGAGGTGAACCCCGAAGCCCTGCGCACCCACAATGGCATCATCGCCAACCCCAACTGCTCGACCATTCAGATGGTTGTTGCGCTCAAGCCGCTGTTGGACACCTTCGGTATCACCCGGGTGGTGGTCTCCACCTACCAGGCGGTCAGCGGCAGCGGAGTGGCGGGCATCAGCGAGCTGAAGGAGCAGACAGCTGCGATCATGGCCAATGAAGAGGTGTCTGTTCGGGTATACCCCCACCAGATCGCCTTCAACGCCATCCCACAGATTGATGTCTTCTTGGAGAACGGCTATACCAAGGAGGAGTGGAAGATGGTCGATGAGACGCACAAGATCCTCGCTGTCGATATTCCCGTCAGCCCTACCGCGGTGCGTGTACCGGTATACCGGGGTCACAGCGAGTCCATCAACGTTGAATTCGAGCGCTCCTTCGAGCTTGAGGAGGTCTACCACGTCCTTGAGTCCACCCCCGGTATCGTCATCACCGATGATGTCGGCAAGAGCGAGTACCCGCTCGCCATCGATTGCGAGGGCAAGGGGGGTGTCTATGTAGGGCGTATCCGCCGTGATTTCAGCGTCAAGAGCGGCATCAACATGTGGGTGGTCAGCGACAACCTGCTCAAGGGGGCAGCACTGAACACCGTCCAGATTGCCGAGAAACTGGTCCAGATGGGCCTGGTCGGTTGAGGGAGCACACAATGGCCAAAGGCCTCGATGTGGTGATTGTTGGCGGGGGAATCATCGGCCTGGCGGGCGGATACTTCCTCTCGCGGAAGAAGAAGCGGGTGTTGGTCATCGACAAGGGTGGGTTCGCCGATGGGGCCAGCGGTGCCTGCGACGACATGATCCTCTTTCAATCCAAGAAACCGGGCATCAACCTCGAGCTGACCTTCGAGAGTCTTGAGCTCTACAAGCGCCTGATCGTCGACTTCGACGATGAGATGCAGTTCAAGAACCTCGGAGGGATGGTCCTCATCGAGAACGATGCTGAGCTTGCCATCATGGAACAGTTTGTCGCAGAGCAACGATCCTACGGCTTGGATGTCGAGGTGATCGGTCAGCAGGATGCACGCAAAAAGCAGCCATTTCTCAGCGACCACATCATCGCCTCCACCTACAGCATGATGGATAGCCAGATCGACCCCTTCCATGTGATGCGGGCGTTGGAGAAGCATGGCCTCAAGCTCGGTATGGGCATCCAGCGCCGCAACGGCGTGGTGGCCATCGAGCGCTTGGGCAATGGCAACTGGAGCGTTGTCTGCGAGGATGGGTCGACCCATGAGGCACCGGTGGTGGTCAATGCAGCCGGCGCCTGGGCTCCCTCCATCGCGCAGATGGTAGGCGCCACGGTCCCCATCGTCCCCAAGCGTGGACAGATCGTCCTCTCCGAACGCATCCCACCCATCGGAGAGACCAACCTCTGGAATGCCAAGTATCTGGTGACCAAGCTCCACAAAGGGACCGAGGTCCAAATGACTGATGAGGAGCGAGAGCTGGGTCTGTCGCTTGCCTTCACCCGGTCGGCGGGCAACACGTACCTGATGGGATCGACGCGGGAGTATGTCGGCTACGACAAGGGAACCACCATCGCCGGCATCAGGGGGATCATCGACATGACGCTCTCCTACTTGCCGAAGATGAAGGATGTGGGTATCGTGCGGGCGATGGCGGGCCTCAGGCCGGAGACCCCGGATGGCAAGATGATCCTCGGCGAACACAAGAACCTGGATGGCTTCTATACGGCAGCCGGCCACGAGGGCGATGGTATCGCGCTGGCCCCGGTCACCGCCAAGCTGCTCAGCGACCTGATCTGTGGCAACCCGATCGACCGCGACCTTGGCGAACTCTCACCAAACCGCTTTGGAGGCATGGCCCATGAGTGACGAGAACGAGAATAGAGATATGCTGATCTGCCGATGCGAGGAGGTGACCCTTGGTGAGATCCTCGATGCGATCGACGAAGGATTTGTCACCGTCAAGGATGTCAAGCGTGCCACCCGGGCGGGGATGGGACTCTGCCAGGGACGCTCCTGCTCGCGTACCATCGCCCGGATCATCAGCGAACGGACCGGAAAGAGCCTTGAAGAGGTCCTGCCCAAGAGCTATCGCTACCCGGTGCGCCCCGAGAAGATGGGGGCGGCACTCTCCAGGGAGGGTGAAGATGAATCGAATAACTGACCACCCGATCCTCGGCCCCCTTGAGGAGGCCGAGATGGTCGACATCATCGTCGATGGGCAGGTGATGCAGGCGCGCAAGGGGGAGATGATCGCCGCTGCCCTGATGGCCAACGGCAAGAATACCTTCCGCAAGACCGTCAAGCGCGAAGAGCCACGGGGTATCTACTGTGGCATCGGGCGGTGCACCGACTGTGTGATGACCGTCAACGGCATCCCCAATGTCCGCACCTGTGTGACCGAGGTGGAGGAGGGGATGGTCATCCAGACCCAGATAGGCAGCGGGGAGTGGCAATGAAGAGACTCAAACGCGACATCGTCGTCATTGGATCGGGACCTGCGGGCCTCTGTGCAGCCATCGAGGCTGCTCGCTCGGGGGCAGCAGTGCTCCTCGTCGATGAGAACGCCAAGATCGGTGGCCAGCTCTTCAAGCAGATCCATAAATTCTTCGGTTCGGCCGACCATCGCGCCGGGGTTCGAGGCATCGACATCGGTGAGCAACTGCTCAGGCAAGCCGAGGAGTTGGCAGTCGAGGTGTGGCTCAACTGCGAGGCGTGCGGAATCTTCGATGAGAAGACCGTCTGGATGGTTCGCGACAAGGAGCACTCAGTCGCCGTTGAGGCACAGCGCATCATCATCGCCACCGGAGCCGTGGAGAACTCGATCAACTTTCCGGGATGGACACTGCCAGGTGTCATGGGCGCCGGGGCAGCTCAGACGATGATCAACATCCATCGCGTCCTTCCCGGCCACCGGGTCCTGATGGTCGGCAGTGGCAACGTCGGTGTCATCGTCAGCTACCAGCTGCTTCAGGCAGGGGCAACGGTCGCAGCGATTGTCGAGGCGGCCCCAAACCTCGGTGGCTACGGGGTGCACACCGCCAAGGTGCGCCGGGCCGGCGTACCCTTCTACACCAGCCACACGGTCAAGGAGGCGAGGGGAAACGGCCATGTGGAGCGTGCGGTGCTCGTCAAGCTGGACTCTCAATGGAACCAGGTACCCGGCAGTGAGTTCGAGGTTGAGGTGGATACGATCTGCATCGCCACCGGTTTGACGCCTGCCGTGGAGCTCGCCTTCGGCTCGGGGTGTCGGCCGTTCAACAGCCCACCGCTCGGTGGGTTGGTGCCGGTGCACGACCGGATGATGAAGAGCAGCATCGACTCCATCTACATCGCCGGCGATGTCAGCGGGGTGGAGGAGGCGAGTACCGCGATGGAAGAGGGCCGGATAGCCGGCCTGAGTGCAGCCCATTCGCTGGGCACCATCACCGATCAGATGTTTGCCGAGCGCCTCGAGCAGCTACAACACAACGTGGATGCACTGCGTTCGGGAATGTTCGGCCAGAAGCGACGTGAGGCGAAGGACGCCATCGTCCGTTCATACGGGGTGGAGAGATGAGTGAAGTGCGCGAGAAAGAGAGCCGGTTGAAGGTCGATGGGGCGGTGAGCCTCATCGAGCTGCACGAGACGGTAGAGTACATCCTCCCCGATGAGCACTACGACCACCCGGTGGCGGTCATCGAGTGCATCGAGGGCATCCCATGCAACCCCTGCGAAACCGCCTGCCCGGTGGGGGCAATCGTGGTCGGTGACGACATCACGACGCTGCCGGTCATCGATCCTACGATCTGCACCGGCTGTGGCCTCTGTGTGGCCGCCTGCCCGGGTCTTGCCATCTACCTCAAGCAGCAACACCATAGTGATGGCCTCTCCTACATCGCCTTCCCCTACGAGTACCTGCCGTTGCCCGAGAAGGGGCAGGCAGTGACGATGGTGGACCGCAGGGGGCAACACGTATGCAGCGGGACGGTGGTGCGCGTCATCAAGACCAAGCGCTTTGATCGCACCGCCATCGTCCACGCGACCTACGACAGCGCCTTCTACGAGGATGTGGTGAACATGGTGCGCCTTTAGATGGCGAACTCCTCCTTGATGATGGCAACGGCTGAAGAGACATCGGTTGAGTAGATCGCATAGGCGATCTTGCTCTCGCTGGTGGTGACGGCAAAGATCGGGATGTGTGCCGTCGCCATCGTGCTGAAGACGCGGTAGGCCACGCCGCTTTGGAACTCCATGCCCGGTCCCTCCACCGTCAGCTTGGTGATGCCCTCGGTGATGTTCACCGAGACCTCGCCGTGGGCACTCTGGAAGGCGCGCACCACTTCGGTGGCCTTCAGGATGTCCCCTTCATTGATGGTGAAGGCGATGGCGATGTAGCCGTTGGCCGCCCCGGTATGGCTGATCATGTCGATGAAGACGTCGTTGTGGGCCAGCGAGCCGTAGAGCTCGGTGACCAGTGCCATGTCACGGGGGATGTGTTCCAGGCTGATGAGCACCTGTTCGCGCTGGGCGAGCAACGTGGTGACTGCGCTGCGCTCGGTGATCATGTCAGCCATCGAGTAGAGTCCGCTCTTCTTGTTGGCGATGTACCGTGCCCCGAAGAGCGCACCGGTGGCGAAGACCTGGCGGCTGGTGATCCGGTGATCGATGGTGATCGCTTCGTCCTTGCCGTAGAAGGAGATCTCATGCTCACCGACGATCGTGCCGCCACGCACCGAGTGGATGCCCAGCTCCCCCTCCTTTCGCTTCACATCGCTGCCGTGCCTCCCCCAGGTGTACTGGAGGTGCTCGACGCGCCCGTCATTGACCGATTCGGCGAGCATCAAGGCGGTGCCGCTGGGTGCATCCTTCTTCTCTTTGTGGTGCTTCTCGATGATCTCGACATCATACTGCTCTCCCAGGACCTTGCTCGCCTCCTTGACCAGCTGCTGCACAAGGTTGATGCCCAGGCTCATGTTGCCCGAGCGAAAGATCGCCAGTGATTGGGAGAGTTCATCGATCTGTGCCAGCTCTTGTGGCGAGTGACCCGTGGTGGCGATGACCAGCGCCAGGCCTCGCTTCTGTGCCTCAGGCATCCAGAGGGGGAGGGACTCGGGGGAGGAGAAGTCGATCATCACATCCGCTGTAACCGCACACGATGAGAGGGTGTCAAAGATGGGGTAGGGGCGCTCGCTGGGATGGATATCGATGCCGGCCACCACCTCGATGTCGGGTATCTGGGCAGCCATCTCGGTCAACGCAGCACCCATGCGGCCGCTGCATCCATGGATTATCACTCTCGTCATAGCACTCACCTTGTTAAAAAGATAACGCTATGTTACTCAATACACATAATTGAGTCAATTGTTACAGAGTGTTATTTTTACCAAGTAACGCAAGCAGGGGAGGCATTTCGCCTCCCCCGCCCTCGAATATCCAGCGCCATCACCGATAGGTGTTCAAAAGGATCTCCTTATTGTGCTCCCTCAGCGGGGCGAGCGGCAGACGGAAGACCTCCTTGAGGAGGCCGGCATCGGCCATGTAGGTCTTGATAGGCACGGGGTTGGTCTCGATGAACTCGTTGACGAAGAAGGGGTGGAGGTGGTTGTGCACCTCACGTGCCACCGCGTAATTGCCATCAAGTGCTTCATGCACGAGGCGGCTCATCTCGCTGACGAACATGTTGCTGGCAACCGAGATGATGCCATGTCCACCGAGGGCGATCATCGGCAAGGTGAGGGCATCATCGCCTGAGAGGACGGAGAAGTCCTCGGGCACTCGGGACATGAGGTCGATGATCTGCGTGATGGAACCGCACGCCTCCTTGACCGCGACGATCTGCGGGTGGCGGGCCAGGCGAAGCAAGAGGTCGACCGGGATGTTGACCGATGTGCGCCCGGGCACGTTGTAGATCACCATTGGAAGGCCTCCCTTCTCCGCGATCTCGGTGAAGTGTCGGTAGAGGCCCTCCTCGGAGGGTTTGTTGTAGTAGGGGGAGACTTGCAGCGTATGGTCGGCCCCGTTGTCCTTGGCACGAATGGTCGCCTCGATGGCGTGAGCCGTCGAATTGGAGCCGCTTCCTGCGATCACGGGGAGCTCGCCGCCGGCCAGGTCGGCGGTGATCCGGATGAGGCGGTCCTTCTCATCATCGCTGAGCGTCGGACTCTCTCCGGTGGTCCCGATGGGGACGAGGCCATCGATGCCCAAATCGATCTGGCGTTCTACCAACGCCTTGAATGCTTCATAGTCTACACTGCCGTCCATGTTGAACGGAGTGACCAGAGCGGTATATACACCTTGTAACATGGTGATACTCCTTGCATTTTTAATAAACACTACTCATACTGTGAGTGGTAGTAGTGTAGACTGAGCGGTACCCGCCGTCAAGAGACGCGATGGGTGTAGAGAACCTATTTTATGGAGGATGTGTGTGGATATAGCCAAGGACAAGTGGAAGCGCCCGATCCTGGAGATCATCAGTGCAACGGAAGAGCCGGTGGGCTCTTGGTTCATCGTCAGCGAGTTCAAAAAGAAGGGCATTGATGTCAGCAGCGCCACCATCGGACGCGAGCTCAATGAGCTGGAGACCCTTGGCTACGTCGAACGCATCGGCTTCAAGGGACGGATCATCACGGTGTTGGGGAGGCGGATCATCGAGGAGGCGCGGACCACCGAGACGTTGGACTACTACCGCAACAGCCTGGATTCCCTCATCAACAGCGATGTGATGGAGAACTTCCTCATGGTCCTGGAGGCGCGCCTCACCATCGAGCGGCAGACCGCCCGCCTCGCTGCCGAGCGGATCACCGACGAAGGGATGGCCGAGCTCATCGAGCGCTACGAGCGGCAGAAGGACCATGAGCGGGACAACCTCTCCATCGCCAAGGACGACATTGCCTTCCACGGCTGCATCGCCCGGCACTCGGGCAACAAGGCCCTCTACTCCCTCTACATGATGCTCTCGGCGATGGGTCAGCAATCGGAGCTCTTCGAGCAGCTGCGTCACCGGGTGGGGGACAACTACACCCCCTACCACTCGCGGGTGATGGATGCCATCAAGGCTCGCGACCCCGAACGGGCAGAGGAAGCGATGAGCGACCACATCACCAAGCTGATGCTCGACGTAAACCAGTATTGGAACGAGTACATCGAACTGAAGAACAACGGGAAGCAGGAGCAGTGACCATGAAGATTGCCATTGTCGGATACGGAACCATGGGGCACGCGCTCCTCCCCTACGCAGAAGGGAAGGGACACACCGTCACCGCAATCATCGATCCCCATTCAGCAGAGAGGCGGGTGACCCACAAAGGGCTCGACGCATCGGCCCTCGAGGGGTGCGATGTCGCCATCGAATTCAGCGCCGCCCAAGGCATCGAGGAGCGCATTGCCCTCTACGCACAGACCAGGACACCAGCCGTGGTGGCTACCACCGGCTGGTACGACCGCCTCCCTGAACTGAAGGCAACCTACGCCGATGCTCCGATCATCTGGTCGGGCAACTACGCCATCGGGGTGCAACTCTTCTACCTCATTGTGCGTCGGGCAGCCGAGCTCTTCAACCGCTTCGACGACTACGATGTGCTGGTCAACGAGTGGTTCCACGCCAAGAAGGCGGACAGCCCGAGCGGTACGGCGTCCACCCTCGCCTCGATCCTCATTGAGGAGCTTGACGGCAAGACCACACCACAGAGCGCACGCCTTGACCGCAGGCGCTCTGCCGAGGAGATTCACGTCAGCTCGGTGCGCGGCGGATATACTGCAGGCGAGCATACCGTCACCTTCGACAGCCCTGCCGATACCATCACGCTGCGCCACGCATCGCGCTCTCGGGAGGGGCATCTTGCCGGGGCATTGCAGGCGGCGCAGTGGTTGAAGGAGGGGCACACCGGTTTTTGCTCATTCGAGGAGGTGCTTGCAGACCTTTTTGCCTCCTCCCAGCGGGGGTAAGCACACTCACCGATCCCCGAGATAATCACTCACTTCGTTGCTGTCAGCGATAATTGTGACCATTTCTTCGCTCCATGGCCACATGGAACAGTATTTTCATTGACTTTTGGTCAGTTTGGAATAGAGTGGAAGGGAGGGGTGTGCCCACAGCCCCTACGCAATCAATCATGAGCTATAAAAAAAAGGAGAAAGAAATGGCTGAAGGAAAGAAAGCCCCTGTCAAAAAGGGTTGGCTCGGATGGTACTTCAATTTTAACTTGTTGTACCGTATTCTTATCGGACTTGTCCTCGGTGCACTATTGGGTATCATCTTCCAGGAGAAAATTCTGTGGATCGCACCACTGGGAGATCTCTTCGTCAGGCTCTTGAAGATGATCATGATGCCGATCATCCTCTCCACGTTGATCGTCGGTGCCTCCTCGATTTCCCCGGCGACATTGGGTAAGGCTGGGATCAGGATCGTTGTCTTCTACCTGGTGACCAGTGCACTTGCGGTCATCATCGGCCTCTTGATGGGTTCGATCTTCCGCCCGAGTGCAGCGATGGAGACGCTTGCCATCGCCGACGCAGCGGGTAAGGCTGCTGCGACTCAGAAGGTCAGTGCAGTCCTCTTGGCGATCATCCCCACCAGCTTCGCCCAGGCAGTCGTCAACGAGACGATTCTGCCGGTGATCTTCTTCTCGATTGTCTTCGGTGTCGGTCTCTCGTATCTGAGGATCAGCAGCGACGAGCGGTTGAAGAAGGCTGGCGAGACGCTCTTTGAGTTCTGCGATGCGACAGCCGAGGTCATGATGCGCATGGTCACCGGTATCATGCAGTACGCCCCCATCGGGGTATTGGCTCTCGTAGCCGACGTCTTCGCCAAACAGGGCGCGAAGGTCGCCGGTGCGCTGGGCATGGTCACCTTGGCCTGCTTTATCGGGTATGCGCTGCACGTCGTACTGGTCTATGGCGGCATGCTCAAACTCTTCAAGCTGAAGATCAAAACCTTCTTCCGCGAAGCGAAGGACCCCTTCATCACCGCCTTTGTCACCCGCTCCTCCAACGGCACGCTGCCGGTCACGATGGAGGCCGCCGAAGGCCTGGGCATCCCCCGGGACATCTACGCCTTCTCGCTGCCGCTCGGTGCAACCATCAACATGGATGGAACGGCCATCTACCAGGGTGTGTGTGCGATCTTCATCGCCTTGACGGTCACCGGACACAACTTTACCATTGGTCAGATGCTGCTCATCATCGTCACTGCGACGCTGGCATCGATTGGAACGGCCGGGGTTCCCGGAGCCGGGGCGATCATGCTCTTGATGGTCCTCGAGTCGGTCGGACTTCCCGTTGTTGCGGGAACCGCAGTAGCCGGCGCCTATGCGATGATCCTTGGCATCGACGCGATCCTCGACATGGGTCGGACCGCCCTCAACGTCACGGGAGACCTCACCTGTACTGCTGTGGTCAGCAAGCAGATGGGCTATCTGGACGTGAAGAAATGGGAGTGAGAAAGATCATCGCTGATCTGATCGGGAGGCCTTCGGGCCTCCTTTTTTACCGGGCGATCGGTTGTTCCATCGCCCAGTCGAAGAGTTCGAGGACCCGACGCGAGACGTTGCGAAAGAGGAAGTGGCCCTGCTCACTCTCAAACTCGATCGAGCTGGTGAACCATCGCTTCTCGAATGAGTGGGAAGTGACCTCGCTGCGGGGGATGACGGTTACTTCACCCCCACCGATGAGGCGACGGGCGACAATGATGATGCGGTAGCCGGTGACCACCACCAGGCGCCGCAATCCGTCGTTGATGCCGGTAGCAAAGCAGTTGATCGTCTCGTAGGGGTAGACGATTGAGGCAAGCGCCTTGATCTCCGGGCGAAACCCATAGAGGTCGTAGACGTAGAGTTCCTGCATTCGTCGCCGGATATCCTGTCTTGTGGTGGTCTGCATATGCTCATCGTACCATACCATCCGAATTCTCTGTACTGTTTTCTTTGCGGGTGTATACTGGACAGAACGGGAGGTGCAAGATGGGAAGGGCAATCGGCGTCATCGGTGGAGTAGGGCCCTATGCAGGCATCGATTTGGTCAAGAAGGTCTTCGACAACACCATCGCCTCTCGTGACCAGGAGCACATCGATCTCTATCTGACCTCGACACCGGCGATCATCGGCGATCGCACCGCCTACTTGCTCAATGGCGGAGAGAACCCGGCAGCCGGGCTCGTTGCCTGCCTTGACAAGCTGGCGCTCATCGGCAGCGATGTCATCGTCATCCCCTGCAATACCGCCCACGCCCCACAAATCTACGATGAGGTGGCCAGGGTGGCAAAGAAGAAGTGGCCGAAGGTCCTGTTGCTCAATATGATCGCCGAGACGATTACATCCATCAAGCAGCGTTTTCCAAAGGGTGCAAGAATCGGCCTGTTGGCCACCCTCGGTACCCACACCGTCGGTGTCTACCGCACCCACTTCGAAGGCGAGCGTTCCTACACCCTGATCGAGCCCGACCAACGGGGTAGGGAGGCGGTCCACCAGGCCATCTACGACCAGCAGTACGGTATCAAGGCGGTCGCCCCGCCCACCGCGCTCTCGAAGGCGGTGGTCAAGGCCCAGGCGAAGCTGCTCATCGAAGAGGGGGCCGAGGCGATCATCCTCGGCTGTACCGAGCTACCCTTGGTCCTTCACGACGGTGAGCTGGCCGTCCCGCTCTTCGACCCCACCGCAATCGTAGCACGGGCAGCCATCCGGGCCGTCTCGCCGCAGCAGCTACGGACCGCGCCCCCGCTTTGACCATCGTTGCCCTTCACCTGCTTCTCTTCTCCTCAGGTAGCGTGGATCGGTGACAGCCTCCTCACTGCCTCCTGTCCCCAGCCTCGACGAAGGGGGGCTTCTGGTGCAAGAGAGCGGGAATTCCAGCCGTGTGGCAGATTACCGTTTTATGAAGTGGTCTGGGCGTGAGCAAGACACCACGAGGGTACAAACGGAGAGATTGGGGTGCAGGGCTCTGAATTCAAGGCGATGATGACGCTCACCCTGGAGAAACAAAGCGAGAGGGACCGAGCGGTCCCTCTCGTGCAGAGTCGATTCAATCAGGCATGCAGGCGATGCACTCAAGCTCGAGCAGCACCCCTTCACCCATGTCTGATACCGCCACGCAGGAGCGGGCCGGCGCGTCACTGTGGAAGTATTCACGGTAGACTTCGTTGAAGACATCCCGATCCTTGAGATCCAGGACAAAGGCCAACACCTTGACCGAATTCTCGATCGTCGTGCCTGCATCCTCGAGCAGCTGCTTCAAACTCTCCATGCAGTTTCGTGCCTGTCCCCGGATATCAGGAGCAAGATTTCCATTGGCATCCGTACCAATGATTCCCCTCGTGAAGACCAGGTCGCCGACCCGGATAGCCGGGGAGAAGAGCGACCCCTTCTCGGCATTGATGATGATTCGTTTGGCCATGCCTCCCTCCTCCTACAACAGGACCTTGATGCACGCCTTGCGTACAGGAACGCCGACAAGCGCCCGCTTCTGTGGCATATGGGCATCCTGGGGGAACACGATGGCGATATCATCCTGCTGAAGCAGTACGTACTGGCACTCCTTCTCGTAGAACGACGCATCGGGGACGGGGTCGTAGGGGATGGTTTCTGTGCACCGGGAGATATGGTCGTACCCTAGATACTCGAACCCCTCGGCTACGTAGTGGACATCGGCATAGAGCTTGTGGGTCTCCAACCCGCAGTTGTCAATGGTCTTTGACGTATACTCCTGTACCAGGATGAAGACGTTGTCACCATCGATATCGTGGCGCCCGAGCTCCATCTTCCGGATATCATTGGCCTTGAGAAATTCGAACGCCTGCTTGAAGCGCTCCCCGAACACATAATACATCTCACAATTGGAAATATGATCAACTACCATAATCCCACCTCCCAAATAGTACACCATACGCTGTATGGGTGTTGGCTCCATAGTAGGGGGAGCGTATGCGGTTGTCAATGATGGTCCGATCGCTGCCTGCGGGCTTCACCGGCAAAACGAGCATCTCAGCGGCGGTGCTGCCCACGGCCATGGCCGGGGGATCGGGGATCCAAATCCCCCGGCCATCGGCTACCAGGCGCAATACCCACCATCGATGAGGAGGTCGGTTCCCGTCATGTAGTCGCTTGAGGGTGAGGCGAGGTAGACGACCGCTCCTTTCAGGTCCTCGGTGAGGGCCATCCGATTCATCGGTATGCGCTCCAACCAGCGAGGAAGCATGGTCTTGCCTTCGGGGGTTTCCAGCAGCTTGTCCACCAGCTCTGTCTGTGTATAACCCGGGCTGATGCTGTTTACCCTGATACCGAGGGGAGCCCATTCAGCGCCAAGGCTTCGCGTCAGGTGGAGAACCCCGGCTTTGGATGCGTTGTAGGCACACTGGTTTTGTGGGGTATTGGAGATGTGGGCGGACATCGAAGCCGTATTGATGATCTTACCATACCCCTGTTCGCCCATGACTCGGGCCTCGCTCTGCATGCAGAGGAAGACGGCATCGAGATTCAACGACATGATCTTTCGCCAATCCTCAAAGCTCATCGACAGGCCATCACGCCACATTCCCATGCCTGCATTGTTGACTGCGATGGTGAGCGTCCCCCACGCCTTGGTGACGGTGCTGACCATCGCTTTCACGTCATCTTCGTTGGTGACGTCCGTTTTGATGGCCATCGATTCAATGCCTGCTGTGGCCAATTCATGGGCTGTCTCTTCGGCCATTGTCCCATTGATATCCACAACAGCCACCTTCGCGCCCGCTTGGCCGAGGGCTTCGCAGAACGCCTTCCCGATGCCTTGCGCTCCACCGGTGACCAATGCGGTCCTGCCTTCCAAACTGAACCTGTTCATTGCGCTCCTCCTCATCAGATCCCTCCTGATAGTTTAATATTGATGCCGGTGCTGTAACTCGACTCATCGCTGAGCAGGTATGCTACCGTCGGCGGTATCTCCTCGATGGCCCCATACCGGCGCATCGGCACTTCGCCGACCATCTGCCGGGCAACCACCTCACGGTCGCGGTCGTAGTATTGGGAGTCTGCAGCCGCTTGCAGGTCGACCTGTCGGTCCCACATGAAGCCTGGTCCCATGAACCCCGGCGATATTGCATTGACACGTACCCCATAGGGGGCAAGATCCTTGGCAGCGGTCCAGGTCAAGCCGATGATGGCGGCTTTTGAGGCTCCGTAGGCGGCCATGTTCACCGGTCCTGCCACCCCTGCCATGCTTGCGGTATTCACGATTGCCCCGCCACCGTGCTCGACCATATGGGCCGAGACCGCCCTCAAGACATGGAACGCGCCGATGAGGTTGACCTGGATCACGGTGGCGAAATCCTCAACGGGGTAGGTGTGAACCTTGGCAAACTCCCCTTGGATCCCGGCATTGTTGAACAACAGGTCAATTCGACCGAGGTCTTTGACCGCCGAGGTGACCATCTCGGTGACTGCCAAATAATCGGTGACATCGCACCGGTATGTGTATACCGGCCCACCGAAGTGAGCGACCGCCTCTCTTGCCTCATCGAGGCGTTGGATGTCCACCAACGCGACGCGAGCCCCCTCTTGTGCCAGATACTTTGCCGTTGCGAGGCCGATGTCACCGCCTCCTCCTGTGATGATGACGCTCTTTCCTTCGAACCTTCTCTTGTCCATGACGTTCCCCTTCTTATCTCATAATCTCAGGTCCACGGGTTGATGAGGACCTTGAGCACCCCTTCACTGCCGGTCTCCAGCAACGCGACGCCCCGTTCGAACTCCCCGAGCGGCAGCACGTGTGAGACCAAGCGTTCGACGTCGATCCGTTTGGATTGCAACAACCGTACCGCTTGGATCGAGTTGCGGACACTGGTATAGCTGGAGAGCATGGTGACGCCCTTCTCGAAGATTGTGAAGGCGTCGAGGCTCAGCACAGCATCCCGTTTCGGCACACCGAAGAGGAGGATCGTACCCCCTTTTCTGACGAACCGCAGGGTCTGCTCCATCAGCTGTGTTGAGCCGGTGGCATCGATGACGACGTCATAATGGTCAGGCTGCAACGGTTCGAGGCTGCGATGGATGGCTGCCGCGCCGTGGTGGCGGGCAAGCTCCAAGCGTTTCTCATTCAAGTCGATCTGGGTTATATGGCTCGCCCCCTGGAGCAAGGCGGCCTGGAGGAGCAGGATCCCGATGGGGCCGGCCCCGAGGATGAGGATTCTGTCGGAGCACCGGATGTGGGTGCGCTCGATGCCGTGGAGCACGCAGGAGAGGGGCTCTACAAACGAACCTGCCTGGAAGGAGAGGCCTTCGATGGAGAAGACCGCCTTCTCGGGTGCAGTGGCATACTGAGCCATCCCTCCCGGGAGCGTGACGCCGATGCCGTTCCAATTGTCACAGAAGTTCTGTCGGTTTCCCAAACATGGATCGCAGTTGTCACAACTGATGTTCGGTTCAATGGCTACGTGGTCGCCAACGGAGAATCGGGTAACCGCACTTCCGATCTCCTCTACGATGCCAGCGAACTCATGGCCCGGTACGATCGGATAGCCGCCGAGGTATTCCCCCCGGTAGATGTGGATGTCGGTGCCGCAGATGCCGGAGGCCATGACCTTGATCCGTACCTCATGCGCCGAGAGCGGCGTCTGGGAAATTTGTTTGATCTTGGCTTGTCCTGGTTTTTCGATGAAGAGTGCATTGTACTCCATGAGAGTGCTCCTTATTGGTTTCATTGGGTGGTATAGAGGTGTCGCACCGCGGGGTAGAGGTCCCGGTAGAGTGCGTACGATGTGTGATAGCGACCTGACCGCATGCGGTCGTGCATCACCTGCTGCCATGGTGCTTGCATCGCCTCGATGGCGTGGGAGAGCGACGGGTAGGCCTTGATGCAGACTGCGGCGGCCAGGGCCGCACCGAAGCCGGTCGCCTCACCGGGGTAGGGGTGGAGCAACAGGTCCCGGGCAAAGACGTCACTGAGCAGCTGCTGCCACACTTCGTCCTTGGTTGCACCTCCGAGGAGGGTGAGTGTCTCCAACGGGATGGAGAGCGCCTCATAGACTTGAAGCGACTGGCAGAGGGCAAAGGAGACCCCTTCATAGACTGCCCGCAGCATTGCCTGTCGGGTGGTGGAGAGGGAGAGACCGAAAAAGAGGCCCCGTGCCAATGCATCCCAATGGGGTGTTCGCTCTCCCATCAGGTAGGGGACGAAGAGCACCCCATCCGAACACGTGCCGACCGTAGGATCTTGGCCGCTGAACAACATCTCGCGCGCCCATGCGACGGCGCTCGCCGCACTCTGTACGGTGGCGCAGAGGTTGTAGAGCTCCCCCTCCAGATCCAAAAAATGTTGCAAGCGCATCAGCGGGTCGGTGACCATCGATGGACTCAGCGTCGATATCCATGCACTGGAGCCAAGACAGAGGTATCCCTGGCTCCTCTCTTCGACCAAGGCACCGCGGGTGGCGCACGCAGCATCCCCGCCACCGGTCGATACCGGTATTCCTGCCTTCAGGCCCAGCACTTGGGCAGCGGCTCTGGAGAGCACGCCCCCTGATTCGACCGATGACTGGACAGCCGGCAGCATGGATACGGGAATGTGTGCCGATTCTACAATCTCTGTATCCCAGCTGCGCCGCTGTTGGTTGAATGCCCCGGTCAGTGACGCATCGGAGTAATCGGTGAGGCCAAGGGTCCCGGTCAGTTTGAAGCGCAGGTAGTCCTTGGCATTGAGCAGCCAGGCACTTCTCCCGAAGGCGGAGGGCTCCTCCTTTTTGATCCACGCCGCCTTGGGCAGTGATAAATGCTCGTCCATGCGATTGCCGGTACGTTGGTAGATGGACTCTTGGCCCCAGATCTCCACGATGGCGTCGCACTGGACGGTGGAACGGGAGTCGGCGTGGATGAGGCAGTCGTACGTAGGGTTCCCATCGCCATCGACGAGCAGTGCCCCGTTCATATGCCCTGCCAGGCCGATCGCCCCGATGGCTGTGGTATCAAGGTCAGGGGTGGCAAGAAGCGTTTTTGCAGCCTCCACCGATGCGTGCCAGAAGTCGTTGGGATCCTGCTGGGCCCACCCTGGTCGTGGGTATGAGGTGTGGTACGCCTGGGAGGAGGAGGCGATGAGGCGGCCATCGACGCCAAAGATCGTGGCCTTCACGCTGGAAGTGCCGACATCGAAGACCAGGATCGTCTCCCTCATCCTTTGACAGCTCCCAGGGTGAGGCCCTTGACCAGTGCCTTTTGCGTCATCCATCCCAGCACGATGGCGGGGAGCACGGCGATGGTGGAGGATGCGGACAATTGTGCGACGAACATCCCTTGCTGTTCCCGGAACCGTGACATGTAGACCGGTAAGGTCGCCGTAGGATTGCCGGTCAGGTTGAAGCCGAGGAAGAACTCGTTCCAGATGAAGACTGCGACCAACAACGCCGCGCTGATGATGCCGGTCCTGACGATCGGCAGCGCGATGCGCGTCAGCTGCTGCAGGCGGGTACACCCATCGATCTCAGCTGCGTCGAAGATTTCGGCGGGGAGGTCGGAGAAGAAGGAGTGGACCATCCAGACAACGATTGGAGTGTGGAAGCCGACGTACGCCATCAAGAGACCGTAGGGGGTATTGATGAGATTGAACTTCTGGTACCAGGTGAACAATGGGATCAGGACAGCGACGGGAGGCAGCAAGATCGTGGTGATGAACCACAAGAAGTACTTGTTGTTGGACTCCGGTTTCTTCAGGGTTCCGAAGACCAGGACAAACGATGCAGGGACCCCCAACACGAGGCTGACGGTGGTTCCGATGATGACTTGAAAGAGTGAGTTGCGCAGGTACTGGTACATGGTCGGATCGCTGAGCACCTTTTTGAAGGTCTCCAGCGTTGGTGTGAAGAAGATTTTGGGAAGGACTGCCTGCTGCTCGGTCTTGAAGCCCGAGAGGAACATGTAGAGGATGGGGAAGAAGTAGAAGATCGCAATCCCATAGATCAGCAACGAGAGGAGGAGCTTCTTCGTGAAGTGTCGAATCCGTGCTCGTCTGACTACTTGTTCGATGGTTCGATTTTCCATGGTATGCCTCCTCCTCAGCTGTACATTTCGCTGCGTTTGACAATCGAGCGATAGAGCAAGTTGACCAACAGCAGGGTCAACGCAACGGTGATCACCGCCAACGCCCCGGCTCGTCCGACATTATTGGCGCTGAAGACCTGCATGTAGACGGCGTAGGGCAACGTGTACGATCGGGTGCCGGGCCCGCCTGCGGTCGTCACCAGGATGAGACCGAACTCTTTGATGAGGAAGACCAGACCGAGCATGATTGCAATGCGCATGTGGTTCATGATCAGCGGCAGCTTGATCCTGACGACACCCTGGATCCAGTTGACCCCGTCGATCTGCATGCTGTCGATGAGATCCTGGGGGATGCCCTGCAAGCCGGCCAACAGGACGAGGATGAAGAAGGGCATCCACTGCCATACAAACAGCACGATGATCACTCCCAGCGGGTGGTAGCTGACCAAGTCGACCGGTTGGAAGCCGAAGAGCTTGGAGAGCACCCCATACCAGCCGAAGGTGGTGTTGAAGATTGTTGTCTTCCAGATGACCCCGCTGGCTGTGGACATGACAAAGAACGGGCCGAGCATGAGCGTGCGGGCTATGTTGATGCCGATGACGTCATTGTCCAGCAACAACGCGAGTGCAAACCCGAGCGCTGAACAGAGCAGCAGCGTGCTGCCGGTGATGAACACCGTCTGCCAGAGAATTCCATAGAACTCGGGCAGATGGCGCCAGTCCTCAATTTTCAAGAAGTAGAGATAGTTTTGCAGTCCATTGAATTGCCTCGCCAGGTCCGGTCGGGAGAGGTTCCACCTCAGTGTGGAAAAGATGATGGTCAAGAGAAAGGGGACCTGCGTCATGATTGCTACCACGAACACTGCGGGCAAGAGAAACTTGTAATCGGTTTTTCGTTTATTCATACTCTTTACCAAGTGCATGCACTGTGGAGACCGCGACCAATGGAGCGTCCGGAGCCGGCTGGCTCCGGACATCCAATGGTACTTCCTCAAGAGCCTTATCTCTTGCGGTAGTCACCGTCGATGGCGACCTTGTCATAGACCTCCTGGGTCCTTCTCAAGGCCTCGTCAAGGGAGATCTTGTCGACCACATAGTCGGCAAGGTACTCCGTCATCTTGGTGCCCGCATCGGCGAACTCAGGAATCGCGATGTACTGCAGTCCAACGTAGGGGACCGGCTCCAGGGTCGGATTGGTGAAGTCCATTCCCTCGAGTGTCTTCAGCGTCATCGCCGAATACGGGGTCATTGCGTAGACTGGCAGTGCGTACGTCGAAGATCGAGATGCCGGTGGCGTGCTCGCTCCGCTGGGATCGAGCTCAACGGTCTTCTTGATGAAGTCCTTGCTGGTCGCCCACAGCATGAAGTCGAAGGCCGCCTGCTTCTTCGCAGCAGTGCTCTTGGGGTTGATGCCCATCGACCAGTTCCACAGCCATGCAGTGTTCTTCTTCAAGGCTTGGTGGGGGGCCATGGCGTAGCCAATCTTCCCCTTGACGGCTGAGTCATCAGCTTCGAGCGGTGGTGCGAGGCTTGTTGCATCGTAGTAGATGCCACAATTGCCGGACGCCATCAGCGCGATACACTCGTTGTACGTGTAGCTGAGGATGTCGGGCTGCCCTGCTTCGCGCAGGATCTTCTTGTACATCGACCATGCGCCCCTCTGCTGCGGGGTCTCGACGGTGGCGTTCCAGTTCATATCGTAGAACCGTCCACCGAAGGCGTTGACCATCGTTACAAATGGTGCACCGCTCATTCCCCAACCCGGCGCTCCACGCATCGTCATGCCGACGATTCCCCGTGCTGGATCGTGGATCTTCTTGGCAAGCTCGTAGATCTCATCCCAGCTGGGCTCCTCGGGCATGGTCAAGCCCTTGGCAGCGAAGAGTTCCTTGTTGTACATGATGAAGGAGCTCTCACCGTAGAAGGGCAGGCCGTAGGCGACACCGTCGAGGGAGAGCGAATCCGCCATCCCCTTGATGAGGTCGTCACGGTCGTACCACGCTCTTCTCTCCGGGGTGAGCTTTGCAAAGTACGGTTCAAGGTTCTCAAGCCAGCCGTTTCGTGCCCAGGTCTGCGCCTCATAGGGACCGATGTAGAAGATATCGTACGTCGTTCCCCCTGAGGATGCCTCGGTCGTCAGCCGTTGACGCAAATCGTTCTCCGGCAATACCGAGACGTTGACCGCTACTCCATCAGCACGGTAGTCACTCTGGATGAGCTTGGCCAATGCCTGCGAAATCGGGTTGTTGGCCAACGCGATGTTGACGGTGACCACTCCCGCCGCCTCTTTTGTACCGGCGGCAAAGAGCGAGACACTACCGACAAGCAACGCCACGATCAGGACCAACACAATGGTGTTCCTATTCATAAGGTTCCTCCTATTTTTACCAGTCCCATGGACTGGGGTTTCCTCACTTCAATCAGCATGAGCGACGCAACACCAACTTGGTCGGGACCCGGATTAACTGGTGGGGGTTTTCGATGTTTCGTTGGGTTGCAAGGATCCGTTCACAGACGAGCTTGCCCGCGATCCGTCCCATCTCCTCAGGGTGCTGTGCGACGGCCGAAAGACTCGGTGTCGTCATCGACAACCAAAACGAATCGTCGAAGGTGATGAAGGCGATGTGTTCAGGGACCTTGATGCCTGCCTCCATCAAGTAGTTGAACGCTCCGACGGTGGCAAGGTTGTTGCCGGTGAAGATTGCAGTGATCGGATAGTTCTTCACCAGTTCGCGCGTATGATTGTAGATGGTGCCATGCAAGAGGTTGCGTTGGGAGACCGACATGTTGTCGCCATACCGGATGTAGTTCTCGTTGATCGGGATGCCCGCCTCCCTCAGGGCTTTGCGATACCCTTCGCCGCGCTCCTCCATCGTCGAGTCCCGCCTCGAGCCGATGAATGCGATCTCCCGGTGCCCCCGTTCGATGAGGCTCTTTACCGCTTGGTAGCCCCCCTCGACATTCTCCGATAGCACAACATCGCTCTCATACCCGGAGGTCTTTCGGTCGACGTACACGACCGGGACGTTGTGGTTGCGCAACATGAGCTTCAGGTAGGTGAAATCTTCGGTGGTCGGTGCGATGACCAGACCGTCGATGGAGCTGCCCAACAGGTTGCGTACGTTGTCCATCTCGATTTGTTTGTCTTCCTTGGAGTCGATGAGGATGGGGCGGTACCCGTATTGGTTCAAACACTGCTCCAGACCCAGGGCGATGTCTTGGAAGAAGCTGTTGGAGAGGTCACAGACCACAAAACCGATGAGCTTGGACTCTCCCTTGCGAAAGTTCCTGGCCAGCGGGTTGATCTGGTACTGGAGTTTGTCCACGGCATCCATGACCTTGCGTGCAGTTTCCGGGCGCACACGTTTGGTTCCGTTCAAAACGTATGATACGGTGGCGGTGGAGACCCCTGCGAGCTGTGCAACTTCAACGATTGATGGTTTCATTCTCAGTTCCTGGTTCGATAGGCCGTGGTCATTCCCTATTGAAAGCATAGGGGACGTGAGGTGATAAGTCAACGAATATTTTGGTTAAATATTTAACCAAAATAGGTTATTTGAAGCATATACACAAAAGTTTATCGATTCTTAATAAGGAGTTATTGAATATAGGGCTTATGAATATATTTAGTTAAACGTTTAACTTGACATATTTGGTCATCCACAATCGCAACGACGCTTCTTCCCGGTTTCCCCCGGTGGTGTCAAAGAGGACAATCGGCAACACACCATGCACTGCTGTCTCTTCGATGGCCCATCCTCACCGGTCGCACATGAGGGAAACCACTTTTGGCGTGTTGCTTTTGACGGGGGGGAGGGGTGCCGGCGGGGTCTCCCTTCATGGACACCACTGACTTTGGGGGGAGCTGGGCACACGTGGCGGTCGCATGTGCATGGCTTGGCCTTCCCACCACTTCATACAAGGAATGGCAGGTCGCCTTCAATTTCTCCAAATCCAGGCCATCGAATGCCACGGGGCGTCGATAATACGTTCTATCGATAGTGGTATCACTTCTCACAGCTGTGCTATACTCGGCAATATCATGAAACGAGCGTATGGGACAATCATTTTGCTGAGTGCGATGCTGCTGGTATGTGCGCTCTTCTCCTGCTCCTCTGCCAAGGTGATCGAGGAGCGCCGGATCTCCCACCCCCGCACACCGACTGCGTGGCTCGATGTGCAGGGCATCCCTTCCTATGACTCCTCCGATCCACTGCTCTACCATACTGGGGTATCGTGGAACCAGCGCTCGCTTCAACTCATCGAGGAGGCCGAAGAGTACATCATCATCTCGATCTTCCTCGGAAACCTCTACGAGGTCTCCACCGAGGTCTGGGATGCCTTGATCGCCAAGATGCACCAAGGGGTACGCGTCTACTGCCTCGTCGACTCCTCCTCGTACTTTCAGACGATTCCCCAGTCGCCAATCGTCATCCCGGCGGCCTTCAACTACCTGCGCGATGCCGGCATCGATGTAGTGGAGTACAACCCCTTCTCCCTCAACCAGCTGGCCTTCATCCCCACGCTCCTGGACCGCGACCACCGCAAGTACTGGATCATCGATGGCGAGCACATCGTCCTGGGGGGCATCAATGTCAACTACGCATCATTGGCCTTTCCCCCCGAGACCGGCAACATCGACACGATGGTCGAGTTCGCCTCCCCCGGTGCCATCACCCAGATGATCGACTCCTTCGTCGCCACCTGGAACCGCTACAGTCCCACTCGCCTCGATGCCCGCTCCTTTGGGGTGCCCCCCCTCGGCGAGGCGGCCACCACCGTGTGGATGATTGACCACCAGTGGCCCTCCAGGTCCGAAACGACGACCCTCTTCGATGCCATCACACTGACAAGCCAAGAGGAGCTGTGGATGGTGCAGGGCTACACCTACCTCACCGCCGCGCTGAAGGAGCGCATCGCGAACGCGGTGCGGCGGGGGGTGAAGGTCAATGTGATGCTCTCGGAGAACGCTGGTAAGAACAACTACCAGAACGCCGCCTACTACTCGGCCCTCGACCTCATCGATGCCGGGGCGACGGTCTATATGTACGATGATCCGGACAAGGCGTTCCTCCACCTCAAGCTGATCGTCGCCGATCACAAGTACACCGTCTTCGGCAGTCCCAACTACAACCTCCGGTCCCAGACGCTCAGCCGGGAGCTCGCCGCCATCTTTGCCGAGGAGGCGGTGGCTGCCAAGGCCAAAGCCCACATCGATGATCTCCTTCTCCACTGTCGGGTGGTGAGCCGCGAGGAGGCGCAGCGTTGGCGTACCGTCACAAACTATCTCTACCATCTCTTGATGCAGGTCTACGGGTGATACCATGACAACGACGTACAAGCGCCTGACCACACTCGCACTGGTCCTCTGCTGTTGCTGCCTCCTCCTTGCCGCCGCCCCGTGGACCGGCGGCTACCGCATCGCCTTCGATGGGTATGCTGGAGAGGCCATGCCGTCCGGTGACGAGCATCTGGGCATCCAGCTGTGGCTCGCCCCCTTCGATCTGGGTGTGGCCAACCCGCTCGTCTCGGTGGGCATGCTCCTTCCTGTCTACGGCAGCGCCCCTGGCGCCTTGGTGGAGGGCAGCCTTGAGTTGCACCTCTTCGGCTGGGTCGACCACCCCCTCTCACCGCTCTTTCGCAGGCGCACTGCGTGGAGGCCGACGATCCAAGCCGGGATTCTTGCCCCGCTCTCCAACTTCTGTGCTGCATCGATCTCAGTGACCGTCCATCCCCTCTCCTTCTTCTTTGGGGAGAAGACGGTGTCGGTCCTCGCCCCCCGCGTTCTCTACGACCTTGATACCCACCAATGGGCGTGGGCTGTCAGGCTGCTGGAGATCAGCCACTCATTGTTCTAGAAGGAGGGAGAGAGATGAAGAAGTCGATGATGCTGGCCGTGCTCCTCACTGTCGCAGTGACAAGCCTTATGGCGGTTCCGATGGGTATCACCCTCTCCACCTGGGGCGCCTCCCGCACGGTTGGCAGCGGGCAGGGCATCCATGTCAGCGGTGGGGCGTTCATCGCCCCCACCCCCCACCTTGAGATCGAGCTCAACGCCATTGTCGGTCTCACCCCGAGATTTGGGCAGGACCTTTTTGGCTCACTCTTCATCTCCTACCCCTTTGCCGGCCCGCTCTACCACAACGGCGGGGAGGGGACCCTCTACTACAACGGCTTGGTCGCCCTCGGCTACCTCGGTGGCTGGGACCATCGAAACGAGCAGGCGGTCCACGCGCTGGCGCTGCGGATCATCCCCTTCACCCTCGGGGGCAGCTACTACGGA
The DNA here is from genome assembly GCA_023228445.1 of Sphaerochaeta sp. Taxonomy (GTDB): domain Bacteria; phylum Spirochaetota; class Spirochaetia; order Sphaerochaetales; family Sphaerochaetaceae; genus Sphaerochaeta. The sequence goes on along the minus strand of JALOBD010000006.1, from coordinate 5,435 downwards.
CGTCGTGAGCGCGCCCTCTCCTTCACGGTGCTCTACGACGTGGTGGACAACAGCTGGGCGGTGAGCTGGAGCCTCTTGGGCTTCGATATCTACTTGTAGGACCCTTTTGTTTTGGCTAGACTGGCGAAAGCAATACGAGGAGAAGGTAAGAATGAAAGGCGATAACTTTGTTTTCGGTGAAACTGCGGTACTGCAACCGGCAGGGGAGGGCGTGACGCGCAAGGTCCTTGCATACAATGACGATTTGATGCTCTGTGAGTTACACTTCGAGAAGGGAGCAGTCGGCTCGTTGCACAGCCACCCCCACCAGCAGATCACCTACATCGTCAGCGGCTCATTCGAGTTCGAGGTCAATGGAATCAAGAAAATCGTCAAGAGCGGTGATTCGCTCTACAAGGAACCCGATGTCGTCCATGGCGCTCTCTGCCTCGAGGCAGGGGTCCTCTTGGACTTCTTCACCCCGATGAGACAAGACTTCATCGCATGACACATGGGCCGCCTGATGGCGGCTCACCTGTTCGATAGAGGGGCTCGGGCACATCAGGCGTTGTTGGGCGGCAGCTCTTTGACCATCGCCTCGGCCGGGGTTCCGAAGATCCGGGCATCGAGGGTCGTGGTCTGTGAGAGGAGTGAGGCTACTGCGCTGGCACTCTGCTGGTCGGTGATCAGAAGGACCATCTCCCGTTCAGGCAGGACTTCGACGCCGATCAACGGAATCTTGACGATCTCTTCGGCCGAACCTCCCCGACCATGGAGGATCGTAGCTCCCGTCGCCCCTGCACTGCGGGCGAGGGCCACCACCTCATCGGCCAAACCGCGGCTGACGTCGACCAGGAGACAGACCTGGGAGTTGGTGACAACCGACGGATAATCGCGCTCGACGGCAGCAGCGGGCGCACGCTTGGCGATCCGGCGCTGCTTGTGGGCAAAGTACGTGCCCAGGAGGTTGAGCGAGAGGACCGGGGCCATGGCGACCATCGCGATGACACCGAAACCGTCGCGCATCACATCGGCGGTCGGGATCATGCTGGCCGCCCCTTGGGCGAAGGCGAGCACGAACGTCGCGGTCATCGGTCCCGATGCCACGCCCCCTGCATCGTAGGCGATGCCGACGAAGACGGGGTCGCTGAAGAAGGAGAAGATCACCGCGGCGATGAAGCCGGGGATGAGGAAGTACCAGAGCTGGACGGCAGGAAAGACGATGCGTACCATCGAGAGGGCGATGGCGATGGCCACCGCACCGCTGAGGGTGATCCGGATCAGGCGTATGGGGATGTGCCCGGCGGTGACCTCCTCGATCTGCTCGCCGAGCACATGGACCGCCGGCTCCATCAGGACGACGATCATGCCGAGCAAGAAGCCCACCAAGATCAAGATCCGCTGGTCGAAGCCGGCCACCTGCATCCCGATTACCCGTCCCATGTCCAAAAAGCCCGAGTGCACGCCAGTGAGGAAGAGGACCAGGCCGCTGAGCGTCAACAGCAGGCCGCCGATGACGGAGAGCAGACGGGCCTTGGTGATCTTGAACTTCGCGATATTGAAGATGAAGAAGAGCATCGCGATCGGGGTGAGCGCCAAGAGCGACTCCTTGAATGTGATCGGCAACGTCCTGAGGATCGGGGCGATGACTCCGGTTGCGGGGATGAAGGCATCAGGGGCGCTGTGGATGTGCTCCTGGCCGGTGATGATCGACATGGAGAGGATGGCGAGGATCGGGCCGGCACTCATCACGCCTACCAGGCCGAACGCGTTCTCCTCGGCGTACTTTCCGCCCTTCAGCGATGCCAAGCCGAGGGTCAGGGCGAGGGCGAAGGGGGTGGTCAGTGCTCCGGTGGTCGCCCCTGAGGCATCGACGGAGATGGCCAAAAACTCCTCGGAGACGAAGATCGCGAGGATGAAGATGATGACGTAGATGATGGCCATGAAGGTATTGAAGCGCATCGTGCCCTTGAGCAGGCGCAAGAGACCGAAGGCGACGGTGAGCCCCACGCCCGTCGACACCACGTAGACGATGAAGGTGGCGCCCATCGTATGGCCTGAGGCCATCTCGATCTGGGAGCCGAGGATCAACAGGTCGGGCTCGGCGACGGTGATCAGAAATCCCAACAGGAAGCCGAGTGCGAGGATCTTGAAGAGGTGCTTCGATGTCGCCAGCTCGCCGGCCATCAACTCACCGATTGCGTTCATAGAGAGGTCGATGCCCCAGAGGAAGACCGAGAGGCCGACCAGGAGCATGACAGACCCGATCATGAAGCGGGCGAAGATATCGCCTTCGACATCGACGATGGTCAGGGTGAGCAGTACCACCAACACGACAACCGGGAGCAACGTCCTGATGACCTCTTGGCCTTTGTCCAGTAGTACTTTCATCGCTTGTCCCGCCCGAGGTTCTCGACAAGACCGGTGGTCTCGGTCACTGAGAGGACCAGGAGCATCCCCCCGCCAGGTTTCTGCAAGTCCAGGTCTGCGATGATCTGCCCCTTGATCTGCTCACACTTGGCTGTGGGGGTGAGGACCAGGACGATCTCCTTCTGCGGTTCGATCTCAAGGTCGACGTAGTAGTGGGCGGGGATGCCCGCCCCCCTGCCGCCGATCACCGTTCCCCCTTTGGCCCCTCCGGCGCGGGCACTCTTGATGCACGCCTCGCCCTGGCCCCGATCCACGATGGTGATGATCAGGCGCCACGCTGACTCTGCAAATGTCGTCTCGCTCCACCCTCCCTCACTGAACGGGATGGTGAAAGCGACGCCCCGGTGGCGTTTGGTCAGCGCGAAGGAGGAGCTCACCATTGCATGGAAGCGGCTTGCCATCTCCTCTTCGGCGCTGATCATCAGGATCTCCTTTGCGCGTTGGCCGAGGTATCTGGTTGCCCGAAAGCGCGAGCGGGATGTACCGTGACCGAGCACGATCGTCCCGCTTTGAGCCCCCATCCTCTGGGCTTGTTCGAGGATTTTATTGGCTTTGCCGCGCTCGACGATGGTGAAGAAAATGGCGTCTGTCATGGATATCCTCTCTCTTGGCTGGGATGAGTGCACCGGTGTGCTCTCTGAGCAAGTGTACCACGGGATGACACGTTTGTCGTACACGGAATGGGAAAAACTCATACAATTTTCACATTCGCTGTGCATCGGCGCAGTGGGATAAATCCAGCCAGTCTTGAGGGATTGCTTATATTTTCATATAATAAAAGACGATGCACATCCATGGGCCGAAGGAGGGGCGATGTTCACCATCAAGGGATTTTACAACGATGCCGTCGTCTACGCAAACGCAGGCGATGTCGACCAAGGAGCCATCGACCAAATCAAGGATCTGCTCTCCCGCCCGTTCGTCAAAGGGAGTGCCATCCGCATCATGACGGATGTGCACAGCGGGGCCGGCTGTGTCATCGGAACGACGATGACCATCACCGACACCGTCGTGCCCAACCTCGTGGGGGTGGATATCGGCTGTGGCCTCGAGGTGGTCCGCCTCAGTGATACTGCCATCGACCTGAAAGCCCTCGACGCCTTCATCCATCGCGCCATCCCCGCCGGCTTCAAGGTGCGCCAACACCCACACCCCTACAACGACCTCATCGACCTCGAGGCACTGTTGGCCAAGGGTTCGCTCGACCTTGGGCGCGGGCGGCTGAGCATCGGTACGCTGGGCGGCGGCAACCACTTCATCGAGCTCAACGTCGATGAGGATTCCCACCGCTACCTGGTCGTCCACTCCGGTAGCCGGCACATCGGCCTGCAGGTGGCCACCCACTACCAAAAGGCAGCACAACAGGGTACACGCGACCCCTTGGCGCATCTGGAGGGGGCTCACTTCGACGCGTATCTGCACGATATGCAGATCATGCAGCGCTATGCCGACCTCAACCGCAAGGCGATCGCAGACGCAATCCTCGAAGGTCTCGGCCTCACCGCCGTCGATCGCTTCTCTACAATCCACAACTACATCGACACCGACTCAATGATCTTGCGCAAGGGAGCCGTCTCGGCCAGGGAGGGGGAACGGCTCATCATCCCACTGAATATGCGCGACGGTTCGCTGCTGTGCATCGGCAAGGGAAACGCACAGTGGAACTGGTCGGCTCCTCATGGGGCAGGGCGGTTGATGAGTCGGCGGGAGGCGAAGCGGGTGCTGGACTTGAAGCAGTTTCGCACCATGATGAAGGGCATCCACACCACCAGTGTGGGCAAGGCAACCCTCGATGAGAGTCCGCTTGCCTACAAGCCACTTGGACAGCTGTTGCAGCATATCGGGGCGACGGTCGAGGTCGTCGACCACATACAGCCACTCTACAACTTCAAGGCCCTGGATTGAATCATGACTGTTGGCAACCTTCCTGCTCTTTCCGCCATGACGTAATTTGAGTATGGTATAGTAAGAACGTTACAACGGAGGATATATATGAAACATTTTGATCTCGTACAGACGTATCTGGCCAACCTCAACGTGCTCTTCGTGAAGCTGCACAACGTCCACTGGAATGTGGTGGGCAGTCAGTTCCTGCGGATCCACACCTTCACCGAGGAGCTCTACGACCAGATCTTCGAGGACTTCGACGCGGTGGCCGAACTCTTGAAAGCCAAGGGTGTGATGCCACTTTCAACGACGAAGGAGTACCTGGAGCGGGCCACCATCGCCGAGGTCGCGGCAAAGGACTTCTCGTCCAAGGAGTCGCTTGACCTGGTCAAGGGTGACCTCGCTGCGATGCGCGACCTCGCCACCGAGATCCGCAACAGTGCCGACGAGGCCGGTGACTTTGAGACGGTAGGGATGTTCGAGGATTACGTCGCCTTCTACAGCAAGAACCTCTGGTTCGTCGAGGCGATGATGCGCTGAAGCACGACACTCGCGCATGAGGCTGCCCCAACATGAGGGGCGGCCATCTTTATCTAGATTTGAACGGTATATTCAAACGTATCTTCAAGAACATGCACGAACACATCATCTTCATTCACAGAGCCTACCGCAATGGTCCATACAGAGACGGTTCCCTTCAGTGCATGTATAAAATTACCATCCTTGTAGAGGCGGTTTCAAAAAGCCCGAGTCGGTCTATAAATATGCAAAAACATGAGCATGAATATGCAATCCTATAGAATCCTTGGTATCAAGCGAGTGTCCCCCGTCATCCAGGCAATCAATTGAGCAAGAAACCATCGGCCCACTCTTCCTGAGGGCGCGAGAGACCGACTCCCATCCATGGGGAGGTCATGATTTCGTGCTGGTTTCCGCTCTATCTCAGGCTGCCTGTCGCTGCTCCTGCATCATGGCCACCACCGCGAGCACCTTCTTGATGGTGGTCAGCAGGACGCCCAGGGAGATGTCGTAGCGTGCGTTCTCCCCCTTGCGGTACAGCTTCACGGGCAAAAATCCGTCCTTGAGCTCGCTGTTTGTCCGCTCCACGGTCGTCCTGGCCTTGTACCGCTGTGCCGTCG
>JALOBD010000143.1 GCA_023228445.1 Sphaerochaeta sp. | reverse complement strand
TCAAAAACGAGGCGATCCATCGCCCCTTTGATGGACCATGACCGCCTCTTGCCCCCATTTTGCAGCAATCCGTCGTGAATCACAGATATGATGAGAATGCAAGTCCTGATTTCATGCGAAGGTACTGGTTTGATTCAAATGTCTCGCGGCGTTTATAATATATTCTGGTACACTGGTTTTTTCTATTTGATCCATCAGTGATTCTTCAAATACTGTCATACACTTCTCTTTTATTCATAGCCTTGTTGGACGTATGTATCATATAGGTACAATGAGCGTATCTCATTGCCTCTATCCACTCTCCCGCTGCACCAAGAACGGTTCGATCAGAGTGTGGGTGGTCTCTTTGGTCGTAATGAGTTTGAGCAGGTTCTTGGCTGCAATCTCTCCGCTCTCGGTGATCGATTGACTGATGGTGGTGAGCGGGACTCGAGCTATAGATGATATTCTGATGTTGTCGTAGCCGATGACTGCCACTTGCTCAGGGATTGGAATTTTTAGTGCTGTCAGCGCGTTGATGATCCCGATGGCCACATTGTCGTTGGTGACAAAGAGAAAGGTGGTCTTTCTGTCGATTTCTTGCTCTTTGATGAGGGTGGGGACGAGATTGTATCCATCCTGTTGGGTCTCCACCTGGGTGTAGTGGATAAGGGTTTCTGTATTGTCGAGCTTGCCCTTGAAGCCTTCCAGGCGATCTTCGATCGTCTGGTGCGCAAAGCCGGTGATGATGATGGTCTGATCTCGTGTATGATTGTTGATGTGTAGGGCGGCCAGGTGGCCGCCTTTTTTGTTGTCACAGCAGACAAAGGAGATTGAAGGGTCATCGGGGATGCAGTTGATCACCACAAACGGGATGTTGGCTCGAGTGAGCAGCTCCATCGACTTGGACTGGGGCTTGATGGAGGCAAGCAGCACTCCATCGACGCGGGAGGCGATGAGGGATTGGACGAGGCGGGTCTCCTCCTCCTCGATCCATTTGGAGGAGCAGAGCAGCATCGAATACTGGTGGGTAGAGAGGATGCGGTCGATTCCCTCAGCAACCTCGATGAAGAAGAAGTTGGAGAGCTCGTCGATCACCACCCCGATGGTCTTTGTCGGCGTTCCGGCCAGACCCTGGGCTAGGTGGTTGGGGCTGTAGGAGTACTTGTCGATGATCCTCTGTACCCGCTCTTGGGTCTGGGGGCGGACCAACTCGGGGTGCGAGAGCACCCGGCTGACCGTTGCCTTGGAAACGCCCGCCTCCCGGGCAATATCATCGATAGTCTTCACCTTCATGACATCCCCACCATAGATGATGGCTGTATCCTCTGTCAACGAAGCGTTCTTTTCATTGACAAGTGGATATAGGTGCCGTATGATTCTGAATGTAAGCGGTTACATTGGAGGCTACATGGACCCGGTCACCTACTTGCACCCATCTTCACCCATCAGTATTGCCGTCATCGGGGATCTCTGCCTCGACCTTGCCTACCGGGTCACCACGGAAGGCGCCGAAGTCTCGGTGGAGACCGGACTACAGACCTACTCAGTCCTCAGCACCACCCCCTCCCTTGGCGGGGCATGCAACGTCGCGCTGAACTGCAAGACTCTGGGCGCAGAGCAGGTCGACCTCTACGGTATCGTAGGGGACGACCTCTTCGCCTCAGTGCTGTTCACCGTGTTCGAGCGCTCAGGCATTGGCGCTGAGGGTGTCATCCGCCAAACTTCTTCGTGGGCGACCCACGTCTACCACAAAGTCTTCGAAGGGGAGCGTGAGCACCCCCGCTACGATAGTGGGAACTTCAATGACCCCTCGTCAGAGAGTCTCGATACTCTCTTCACGGTTCTTGAGTCGCGCCTTGAGACGTACGATGTGGTCATCATCAACGAGCAGGTACCCAAGGGGCTGCACAGCAGCGCTTTTCAAGAGCGCCTCGTCTCGTTGATCACCCGCACCCCCTCGGTGGTGTGGCTTGCCGATTGTAGACGCTTGAATTCTGTCTACGCCCACACCATCCACAAGCTCAACGAAGAGGAGGGGCGCAGGCTCTTGAAGTACAACGGCCCGGTCGTTGAGCTTGCCTCGTCGCTCTTCGCTCATTTTGGAAAGCCGGTGGTCATGACCCTGGGCGAAAACGGCGCGCTCGTTGCCGATGGGAGAGAGGTGGTACGCCTCGATGGCATCCACCTCACCGGCCGCATCGATGCGGTTGGGGCCGGCGATGCCTTCCTTGCCGGCATGGTCGTCTCCCTTGCCCGCGGGGCGACGCTGGTTGACGCAGCTACGGTAGGCAACCTTGCAGCCGGAGTATCGCTGCGCGTCCTCTATGGCTGTGGCAACCCCACCGTGGAGGAGGTGGTCGCACTCTCGGCTGCCGCTGAGTATCGCTACAACCCTGATCGTGCCTTCGATGTGCGTCAGGCGGTGTACTATGAAGACACCCCCATCGAGGTTATAGATTCGGTTGATAGGTTTGAATTCCCCACCCTGGCAATCTTCGACCACGATGGGACCATCTCGGTGCTGCGCCAAGGGTGGGAGGCGGTAATGGAGCAGATGATGATCGCCGCCATCGCCGGAGAGCGATACGGTGAGCTCTCCGTCGATCAGATTGCGGCTCTTCGCCTTGCCTGTCTTGACTTCATCAGCGCCACCACCGGGATTCAGACCATCGAGCAGATGTACCAGTTGACAGAGATGATCGCAGCGTTCGGGTATGTCCCTGTCGATGAAATCCTCACACCCGCCCAGTACAAAGCAATCTACAACGTCGACCTGCTCACGATGGTGAATGCTCGGATTGCTGAGTTTGAGGCGGGGAGGCTGAGTACTGAGGATCTGGTGATGAAGGGCTCGGTGGAGTTTCTCCACTTTCTGCATGAACGGGGGGTGACGCTCTACCTGGCAAGTGGGACCGACCAAGCTGATGTGGAGCGCGAAGCAGCGCTGCTTGGGTATGCCTCCCTCTTTGAGGGTCGGATCTTCGGCTCGGTGGGGCGCATCGATGCCGATCCAAAGAAAGTGGTTATCAGTGATATTCTCTCCTCCATCGATGTGCCACCCAGTCGCTGTGTCATCTTTGGTGACGGGCCGGTGGAGATGCGGGAGGGGAGGAGGCAGGGGCTCTTGAGCGTCGGGGTGTTGAGTGACGAAGTGCGACGCTACGGGGCCAATATGGCCAAGCGCAGCCGCCTGATCCTCGGCGGTGCCTCCCTGTTGATCCCCGACTTCTCGTATCGGGACGAGCTGCTGCGTCTGCTCGGTTGGGAGGAGCGCCATGTTTGATCGTTCCACAATGACGTATTATCCGCTCTCTGAGCGAATCAACAAGGTCAATATCGTTGATGCCGTCATCGACGGGGAGAGCTTTGACGCTGATGAGGCGCTCGTGGCTCGCACCGATGTCATCGCAGATGAGATTGTGTCGGCGCGAAAGCGAGGAGCTTCGGTGGTCCTCGCCTACGGCGCCCACACCATCAAGAATGGGCTTGGCCGTTTGTTGGCCGAGATGGCTGAGGCGGGGTGGATCACCCACCTGGCCACCAATGGGGCGGGCATCATCCACGACTGGGAGTTCGCCTACCAAGGGGAGAGCAGTGAGGATGTGAGAGCCAACATCGCTGAAGGCAAGTTTGGCACCTGGGAGGAGACGGGGCTCTTCATCAACCTTGCCCTCGCCGTCGGAGCCTGGGAGGGCCTTGGCTACGGGGCGAGCATCGGAAAGATGATCTCTACCAACGGTCTTGAGATTCCCGCCTATGATGTGCTCACCGACACGGCTGCCGGGTTGGACCTCCTCTCCCTCCTTCGATCATTGAATATTGACTCAGGCTTCTTGGCCATCGAGCACCCCTTCGCCTCCTACAGCCTTCAGGCACGGTGCTATGAGCGGGGGATTCGCTGTACCGCCCACCCGATGTTCGGCTGTGACATCATCTACACCCACAAGGCGTGCTCAGGTCCTGCTATCGGGCGGACCGCTGAGCGTGACTTTCTCTCCTATGTCGATTCCATCGCCAACATTGAAGGAGGGGTGTACCTCTCCGTCGGATCGGCGGTAATGAGCCCGATGATCTTCGAGAAGTCCCTCTCGATGGTCCGCAACAGTGGCAAGACGGTCTCTTCAGCTTCGATCCACGTCGTCGACCTCGCCCCGGAGAGTTGGGATTGGAGTGGCGGCGAGCCGCCTGTCGACAACCCGGCCTACTACCTGCGCTACATGAAGACCTTCAGTCGGATGGGGCTCTCTACTTCATACCTCTCGTGTGATAATCGTGAGTTTTTTGTCAGCCTCTATCAAAGCCTGAAGAGAAGGAGTTTGTGATGGATATTCGTACATCGGCCCTGGGCTGGAGAGAGGAGATGGCGGGCCATCTCCACCACGAGCTCTTGCCCTTCTGGCTCGACCGCCTCTGGGATCATGAGTGGGGTGGTTTCTTGACCCAATGGGACAAGGGTGGCAAGGACAGCGGTGTCGATGAGAAGTCGCTCTTGGCTCATATGCGGACCATCTACTCCCTCTCCTTGGCCGCGCTGTACGGCCACGACGAGGATGGTCGATGCCGCGACCTGGCCACTCGTGGCGTACAGTTTGCCATCGATACCTATTGGGATGAGGTGTATGGGGGCTTCTACTGGCTCTTTGACCGAAAAGGAGCGATCCTCATCGACAAAAAGATTGTCTACGGCCTCTCCTTTGCTATCTATGCGTTGTCGACCTATACCAAAGCTTTCGACGACCCGGTGGGTCTCCACTATGCTGAGAAGTGCTTTGACCTGTTGCAGCGCTATGGGGCTGAGACCTCCTACGGTGGCTACTGGGAGATGTTTGAGCGCGATTGGACGCTCTGTGGGCCCGGGCCTGCCGGCGGGGACCGCAAGACGCTGGATGTGCACATGCACCTGATGGAGGCGTTCACCGCTCTCTATGGAGCCAGTGGCAAGGAGATTCACCGTCGTAAGCTCATTGAGCTGATCAATCTTATTGAGACAAGGATCCTCCACCCGGTGCATAAGACCGGCATCCCGCAGTTCTTCGTTGACTGGAGCATCGCACCGCAGATCAAGTTCGATATCATCTGGGGGTGGGACCGCTATGAGGGCGGAGCGAAGGCCAACGCGTTGGACAACACCTCATACGGGCACAACGTGGAGTTCTTCTGGCTCCTCAGTGATGCACTGCGAACACTGGGTGTCTCTTCGGTCCCCTATGAGGCGATGTTCAGAAAGATTTTAGACCACGCCGTGAGCTATGGCGTGGATAAAATCCACGGCGGAGTATACACCGAGGGTTCCCTCACTGCCGATGTGGTGTATGATAAGAGCAAGGAGTTCTGGCAGCAGGCTGAGTTTCTGATCGGCATGCTTGATGCGTACCTTGCCTTTGGAGAGGAGCGGTTCTTGGAGGTATACGGCAATGTCCACCGCTT
>JALOBD010000142.1 GCA_023228445.1 Sphaerochaeta sp. | reverse complement strand
TACGTCATCGCCCTCTCCTTCTCCACCACTGCCTTGATACGTGCCGGCCAATCTGACCGCGACATCTTATTTAGCAGCTAAACAAGATTACCGTATGCTCCTTTGCCACCCTTGTCAATGGGCAGGTATCAGAGGCCAGTACCTCCGCATGACATAGGGTCCGATTCTTGCCGGAAAATATTATTTGACAGCTGCGTGGAGTCATGGTAGGCTAAATATAGGAATGGGAACGTTCTCATTATAAAGGAATCCAACCGATGAGCTCGACAATCTTCGATGTAGCAAGGGAGTGTGGATACTCCAAGACCACCATTTCCCGTGCCTTCGCGTCCCCTGAGATGGTCTCTGAAAAGGCCCGTCGTATCATCTATGATACCGCGCGACAACTCAACTATACTCCGAATGCGATTGCCCGAGCTATGGTACGCAAACAGACCAACAACCTGGGATTCATCGTCAACGACCAACAGTATCCAGTGGTCCTCAACCCCTTCTACTCTCCAATCTTCGAGGGGGTATTGCAGACCTGCCGCCAGCGCGGCTACTCGGTCTTCATCGCTAACGAGGAGGAGATCCAACTCCCCACCGGTCAAGTCTATGTTAAAAAACAGATGGATGGGGTCATCATCTGCGGCAAGACCGAGCCGAGGGTTATCGATGAATTCAGGGCACAGAACATCGATGTAGTCCTCTTGAACAACGTCTTTGACATGGACGAGCTCGTCTGCATCACCATCGACCACTACGGCGGTGCAGTCAAGGCCATCGAGCACTTGGTCGAACAGGGCATCGAAGAGATTGCCATCATCAATGGCCACTTCTCCCCCTACGTCTACAAGGAACGATTCCGTGGCTACATCGATGTTCTCATGCGCCATGACATCGAGACAAAGGATGCGTTCATCACAACGATCGAACCGACCATGGAGGAGGCCAAGCAATGTGCCCGACAGCTGCTCAGCCTTGATGAGCGACCTCGGGCGATCTTCGCCACCAATGACACCATCGCCATCGGCGTGGTGAAGGTGGCCTTGCAGATGGGTCTCTCCATCCCGGAAGAGTTGTCCATCATCGGGTATGATGATTCCAACCTCAGTGCGATCATCGAGCCGGAACTGACCACCGTACGCATCGACAAGGAGGAGATGGGCAAGCTCGCCGCGAACAAGCTCATCGATATCCTCCAAGGTGGTGAGAGAAAAAAAGAAATCATTGAGTGTCCAACGACGCTGATACTGAGAGGGACCACCTATGGGCACCACTGAAGTGACGTTTGTCAACGTCGGATATGGAGACGCCATCCTCATTGGACAAGATGGGCGATACGGCATCATCGATGGCGGCAGTAGCCTAGCCGAAGAGTTTGTCGGCAACCGACGCTCCCTCTCTGATTACCTGCGGATGCGAGGGGTGAAAACTCTCGAATTTGCCATCATCACCCACATCCATGAGGATCACGTCTGTGGCATCGAGGCGATTCTGGACGAAGTGGAGATCGGGCGCTTCTACCTCCCGTACGTTCTTCCCATCGCCGACGCCCCCGACATCCACCTCCCCTCCTCGTTGCCCTTCAACCTTCGCGCCTATGCAAAGGCGTACAACGCCTACAAGGCGATCCTCTCCTATGCAGTGACCAATGATATTCCGTGCACCAACATCCTGGAGGTGGGGACCATCAACCCCTTTGACGGGATGACGATCAACGTGCTCGAACCGAGGCACGCTCAGGCAGATGAGTATACGAACGCGCTCCAGACACTTGCGACGCTCACCGAATACGAGATGCAGCGTAAGGCGGTCCGTCACCTCGATGCCACCTCCAATGACCACAGCCTCGTCCTTGCTCTCGAGAGCCAAGGCTACTCCTTCCTCCTCGCATCTGACAATTGCCCGGCAAACTGGCAGAAGGAAACTTTCTCTTTTGTCCAAAATGGGAACGTTCTCAAATTGCCCCATCACGGCCAAACTGATGCCTTGGACGATACACTACTCGCCCACCTGGGCGTTGATTGGATTGTCACCTGCTCCTCAAGCGACCGACGTAACGCCAGCTCTCACCCCTTTGTGTATGAACGGCTGCTCGCCACCAAAGCAGAATTGAAACTGCTCTTCACCGATGAGGTGCGGTATGAACCGTTCTTCACCGAGGAGCGCACCAATGTGCATGCGCTTGGATTTTTAATCCAAGATGAAACTATGAACGTAATCGTCTGATTACAAAAAGGAGAACAAAATGTTGAAGAAATTTCTATTGGCCACGGTAATCATTACCCTGGCGCTCACGACGGTCGTCGCCAAGGGAAGCAGCGAACAGGCGGCATTCCCGACAAAGAAGGTGACCATCATCATGCCGTGGGGCTTAGGCGGTGGGCCGGACACCATTGCACGCAAGGTCGCTTCCTATGGGGAGAAGTACCTCGGCGTGCCGGTCATCGTGGAGAACAAGATCGGCGGGGCGGGCACCATTGCCATGGATGCTCTGCTTCAAGCAAAGGATGACGGGTACACCATGGTCGTCTCCAACGGTCCACTCTTCTCCTTGACCCCTGAGTTCATCGATGTGAACTACACCATCGCGGACATCACCCCACTCATCGGGATGCGCGTGGTTGAGTTTGTCATTCTCTCCAACCCCAAGTTCAGCAAGATCCATACCCTCGAGGAGTTGATCGCACTGGGCAAGGGCGGCAAGAACATCAAGTATGCCACCACGGGCGGACCAGGCAACGATAGTTACACGATGATTTCGGTGCTCTTCAAGAAGTTGGGCATCAGTGCCCAGGCCGTCCCTTACGAGGGCGGGCAGGACGCGATCAACGCACTGCTCGGTGGACACGTGGATATCGCCATTGGCTCCCCACCGGTCTACCGTGAGTATGTCAAGAGCGGTGAGTTTGCTTGCTTGGGTACCTTCATTCCCGAAGGCATCACCGTCGAAGGCATCGGGCGCATCCCCTCCTTCAAAGAGCAGGGCATCGCTGCCGAGTTCGTCGGCATGGACTACTTTGCCGTGAAGAGCAGTGTGGATGCAGAGAAGAAGGCAATCCTGACGAAGTACATCCAGGATGTCTACGCCGATCCCACCTTCATCGAGTATATGGCAAGCCTTGGTATGGAGGCATGGCCTGCCACTGAAGTCGAGATCCTCAACGAGATCACGCTCCAGACCACTGCGATGGAAGAGTACATCGACCTCCTCAAATAAGACGAAGGCACGGTGATGGTACAAGCCTACCATCACCGGCCCTCATTGGAGCATGCCATGAAAATCAAATATAACTCCGAGATGGTGATAGGAGTGCTCTTAACCATTGCATCGGGAATTCTCTTTGCCCGGATCCCCATCGAAATCAAGACGCTGGAACAGACGATGGTCAACGCACAGACCGTCCCCCGGATTGCATTGGGCGGCCTCTCCCTCTTCTCCTTCATCCTCTTCTTGCAGGGAGTATTCCTCATTCCCAAAAAAGTGATCGTCTTTGACCAAGCGTTCAAGGAGAGCCGTGGGTTCAAGGATACGATCAGGGCCCTCATCTACATCGGCATCCTCATTATCTACACAATGGTCTTCCGATACCTGGGATTCATCGTTTCTAGCATCTACCTGATCTTCGCCATCCTCATCTATTACGGGGCACGAAAGAAGTCATACTATGCCATCGCCTTGTCGGTCAGCGCTGGTGTCTATTTGGTCTTCACCTTTGTCCTGAACATCTCCCTGCCGTAGCAGGGCAGTCATCTTTACCTAACCGTACCGCGAGGAACATCTTATGGAACTAGTACTATCTGGACTCAATATCCTGCTCAACTGGCAACTGCTGCTGGCCATCCCCTTGGGCATGATCCTTGGAATCATCGTCGGGGCCATCCCGGGCTTGACCTCCGACCTGGGCATCATCCTCATGATCCCCCTCACCTATACCCTTGAGCCGACCGTCGCCATCCTCGCCTTAGTGTCAATCTATGTCGGAGGGACCTACGGAGGCTCAATCACCGCGATCTTGATCAACACACCCGGCACGTCCGCCAACGCGGCCACCCTCTTTGACGGCTATCCGATGGCCCAGAAGGGAGAGGCGTACAAAGCCCTCTCCATGGCGTTGTACGCCTCCACCATCGGTGGCCTGATCGGCGCCTTTGTCCTCCTCTTCCTTGCCCCGCCGATCGCCAAGGTGACCTTGATGTTCGGTCCGGCTGAGTACCTTTCCCTGGCCGTCTTCGGCCTCTCTGTCATCGCCGGTGTCTCCAATGAGAATATCTTCAAAGGCCTGATCGGCGCATGTATCGGCATCTTCGTCTCGACGATTGGCCTCGATGTGATCAGCGGGACGGTGCGCTTTACCTTTGGCAACATCCAGCTGAGACGGGGAATCGACCTCATCATCGCCTTGATCGGCCTCTTCGCCATCTCTGAGATTCTGATGAAGGCGAAATACAACCCCAAGACCGACCGTACCGTGGTCGATGGGTCCTCCATCACCAAGATGAAGATTACCAAGGAGGAGTACAAGCGCTGTCGAAAACCGATTACCATCGGCACGATCATCGGTATCATCATCGGTGCAACGCCGGGCACCGGTGGTGGACTGGCCGCCTTCATCGCCTACAACCAGGTCAAGCAATCCTCCTCTCACCCCGAGACCTTCGGAAAGGGAGAGATCGAAGGAGTGGCAGTCTCCGAGTCAGCCAACAATGCTGCTTGTGGGGGGACGATGATTCCCATGCTCACCCTTGGGGTCCCCGGCGATGGAGCTACCGCCATCTTGATGGGAGCCTTCATGGTCCACGGTCTGGTCCCCGGTCCCATGCTCTTCAAGGAGCAAGGATCGATTCTCTACGCCATCATGCTCGGTGCCATAATCGTCAACATCAGCCTC
The DNA here is from genome assembly GCA_023228445.1 of Sphaerochaeta sp. Lineage (GTDB taxonomy): Bacteria > Spirochaetota > Spirochaetia > Sphaerochaetales > Sphaerochaetaceae > Sphaerochaeta. The sequence goes on along the minus strand of JALOBD010000142.1, from coordinate 578 downwards.
TGGGTCTTCGGCAAGTTCTTCACCCGGTTCTACGCCCACATCACCCGCATCCCCTTCGAGCTACTCGCCTGTATCGTCCTCACCTTCTGTGCAGCCGGGGCGTACTCAACCAACAACAACATCTACGATGTCTACTACATCTTCATCTTCGGAATCCTCGCCTACTACCTCAGGTTGATGAGGTTCCAGATGGTGCCCATCCTCTTGGGTATCGTCCTCGGACCTTTGGCGGAGATGAACTTTAGGCGTGCCTTGATCCTCAGCGATGGGAGCTACCTGATCTTCATCACTCGGCCGATCAGTCTTGCCTTCCTACTCATCGCCTTTGGTTCGGTTGCCACTTTCACCGTCAAGGAGTTCCTCCACCAACGGAAGGAGCGCACTCAGCAGACTTAAGTGGGGCACCTGCGGTCCACATTGGCTAAGGTGGACCGCACAGCTGTCACACAGACCGTTGCAATAATGGGAGAGGTTGGGCATAGTGAAGGTACGGAGAGAGACCATCATGGCAACCTACATCGATACCCCTTCACGAACCTTCAACGAGTACCTCTTGATCCCCGGCTACTCCACGAGCG
>JALOBD010000141.1 GCA_023228445.1 Sphaerochaeta sp. | reverse complement strand
CGCTGTCCAGGATATCCTCGACGATGAGGACGTGCTTGTCCTCCATGTTCTCCCGGGTGTCCATCAAGAGGCGGACGTTGCCGCTCTGGCCCCCATCGTACGAGGAGAGGGCGATGAAGTCGACCACGTGGTCGATGCTCAGGTTTCGTGCCAGGTCGGAGAGGAAGATGAAGGAGCCCTTGAGGACCCCCACCAGGATGAGTTTGCTCTCCAGGTGTGCATAATCTCGGCTGATCTGCTGGGCAAGTTCTTCGACACGGTGCTGTATACTCTCTTCATCGATGAGCACACGGACCAGGTCGTCTGCGAGGGTGATGTCGCTCATGGGACCTCCTAAAATTATTCGGTCTTACAAAGAAGAAGTATCCGAAAACCTCCACTCTGTCAACGTCACCTTCGCTTTTCGCCCCCCGCCCTTGACCGCTGACTCACCTCATCGGTACACTCAAAGCGACCATAAGGAGGCCGATCATGTATGTCGACATCCCTATCGAACACCTACAGATAAACCCCTTCACCGCCATCGGCAGCGATGGGTTTCTCATCACCGCCGGCACAGCCGATCGCTTCAACACGATGACCGCCACGTGGGGGGCGATGGGACACCTGTGGGGACGCAACACGGTCACCGTGTACGTCCGCCCCAGCCGTCTCACCCACGAGCTGCTCGCGTCAAGCGAGGGGTTCACCATCTCATTCCTCCCGCCGGACTTGAAGCACATCCTCACCTGGTGCGGAGAACACAGCGGCCGCGACTGGGACAAGGTGAAGGAGACCGGCTTGAAGATGGCGTGCATCGATGGACCTGAGGGAGGGGAGCGGATAACCTTCAAGCAGGCGGCGCTCGTCTTCTCCTGCACCAAGGCTGCCGTCCTGCCGCTCGACAAGAGCGCCTTTGTTCTTCCTGTCATCGAGGAGCACTACCGGGACGGCGACTACCACACAATGATCATCGGATTTGTTGACAGTATCCTGGCCAGCCAATAGGATGGAGGGTGACCAAGGCCGTATCGGCGTATAAAGGCGGGACCGTACATCCTGCCGAGGAGCGTTCATGGACCTGTTGCCAGACACTGCACGTATGGCGTTATCGATGATGGTGCGTTCGCGCCGCTTCGAAGAGTGTATCGACGAATTTTTCAAGCGCAAGGAAATGCATGGAACCACCCACCTCGCCATCGGCCAGGAGGCCGCCCAGGTAGGCTTGGCCCTTGCCCTGCGCGAGGGGGATTGGATCGTCCCCACCCATCGCTGCCATGGCCACACCCTTGCCCGCGGCGCACATGAGCGCAAGATGTTCAGCGAGATGTTCGGCAGCCGCGATGGCCTCTCCAAGGGGTTGGGTGGCTCGATGCACATGAGCGATGTGCAGACCTGGAACCCCGGTTCCTCGGCGGTGGTCGGCAGTGGTGTCGGCCTCGCCACCGGCCTCGCCTTCGCCCTCAAAGTCCAGGGCAGCAGCGCCATCAGCGTAGCAATCTTTGGCGATGGGGCGACCAGCAGGGGAATCGTCCACGAGTCGATGAACATCGCCTCGGTCTGGGACCTGCCCGTCCTCTTCTACTGTGAGAACAACAACTACGGCATGAGCGCCGCCGCCTCGAGGATGATCGCAACCAGCGATATCGCTGCCCGCAGCCAGGGGTACTCCATCGAATACACCACCGTCGACGGCAACGACCTGGAGGCGGTCCTCAGTGCGGCCAAGGAGGCGGTGCACTCCATTCGCACCACCGGACGGCCCTACTTCCTTGAGGTGAGCACCTACCGTCTCTGCGGCCACTCAAAGAACGATCCCTGCCTCTATCGAAGTCGTGAGGAGGAGGCGCTCTGGCAGGGGCGCGACCCCATCATGCGCTTCTCCCAGCGCCTTGTCCAAAGCGGCCTCTTCAGCGAGGAGGAGGTGGGCGCGATCATCCTTGACGCCAGGCGGGCGGTCGATGAGAATGCCCAGGCGGCGGTCGAGATGAAGGGCGATCGCCTCTCGATGGAGGAGGCCCTCGCACTGATCTTTGCCGAGGAGGAGCAGGAGCGCTACGGTGTGGTACAGAAGACCCGGCGCCTCAGCTATCGCGATGCCATCCGGGAGGCCCTCGATGAGGAGATGGACCGTGATGAGCGCGTCCACCTCATCGGTGAGGACATCGGTCTCTACGGCGGTTGCTTCAAGGTCACCGGCGACCTCTTCAGCCGCCACATGGACCAGCTGCACGAGACTCCGGTGAGCGAGGAGGGCTTTTCCAGCCTCGCCGTCGGTTCAGCGATGCTCGGCCTCAGGCCGGTAGTGGAGCTGATGTACGGAGACTTTGCCACCCTCGCCAGCGATGCGATCATCAACCATGCGGCGAAGATCCACTACATGAGCGGAGGCCAGCTCTCCTGCCCGATGGTGCTGCGCGCCCCGATGGGCAGCGGCACCGGTCACGGGGGCCAGCACACCCAGTGCCTCGAGGCGATGTTCGCCAACGTCCCCGGCCTCATCATCGTCGCCCCCTCCTGTGCCGGCGATGCCAAGGCGCTGCTCAAGAGCGCGATCCGCAGCAACAACCCGGTGCTGTACTTTGAGCACAAGGGGCTCTACGACACCCTCGGGCCAGTGGGGGATGAGCACTACCTGCTACCCATCGGCAAGGCGATCGTCAAGAAGCGCGGGGTGCACCTCACCATCGTCGGCTACAGCCGCTCGGTGCCCATCGCCTTGGAAGCAGCGTCACGGCTTGCCCTGCAGGATGAGATCGAGGCCGAGGTCATCGACCTGGCCACCCTCAAGCCGATGGACACCGATGCGGTGATGAGGTCGGTGAAGAAGACCGGCCGTCTCATCGTTGTCCACGACAGCCCCACCTTCGGCGGGTACGGCGGCGAGGTGGTCGCTGCGGTCACTGGCGACAGCGCCTGCCTGGCCGCGTTGAAGGTCCCCCCGATCCGCCTCGGGGGCAAGGAGAGTCCCATTCCCTTCTCGGTGGAGTTGGAACGGATGATCGTGCCCACCGTCGACGATGTGGTGGAGGCCGCCCGTTCGCTCTTTGGTCATTAGACGCCTTTCCTTTTTTATCCCAAGACGCTAGAATGGCTCTATTCGCACCACCGTGCACCCAGGAGTATGAACAGCATGGATATCGATGTAAAGAACCTGCATCCACTGGAAGTGCGCCTGCTCAGACACGTTGCACTCGGCGAGGAGATCACCGTCGAGCGCATCATGGCCGAGCTGGGCTACATCCTCGGACAGTGCAACCAGGCGTTCAGCTGGTTGGCCGCCAAGGGTTACCTGGCTGAGAAAAGCCGCAGGACACGCACCCTCTTCGAGCTCACCGAGCTCGGAAGGCGGCAACAGGAGAGTGGAACGCCGGCCCATCGTATCTTTGCTCTGCTCAAGGGTGAGGGGCCCCAGAGTCTGCCGGCGCTCGCTGAGGCGCTGGCCTTGGAGAGGAGCGACATCGGCTCGGCCTTCGGCCAGCTCTCAAAGGCGGGCGCTGCACGGATGAACAGTCAGAACAACGCCGAAGCGACCGCCGATGCCCTCGGTGGTGAGTTTGCCATTACCACTGCACTGCTGGACCGCGGCGTTGGCGGCGCCCTTGAAGAGGAGTCGCTCACCCCTGAAGAGCGCTCCGTCATGGCCAAGATCGCCAAGAAGCGCGGGGCGACCAACAGCCCCTTCAAGACCATTGAGCGTGAGGATGTCATCTGGACCCTCACCGAAGCCGGTGGCAAGGCCAAGGATGCACTCTTGGCAGCCAACATCAGCGGCGACGAGGTTGGCCAGCTCACCGTCGAGATGATGAAGGAGGGCTCCTGGCGTGAGGCGACCTTCCGCCCCTACGCCCTGGGTGCCCCCACCGCCCGCATCATTCCCGGCAGACGCAACCCCTATGCCAATTACCTGACCTGGGTCAAGGACAAGCTCACCGCCCTCGGCTTCGAGGAGTTCGACGGACCTCTGGTGGAGAGCGAGTTCTGGAACGGCGATGCCCTCTTCATGCCACAGTTTCATAGCGCCCGTGACATCCATGACGTCTACTACGTCAAGGAGCCGCGCCACCGCGCCTCCATCGAGGAGCCATGGCTCAGCCAGGTCGCCCAAACCCACGAGGATGGGTGGAAGACCGGCAGCCGTGGCTGGCGCTACACCTTCGACCACGAATTCACCCTCCGCCAGGTGCTCCGCAGCCAAGGGACCGTTCTCTCGGCCAAACAACTGACCAACGCAAAAGTGCCGGGCAAGTACTTCGGGGTGGTGCGCTGCTTCCGCTACGACCAAGTCGATGCGACCCACGGAGCGGACTTCTACCAGACCGAAGGCATCGTCCTCGGCGAGGATGTGAACCTCAAGACGCTGCTCGGCTTGCTCAAGATGTTTGCCGAGGAGATTGCAGGGGCCGAGGAGGTCAAGTACGTACCCGGCTACTTCCCCTTCACCGAACCCTCCATCGAGGTGCACATCAAGCATCCGGTGCTCGGTTGGTTCGAGCTCGGCGGCAGTGGGATCTTCCGCCCGGAGGTCACCCGTGCACTGGGCATCGATGTGCCCGTCCTCGCTTGGGGATTGGGCATCGACCGGATGGCGTTGATGCACCTCGGGCTCAACGACCTGCGCGACCTCTTCAGCGCCAACATCGAGGCGGTACGGACCAGGAGGGAAAACTGATGCCAAAGATTGATACCACCGATACACTGCTCTCCAGTCTCTTGGGCCGAGTATTGAGCGATGATGAGCTGGAGGCAATCCTCCCGGTTGCAAAAGCCGAGCTTGATGACCACGATGATGGAATCTTGAAGATCGAGCTCAACGACACCAACCGCCCTGACCTCTGGTCTCCCGCCGGTGTGGCGCGACAGATCAAGAGCTACTGGGGTGTTGAGGCGCCGCTCTACGACTTCTTCTCCACAAAAGAGGAGGAGTTTGACAGTGAGGGGAGGGTACTGCGTGTCGAGCGCTCAGCCAAGGAGGTACGCCCCTACTCGGTCGGCTTTGCCGCCTGCGGCCACCGGGTGAGCGAGGATGAGTTGGAAGCGTTGATCCAAAGCCAGGAGAAGCTCTGCCACAACTTCGGGCGCAAGCGACGGACCATCGCCATCGGCCTCTACCGCAGTGATTTGATCACCTACCCGGTCCACTACCGGGGAGCCGATCCCGATACCACCTCGTTCGTTCCGCTGGGGTTGGATACAGAACTCACGCTGCGCCAAATCCTCACCGAACACCCCAAGGGACGGGAGTACGGCCACATCGTGGCCGACAAGCCCGTCTTCCCCTTCCTCCATGACGACAAGGGTGGGGTACTCTCCTTCCCGCCGGTGATCAACAGCGACCGTATCGGGGCAGTCGAGGTCGGCGATGAGAACCTCTTCTTGGAGTTCAGCGGCGAAGACCTCAAAGACCTCCTCCTCGCCGCCGCCATCATGGCGTGCGACATGGCTGACATGGGCTGGCAGATCCTGCCGGTGAAGGTCACCTTCGAGGAGGAGACGGAGTTT
>JALOBD010000140.1 GCA_023228445.1 Sphaerochaeta sp. | reverse complement strand
TGGTTGAAGACGACCTTCTCCTCGTAGATGCGGCGGTAGACCTGCTTGATGAGGACGTTGGAGATGAAGTCTCCCTCGAGGTCGGTCTGAAACTGGAAGCGCTCCTCCAAGTCCTCGGTCTTCACAAAGCACTTGAGCAGGTAGTAGAGCTTGTCCGTCTCGAGCTTGCGCGCTGCGTAGAGCTGCAGCTCAGTGGTGAGCGGGGCGTTCTCGGTGAGCCGGTTGTCCAGCTCACTGATGAAGCCCGGCTGGGCTTTGCCCGGCAGGTAGGTCTCGGCCACCAGCTTGGGGTAGACGAAGTGCAGCTTGTCGAAGGGGGTCTCCTTGGAGAGGGAGACGGTCGAGACAACCATGTTGCGCGCGTGGGCGAGGGTATAGACAGTGTTGACCAGGTGGGTCTTCCCCTCCCCGTACTTGCCGGTGATGACCATGCCGTCGCTCTTCCCCTCACCGGCCACCTGGTCGAGGCGGTGGACAATCTCTTCGAGCAGATCGGCGCGGGCCTCGCTGAAGTGGCGTCCTATGGCCCGGCTGGGGATCCCTGAGCGCAGCGCCTCGATCATGTGGCGCTCTTCATGACTGTAGCTCATCATCCACCTCCTCTGCGATGAAGCCCAGGGTCATCCGATTGACCAGCCGGGGCAGCGATACCGAGCCGGTCTTCGCCTGGGCGATGAGCCGGTTGGCCGTCTCCTCATCGAAGACCTGGGCCTGTACGTTGATGCGCCCCACCACACTGGCGAGCTTTTCGCTCATCTGTATGAGCAGGGCCGGGGTATAGACCTGGGACGCAATCTTGTCAAGGTCGACGACGTCGCTGAATTTGTTGATACGCTCGCTGACCACCTCGTTCTGGATGCGCATCCACAACGCTTGGTAGGACTTCAGCCCCTTGTTCTCGTTGTCGAGCAGCGAGCGGTCGAAGGAGAAGACCACCATGGTGTGCTCAAAGGTGTCGATGTCGTCGATGAGCTGGCGAATCGACTCATAGGTGTCCTCGCGCCGCATCTTGGTGTAGTGCAGTGGGTTCATGCCAGAGCTATCGACCAGCACCTCAAGGTTGTCGACAGTCACCAACAAACCACTGTGCCCACCCTGCACCACCAGCTCACAGAGGGAGCGCAGCAGGTTGCGTGCGTTGTACTTGGTGACCTTGCTCGGGGCGAGGCCGAGCGGTCTGAGCTGGGTCATGCGGATCTGCTTCTCCCCATGCAGCCAGGCCAGAAGCAACTCCTCGTTGGCCTCCTCGAGCGTCGGATGGCCGAGCAGCGAGCCACAGAGCAGGCTACAGGCGAGGCTGAAGTTGTTGTCCATGCGCGGGTTGTTGAGGAACATCCGCCGCAGTTGGTTGCGAATCTCCCACCGCGTCAGTCCATCGGCCTGGCCATGCTGGGCCAGGTAGTCGAGGAAGGTGGCTCCCTCCTCGATCTGGTCGGGGTCGTAGCCCATATCGAGGACGATGGCCCGGGCGCAATCGGCGAGCAACGTCTTGATGTCGGCCTTGGTGAGGATCTCCAGGTAGAAGGCGCGAAAGTCGTGGAGCCACACCTCCCGGGCCGAGAAGTTGACCGTCACATACCCTTCATCGCGGGCGATGGAGCGCAAGAGCTTGAGCGTATGGCTCTTGCCGCTACCCGCCCGACCGGTAACGAACTTGATGGTGCTCCCCCCGTGTTTGATGAAGGAAGCGAGGTACTGCTCCCTCCAAAAATCGGTGAGGAACTCGATGCCCACCGAGAGCTGGCTGAGGAGCTCCTCACTGTCGGGGACCTCCCCCTGGCTGAGCTGGGCGATCGTGGCCTGCAGGTTATACGACGCTTCCACCCCTCCCTCCTTTTAGAAGAATCTGATCGTCGCCAGGTAGTGCTCCCGGCCCTCCCGATCGAGGATCCTCAGTGCTTTGTTGTTGTTGCGGCTCGGACCGAACTGGTAGCGCCGCCCGCCCTTGAGCTCAACCTCTTCGCTGTCAAAGAGACGGGCGATATCGAAGGCGTAGGATTGCTGGTCGTACTCCTTGCGCGACCGGGCCATCGGGACGAGGAACTTATAGAGGGTCGTCAGATAGACGTCCCCGCCCGCCTTCTTGGGGTTGGCGAGCTCGGCCAGGTCGTAGGCAGCAGCCAACTCATTGGCAAACGAAGCGGCGTTGAATGAAGCCTTGTAGAGCTTCTCCTGGCTTCGCTTGATGAGAGCGACCAGGCTCTTGGGCCTGAGCAGGGCGTACTTCTTGCGATCGAGGTAGACGGCCTCCTCCTCGACGGAGATTCGCACCCGGTAGGGGAACATCTCGTAGACCGGAAATTCTCCGATGACGTCGATGCCCGCCTCCCTGCACTGCTCCAAAAGCTGGGAAGCAAAGAGCCCGCTTTCGATATACTCTCGGCTGTCAAAGCCCAAGAGCACCCCTCTCAGGCCATCGATACTCTCGATGGTCGTCTCGTTGACACTCTGAAGCTGCGCCAAATCGCTGCGGCTCTTGGCGAGCTCTCCGCTCTCCATGCCCTTGGCGATGGATTTCTGCAGCTTGGCAAGGCCTTTGATCTGGTCCTTCAGGTTCTTTTCGATGTACTGATACTCTTTATATAGGCTCTCGTAATCCATGGATACTCCTCTGTGCGCATCATAGAGGAAAGCGTTCTTCGCTTCAATTACTCTTGTCCACAAAGTGACGGGTGTGCTACGGTTTGGCAATGGCATTCTCCCTCTATCGATGGCAACAGCAGTGTATCAACGCGTGGCTTTCAGGCGGCAGGCGTGGCATCATCGAGGTCGCCACCGGAGCGGGCAAGACGGTGACGGCCCTCTTTGCTGCCAAGGCACTGCAAGAGACGCTGGACAGGCGCCTCCACCTGCTCATCATCGTGCCCAAGACCTTCCTCCTCGGCCAGTGGAAGCAGATGATCCTCACCCTCGAACATGAGCTGGGCTACAAACGCGATGAGATCGGCCTCGTGGGCGGAGGAGTGCGCCAGGAGCACAACAAGCCGGTAATGATCTACGTGGTCAACTCAGCGCGCTACCGCGTCTCCTCGCTGGTGGCAGCGCAACTGAAGAGCGGTCAGCCGGTCATGCTCATCGCCGACGAGTGCCACCACTACGGCAGCGAGGAGAACCGCAAGATCTTCTCCTTCCTCAGCGTGCTCGATGACAGCGCCACGGCGAACTACTACGCTCTCGGCCTCTCGGCCACCCCGCACACCTTCCACTTCGACAGTGTCCTCGTCCCGGCCCTCGGGCCACTCTTCTACTCCTACGATGTGGGCCAGGCGATTGCCGATGGCGTGGTCAACGATGTGGTGATCTACAACATCGGGCTATGGATGGACAGTGAGCAGGCCGAGGAGTACGAAAAACTGACCGATGCCATCATCAACACGTTTCGTAAGATGCCATCAACCTGCCCCGAGCTGGTCAAGGTTCCCCAAGGCCGGCTCTTCGGAGAGCTCCAGCGCCTCGCACATGGAAAGGATGAGACCAAACGATCGTTTGCCATGCTACTGCTGACCTTGCTCTACAAACGCCGCTCCCTCGTCTATGAGGCTCCCCAGCGCATTGACTGCGCCTTTGATCTCATCTCCCTGCTCAGCGAGGAGAGCACCATCATCATCTTTGCCGAGCGCATCGAGCAGAGCGAAGCGCTCTATGAAGCGCTCTCTGGACAGATGGGGAACACCGTAGCGATGTACCATAGCCAGATGGGGGATGTGGCCCGCACTCTGGCGCTCAGGCGCTACCGCATGAAGGAGGTACGCATCCTCGTCTCCTGCAAGGCGCTGGACGAGGGGCTGGATATCCCCTCAGCCGATGTGGGCATCGTCATCGCCTCCACCAGCGAGCAGCGTCAGCGGATCCAACGCCTCGGCCGGATTCTCCGCAAAGACGAAGGCAAGGGCACAGCCAGTCTCTTCTACTTCTCCCTCCTCGATACGGTGGAGGACACCACCCTCCTCTCGGATGAGAGGGGTGAGATCGAGGAGATGCACCTCACCTGGGATGGCAACTTCTCCCACCCCGCCTATGATGAGCTGGCCTATGCCCTGCTCTATCGCGTTGAGGAGAGGGGGTTGGGAATCGAGAATATCCTTGGCTTCATCGACCAAGGCCGGATTCGAAGCGACTGGCGTTTGAAGCCACACGCGCTGTTGAGCCTGCAACAGAACGCTGAAAGTCCAGAGCACAGTGCATACTACAGCGTGATGAGGAGTTTGGCGATGATCCGGGAGAGTGGCATGACCGTCGCTTGATGAACACGGAGAGTTCTCAGTCAACGTTCAAGCGTCGATCATCGCCCGTATGTGTTGGTCGGAGAGAGCAAGATCGATCTTGTTGTTGGGAGAGAGGATCAGATCCTTGATCACCTGCCCATTGAACTGGGAGACGCCGCGTGAACTCCTTCCCGCCCAATGCGTGATCAACGAGGTCCCCTTGAGCAGGCGTATATCAAACGGCGAGACCAACGCAGTGTGAATCTCGTCCCCCCCATCGATCCCAATGAAGTAACAGAAAAATACACTGCCCTCGCTGGACAAGAACTCCAACAGCTTGTCGATGTTGTACCCCTTGGGGTTGGAAGCCAGCGACATGATCTTTGATTTGACATCGGTTTCGGTGTGAAAATTGGAGAAGGTCTTGGTGTAGTCAGAGAGGCGGTTATCGGTGGAGAACTGAGGAAGGTTGTGCCTATGGCGCAGCGACTTTCGTATCGCTTCCTTCAGCTCACTGTTCTCACCTGAGACAAGATACTCGATGACCCTTCCGCGGATATTGACATTCTCAATGGATGAGGCCAGCACGATCGAGGGGGTTTCTCGCCGTACCACTTCATCGAGGCTCTCGCGCAGCAAGGAGTACTCACTCGATGCATAAAACGCGCTGGCCCTCAGCGGAGCTTCGAATATGATGCGCTGTGCCCGCTCATCGATGGCAAAGGGGCGTCCTGTGGCAACGATGTCTCCGGTCGCTTCGACCAACCGGGCAAGATTCTGCTCAAACCCAATCGCCTCGTGGATGGCGTACAATTGGGCGAAGTTCTCCGCAACATTGTCGAATCCCTCGTACTCCAGCAAGATGTCCGATCCATTGAAGCTGCCTCGAATGGTGTCGATGGTGAGTTTGTGTGAGCTATGGCTGATCCTCTTGAGAAAGGTGGTGTTGGCAAGCAGCAGGTGGTTCTTCTGGGGGGTGACGACACAGACGATGAACGGCCTATCGTCGTAGTGCTTCAACGCTGAGAGGGAGAGGACGGTATTGCCGAATGGGACAGCCCGCGCTTTGCAGAATCGAACTGCAAAATCTTGGCAGCAGAACACCGAACGATCGTGTGTCAGGCCGAATGCTGCCTCAATTCGCAGTGACAGAGCGTGCTTGTCATTGATCCCATCATAGCGGCGTATCGCCTCAATCTGCAAATGGCGGGATATAACGGCCACGGGTGCGCAATTAAACGGCCAGTGAGCGGAGAATAAACGGCCACAAAATATTCGATTCTTCTATACTGATTTGTGCACCTCACAAGGGTGACATTTCTT
>JALOBD010000139.1 GCA_023228445.1 Sphaerochaeta sp. | reverse complement strand
TCCTACCACCACCCCCGCTCCTCCACGTCCTTGGTACGGATGTCATGGACCGCACCGATGGAGGGTTCATTGGCAAGGACAAAGGCAGAGAAGTGCGAGCGATGGCACTCGCCCGGATCCTCTTCATGGCAGATGAGGGCGATGTTGCCCGCCTTGACCAACTCAGCTATCTTGGTGGCGTATGAGGCGGTGGTGGGGAGGATCTCCACTTCGTAGTACTCGAGCAGCTCCTCCTTGCTCTTGTGTTCGAGGATCTCCTTGCGCGCCTTGGTGGGGATACCCACCTCGGGCATACCGATGTAGGTGATCTGACCAAAGCCGAGCGCCTCCTCAAGGTTTGTCTTGGCAAACTCACTGCGCCTTGAGAAGGCGAACTCACGCACATCCACCACCGTCGTCACATGATTGGCGATGAGGTGGTTGATGAACCCATCGATGGAGAGCCCCTCGTAGCCGAGGGTGTACAGCCCGCTCGGGGCGGATAGGATCTCCCTCCTGATCGCTTCGATCCTCCCATCGCTTCGCTCGGTGCGGATGCCATAGAAGGGTCGGGCCGCCAGGACCTCATCGAGGAGCGCCACTTCGCTCTTCGAGCCGTGTGTGGCAAGGGTTTCGAGCAGCAGTTCTTGTTCGACCTCATCGAGGGCGTAGGAGAGCGGGTCTGTTCGCTCCTCCACGATGGTGATCGATTCCTCCTGCATGGTGACCTCCCCTGCCTTCTCGAAGGCGCGCAGGTCGTGGACAAGGTCGATTGAGTGGGGACCGTTGACCGTCGGAACGAACTGGAAGGAGGGTTTCTCCTCTACCAAGGCCAAGAGGGCGAGGAGAAGATTCACCCGCTTGGTGGATATCAGCCTCTCGCTTTGGTTGAAGAGGGAGAGGAGCACTTTACGTCGATTGAGCATGGCTGGCCTCCTACCTCTTTTGTACCGCGAGAGTGGAGCGAGGGCAAGAGCGCTTGCCCCAAGAGAAGGGAAATAGTAGGATTTCGCCATGAAGATCCTCTTTTTGACCAGCAGCTACTTTCATCCCGATGACAGTGAGCGTGATGCCCTCCTTTCTGAGTTTGGTGACATCCAGCTCACCAGTGCTCCCTCCGCCTCCTACCACATCAACCTCTTGGGCGATGCCCAGATCATCGTCGGTTCTGCCAAACCCCGCGACCTGATCCATGCCACGAAGCTGCGGTGGCTGCAGACCCCCTCCTCCGGCGTGGGCCAGTACCTGGACAAACGCCTCTTTGCCAATGAGGATATCATCCTCACCAATGCGCGAGGAACGTACGGACCTGAGATCGCCGATCATATCATGGGCATGGTCATCGGCTTCAACCACCACCTCTTTTGCTACCACGACCAGATGAAAGGGCAGGTCTGGAAGGGGTATGTTCCTCAGCAGGACCTCTCACAGAGCACGATCCTCATCATCGGATTCGGCGACATCGGTACAAACCTTGCCAAACGGGCAAAAGCCCATGGGCTGCAGACGGTGGTCGTCAAGCGCAGCTGGGCAGAGAAACCCGCCTATGTCGATGAGCTTCATACCACCGGGGAGTTGGACACCCTCCTGGGGGAAGCCGACCACGTCGTCCTCTGCGCTGCCTCCACCGCCGAGACCGAGCACCTGATGGACGCCCCACGCCTTGCGTTGATGAAGAAGACCGCCTACCTCTACAACGTCGCTCGCGGATCACTGGTTGACGAAGCGGCCCTCATCGAAGCGCTGCGGCGTGGCCAGATTGCCGGCTCAGGACTCGATGTCACCACCGTTGAACCACTTCCGCCGGAGAGCCCACTCTGGACCCTCCCCAACGTCCTCATCACCCCCCACGCAAGCGGACTCTCTTACCGCAACTCCCACGCAATCTTCAACCTCTTTGTAGAGAACCTCAGGAGCTATCGCAGCGGCACTGCCATGAAGAACGTGGTGGACTTTGTGCGAGGATATTAGCCCTTCTTGGCCGGTGCATCGAAGAGGAGTGATGAGGGCACGGTCCCGGCATCACCGTACGCTGCATGGCGCGCCCCTGCCCTCCTCACGTCCCCTCAACGGGGCTCATCTGTGAGTGTATAGCGGTGCCAGGGCCAGGGCGAAACCACCCATCATGATGGTCATCGGGTCCTGCAGATGAGAGGGGCGGTGGTGTGTACCCAAGCACTTGATGATGGTCCCTTTCTTGGCCCGATGACGATACAGCAACGATGATGTGGGAGGCGATCTGGTACATGTTGTTCAAGCCAATCAGCACAAGATTGTGCAACACATAATTAGTTGGCCACCAAAGCGTTCGATACATCAAAAAAATGGGCAAATGTAGTGAAATTCCTTGAAATTGTTGCCATCTGTTGTATCATGAAAAACGGACAGAACAACCGCTTCCTCTTGTGATACAGTAGAGGGCACAGTCAATTCGGTATTCTGCCAGGAGGGCTTCATGCAAATCATTGGAACTTCCCCCAATCGCGTCGATGCATATGACAAAGTGACGGGAAAAGCGAAGTACACACCCGATACCGTGCCGGCCCATGCGCTCTATGCAAAGGTCCTGCACTCCACCATCGCAAACGGGTGGGTCAAGGAGTTCGACCTCAGTGAGGCGTGGAAGGTCGATGGCGTCATCGACATCGTCACCTGCTTCGATGTCCCCGATATCCAATTCCCCACCGCCGGCCACCCGTGGTCGACCAACCCCCGCTATCAGGACATCGCTGACCGCAAGCTTCTCAACGCCCGAGTGCGTTGCTACGCCGATGATATCGCCGCAGTCATCGCCGAGACCCAGATGGCTGCCGACATCGCCGCTTCGAAGATCACGGTCGTCTACGAGGAGTACGAGCCGATGCTCACCATCGATGAGGCGATGAAGGAGGGTGCCTGTGTCCTCCACGAGGAGCGGCCCGACAATATCGTCAAGGCGACCTCCTACGAGATCGGCGACTATGAGGAGGCCATCAAGGAGCGTGGGCTTACCAAGATCGAAGGAGAGTACGAGACGCCGGTGGTCAGCCACTGCCACATCGAGCCGGCCAACTCCTGGGCTTATATGGAGGCGGGCAAGGTCGTCGTCGTGGCGGCCACCCAGCTGCCCCACCTCGTCAGGCGCATGTGCGCCCAGGCCCTGGGCATCGGATTTGGAGAGGTGCGCCTCATCAAGCCCTACCTTGGCGGGGGCTTTGGAAACCGGCAGGATGCGCTGACCGAACCGCTGAACGCCTACCTCACCACCCGGGTCGGCGGTCGGCCGGTGGTGCTCGCCTACACCCGTGAGGAGACCTTCCACGCAACGCGTACCCGCCACGCAATGAAGTTTCACCTCACCACCTATGTCAGGGATGACGGCTCCTTTGCCGCACGCTCCATCAAGGTCTACTCCAACCAAGGCGGCTACGCCAGCCACGGCCACGCGCTGGCCGCCAACGCGGCCAACGCCTTCCGGATGCTCTACCCGGTGGGGGCCATCAAGGGGGAGGCGTATACCGTCTACACCAACCTCACCACCGCCGGGGCGATGCGTGCCTACGGCATCCCCCAGTCGATGTTCGCCCTGGAGAGCCACATCGACGACATCTGCCGCATCACCGGCCATGACCCGATCGCCATCCGTACCCAGAATATGATGAAGCTGGGCTACGTCGACGGGCCGACAACGATCACCTGCCACTCCACCGGCTTGCAGGAGTGCATCGAACGCGGTGCCGCCTACCTCGACTACGACCGTAAACGAGCTGAGTACGCCACACAGAGCGGCCCCATCCGCAGGGGGGTGGGCATGTCGATCTTCTGTTACAAGAGTGGGGTCTATCCCATCAACTTGGAGACCTCCTCCGTGCGGATGCTGCTCAACCAGGATGGGTCGCTGCAGGTCCAGATGGGGGCGACCGAGATCGGTCAAGGCGCCGATACGGTCTTCTCGATGATGGCCGCCGAGACGATCGGGGTGACGCTGGACAAGATTCACTTCGTCAGCCGACAGGATACCGACGTCACCCCCTGGGATAGCGGTGCCTACGGCAGCCGTCAGTCATACGTCAGCGGGATGGCGGTGAAGAAGACAGGTGAGAGCTTCAAGGGCAAGATCCTCGAGTACGCCGGCTACATGCTGAAGAAGGACCCGTGGGACCTGGACATCAAGGAGAATATGATCGTCCACACCAACCAGGACCAACCGCTGCTCTCGGTCGAAGAGGTAGCCCTCGAGTCGTGTTACAACATGGACAACTCGACACACATTGCTGCCGAGGAGAGCCACCACTGCACCGACAATACCTACGCCTTCGGCACCTGCTTCGTCGAAGTCGAGGTGGATATCCCCCTCTGCCAGATCAAAGTGGTGGACATCATCAACGTCCACGACTCGGGACGGATCCTCAACCATCAGACCGCCATGGGCCAGGTCCACGGGGGCATGAGCATGGGCCTCGGCTACGCGCTCTACGAACACCACAAGTTCGACCCCAAGACGGGGCGGATGCTCAACGACAACCTGCTCGACTACAAGTTGATGACCGCCATCGATACGCCTGAGCTTCACGGCCAATTCGTCGAGACCATCGACCCGACCGGCCCCTACGGAAACAAGGCCCTCGGAGAACCACCGACGATTCCTGTCGCCCCGGCGATCCGCAACGCGGTGCTCAATGCAACCGGCGTGTCCATCAACGCAGCGCCCTTGCACCCCGAACGGCTCTTTGATGAGTTCAGCGCCGCCGGCCTGATCAAATAGAAGGAAGTGATGTATGTATAATTTCAACACCCTGTACGAACCGAAGACCATCGCCGAGGCACTCGCCCTGAAGGCGGAACACCCCGAGGCCCTGATCCTTGCCGGTGGCAGCGACATCCTGATCAAGATCCGTGAGGGCAAGCTCGCCGGTTGTGATTTGATCAACATCTACGGCCTCGATGAACTGCGGGGAATCTGCCTCGAGGAGGACGGGACAATTCTCATCCGTCCGCTGACCAGCTTCACCGATGTCTCGATGAGCCCGGTCATCCGCGAGCATCTGCCAGTCCTCGGTGAGGCGATGAGCCAGATCGGCGGGCCGCAGGTGCGCAACATCGGCACCATCGGCGGCAATATCTGCAACGGCGTGACCAGCGCAGACAGCGCCTCGACGCTCAAGGCGTATGACGCAGTCCTCGAGATCACCAGCCTCCAGGGGACGCGTGTCCTCCCCTACCTCGAGTTCAACCTCTCGCCGGGGAAGGTGGATCTGAGAGCGGGGGAGATCCTCACCGGCATCCGCATCCCAGAGGAGAGCTACCGCAACACCCACGGCTTCTACACCAAGTACGCGATGCGCAAAGCGATGGACATCGCCACCCTCGGATGTTCGGTGAACGTCCGCCTCACTGGGGACAAGAAGCAGATCGATCGCCTGCGCATCGCTTTCGGGGTAGCCGCCCCGATTCCGGTGCGCTCACCAAAAGCCGAGGCGGTAGCCAAAGGGCATGCAGTGAACGAGGCACTCTTGGAGGTAATCGCCCAAGAGTCGCTCAGCGATGTGAATCCCCGCACCAGCTGGAGAG
>JALOBD010000065.1 GCA_023228445.1 Sphaerochaeta sp. | reverse complement strand
TCAAAAACGAGGCGATCCATCGCCCCTTTGATGGACCATGACCGCCTCTTGCCCCCATTTTGCAGCAATCCGTCGTGAATCACAGATATGATGAGAATGCAAGTCCTGATTTCATGCGAAGGTACTGTGCCACGCTTGGTCTTGCTTGACATTCGAGGGGCCTGCCGATATATTGGACAGCGGCTGTGACAGTGCCGGGCAGTAGCGCAGGGGCTAGCGCACTTGGTTCGGGACCAAGGGGTCGGAGGTTCAAATCCTCTCTGCCCGATCAAGCGGTATTTCCTCTTTGGTGCAGGGAGTGCCGCTTTTCTTTGTATTTGGCTTGCGATACGCTGAAGTCGGAGGGACCATGCATTACGATTATGTCATTGTCGGATCCGGGCTGTTTGGCGCTGTCTTCGCCCATGAGGCGGTCAAGGCGGACAAGCGCGTCCTCGTCATCGAGCGGCGGGGCCACACCGGTGGGAACATCCACTGTGAAGAGCGGGACGGGATCGATATCCACCTCTATGGCGCCCATATCTTCCACACCTGCGATGAGAAGGTGTGGCGCTACATCAACCAGTTCACCGCCTTCAACCACTACCGCAACTCACCCATCGCCCGCTATCAAGAGCGGCTCTTCAACCTGCCCTTCAACATGAACACCTTCCACCAGATGTGGAGTGACGTCTATACCCCCGAAGAGGCGAAGGCGCGCATCGAGGAGCAGCGCAAAGAGGTCGTCGGCGAGGTCACGAACCTCGAACAGCAGGCCATCTCACTGGTGGGGCGGGACATCTACGAGACCCTCATCAAGGGGTACACGGAGAAGCAGTGGGGCCGCCCCTGCACCGAGTTGCCCCCCTCGATCATCAAGCGTCTGCCGGTGCGGTGGCGCTATGACAACAACTACTTCAACGATCCACATCAAGGGATTCCGATTGCCGGGTACAACAGCATCATCGAACAACTCTTGGAGGGCATCACCGTGGTGCTCAACACCGATTTCAATGCGGACCGCACCCGCCTCTCCGCTCTCGGTGACAAGGTCCTCTACACCGGCGCCCTCGACGCCTACTACGACTACCGTCTGGGCAAGCTGGAGTACCGCTCGGTCCACTTTGACCACCAGCGCTTTGAGGGGGGCAACCAACAAGGGGTGGCGGTGATCAACTACACCGACGCCAACATCCCCTATACCCGGTCGATCGAGCACGCCCACTTCACCTTCACCGAGGCCGATGTCTCCTGGGTCAGCTACGAGTATCCGGTGGACTACAGCCAGACGGGAGAGCCGTACTACCCGATCGGTGATGAGCAAAACCTCGCCCTCCATCGGCGCTACCGAGCCCTCGCCGAACGGGAGGGGCAGCTGCTGCTGGGCGGACGGTTGGCAGAATACGCCTACTACGACATGGACACGACCATTGCACGGGCCCTTCAGCTGGCAGAGCAGGAGCTTGCATGACCGGCGGAACTGGTCGTGCTGGCGTGAGAATCGCCTGTGTGTACGTCAATGCCGGCAAGGGGCACTACATCCCCGCCAAGGCGCTCGCCGATGGATTTGCCGCCATCGGCATCGAGGCGGTGATGGTCGATTACTTCTCCCTCTTGGGTGCCAGGCGTCTGGATGCCCTCAATCAATGGCTGTGGCGCCTGATGCTTCGCTCCCCCCGCCTCGAGCAGATGGTCAATAGGGGCGCCGACCACAGCCGGTTCATCGCCTGGGCGTTGCCGCTCCTTCAGTGGCTCTCCTATGGCAAGGCGGTCAGGGCGCATGTCGATGAGCACCAGTGGGATGCGATGATCTGTACCCAATACATGCCGTCGATGATCCTGCCATCTTTGATGAAGCGCTTGGGTACGGATATTCCCATCTTCGCCTACGCAAGCGACGTCTTCTTCACCCCCCGACAGGGGTTGCACCCCGATCTGGCTAAGTTCTATATCTCCACCAGCGAGGGGGCCGAGCATGTGGTGAGGTCGGGCTTTCCCAGAGAGAAGACCATGGTTTCAGCCTTTCCAATCCAACGCTCCTGTGTCACCGCCCCCGCGCTCACCAAGGAAGAGGCGCGGGAGAAACTCGCCCTCAAGCCGATCTTCACCGTCCTGGTCAACCTCGGTGGGGAGGGGATCGGCACCAGCCGCCTCATCGATGAGCTTGAAGAGCGGAGAGTCGCTGTCCAGGTTGTCTTGGTCGGCGGGATGCACAAGCATGCCGAGAGAAAACTCCTCGACCAGCAGCGCCTCTGTACGGCAGTCACCGTGCACGTCGCCGGTTTTGTCGACAACATCTACGACTACCTCCGGGCAAGCGATGTGGTGGTGGGCAAGGCGGGTATCAATGCGATGCTCGAAGCCATCTACCTGCGCCGCCCCTTTTTGGTCACCACCGTCTACTACTCGGTCGCCGATGCTGCCCACTACGTGGTCACGCATGACATCGGCTGGTATGAGCCACACCCCGAGCGTCAGGCGGCCATCATCTGCTCCTGCATCGAGGACCCCGCTCTCCTTGCAGCAATGGACCGTAACTTTGACTCTTTGCCGATCCGTTTCGGTGCTGATGAGATCGTCCGGGATGTGGTAGAGACGGTAGCGGGCAAGACCAAAGAGTTCTCGAAGGTGGACAGACGATCCTGCCGGTAGTAGGGGCAGGGGTGGTGCGACCTCCGGTGACAGTGGCGATTTATCGATCCCCCTCGCAATCATTTCTGACGTATTGGAGTGGAAAGGCTGGAAATTGCCCCCTTTCTTTGATCGATGCACAAACTAATATAATTCGAGATATTCTAAAATAGGCTCAAAACTATAAAAATAATTATTTTAACGAAAAGTAATAGAAATATCATTGACAATTTGCAAAAACCGTTTAATACTAATACTTAGTTTGGGGGTCGAACAAAGGTGATGATCGGAGATAACACATTCGTCAAAGAGATGAATTACAAGACAGTACTCGATACCATCCGAACACAGCGCTCGGTCAGCAGGGCTGAGCTGTCGCGATTGACTGGCCTGACTCGCTCCACCTGCTCAGTGATCTGCGACCGGATGCTCACGCAGGGCATCATCATTGAAAACGGTACGATCGAATCCACAGGCGGGCGGCCTTCAATTGCCCTGCAAATCAACAATCGGGCAGCCTCGGTATTGGGTTTGAAGATGATGGAAGGCCACATCGCCGCTGCAACGGTTGACCTTGGGGGCAATATCATCATCAAGCACTCACAATCGATTGAGCCTGACCTCAGCAGTGATGCATACTTGAAACGATTCGAAGCGTTTGTCACCGCGATCATCACCCAACACAACACGGCCTTTCCCTTGATCCCGATGCTCGGTATCGGAATCGGAGTCGGTGGGAGAGTCTCTTCCGATGGTGTGCTGTTGGAGAGTTCTGTCCTCGGTTGGCGCAACGTCGCGTTGAAGCAACGGCTACAAGAGCGATTCGCACTGCCGGTTCATATTGAGAACGATGTGAATACATTTGCCATCGGTGAGAAGTTCTTTGGTTCTGGACAGCTGTTCGACAACTTTCTCTGCCTGTCGGTCGGTGAAGGCATCGGGCTTGGGATCGTCGTGAACGGCAAACTGCTTGCCGGCTCCCACCACGGAGCAGGGGAGCTTGGGCATACCCGCGTCTCCTATGAACCCGATTCCCCCCGATGTGCCTGCGGCAAACGGGGATGTTTGGAAGCATTTGCCAGTGATGCTGCCGTTGGCCAACGATACTTTGCTAGAACGGGAAAAAAATTGGGTATCGATGCGCTTCTGGCAGCAGCCGAAGCGGGCGATGAGGATGCACGGACGGTATTTTCACAGATGGGCACGTACCTCGGTATCGCCGTGTCCTCATTGGTCAACCTCTTTGACCCCGAGGCGGTGATCATCGGAGGGGAGCGAACCAATGCGGCTTCACACTTCATGAAGGATCTCAGACGGGCATTTGAGGAGAACACCGTCTATGACTTGGCGCGCGAAGTGCAGCTCATAGTCCTTGAACCCAGCAACGACGAGTGGATTCGGGGGGTGGCGGCACTGGCCATAGGAGAGTTCTTCTCCCAAGCCAAACGATGGGGGCAGTAGGATGTATATCGGTGCTTCACGACAAAAGAGAGTTGCTCTGGTGGTGTTCTTGGCTCCTGCGGTCTTCTCCCTGATACTCTTCTACCTCGTGCCCATCTTCTCCTCCCTCGTTCTGAGCTTGCTCGAGTACGACCCGCTCAAACCGACCAGCGAGATCTCCTTCGTCGGTCTACGCAACTTCATCGAATACTTCAAGTACAAGGACATGAGGAATCAGTACCTCCACGTCCTCTACTATTTGGTACTGTACATCCCCTTGGTGCTCGCCACCTCAATGACGGAAGCGATGTTGCTCAATCGATCGTTCACGGCCAAGGCAGCGTACAAGGTAATGCTCTATCTGCCGGTCGTCTCCTCCTGGGTTGCCGTTGCCCTGATCTGGCGGTGGCTGCTCCATGGAGAGTATGGGATCATCAACATCATGCTGAGAGCGGTCGGGATCCATGGACCGAGTTGGTTGAACAACAAGCAGTGGGCGATGCCGGCGGTGGTCCTGGCGGCGGTATGGAAGGATACCGGCTATTACACCCTCATCGTGCTGGCAGCCCTCAAGCAAATCGACATCAACTACTATGAAGCGGCGCGCATCGATGGGGCATCCCCGTTCAAGCAATTTCGATTCATCACCCTTCCGTTGGTGTCCCCAACGATGTTCCTGCTCTTGGTCATCAATGTGATCGCGGGTTTCCAGGTATTCGAATCGATATATGTGATGACCGAAGGTGGGCCAGCAGGAGCGACGCGTGTGCCCGTGGAGCAGATCTATCGCAACGCCTTTACATACTACAAGATGGGGTACGCATCAGCCATCGCATGGGTGTTGGGTGCGGTGATCATCGTAGCGACGATCTTTCAATTCCAACTGGAAAAGTTGTGGGTACGGTATGAAAGCTAACAGAATAGTATTGCGGATAGTGTTGTACCTCTTCATCTCGTTTTTGGCTCTCTTGTCACTCTTGCCGTTTTTCTGGATGGTCAGCACATCGTTGAAGGCGCGGGAGGCCATCTATGCCATACCAATCCAGTGGATTCCCAAAGAGCCGAGCTTGGAGGCGTACCGAGCGATCTTCCATCTGACAAACATCGATTTTGTCAGGGGGTTTATAAACAGTGTCTTCGTTTCGGTTCTGTTGACACTCCTGCCATTGCTCAGTTCGGCGATGGCCGCATTCGCGTTTGCGAAAATTGAATTTCGTGGCAAGCGGGTGCTCTTCTCCACATTCCTGTTGACCATGATGATCCCCGGCACAATAACGATGATCCCGAACTTCATCACGCTCAGGTTGCTGGGGCTCTTGAATACCTACACAGCCTTGGTGCTGCCGGCGCTGAGCAGTTCAATGGGAATTTTTTTGATGCGCCAGCACTTCATCAAGATCCAGGACGAGTACCTTGAGGCAGCGATCATGGACGGGGCAAGCCTGTACAGGCTCTTCTTCACCATCGTGCTGCCGCTTGCCAAGCCGGTGTTGTTCACCATGGGCTTGTTCAACTTCATGGGAGCGTGGAACAACTTCCTCTGGCCCCTGATCATCCTTACCCAACGCAAGAAGTGGACGCTCCAGTTGGGGTTGGCCAACCTTGGCTCGAACTTCTACAACTATCAGCACTACCAAATGGCAGGGGCGCTCATTTCCATCATTCCCATCATCATCGTGTACCTGATAAGCCAACGATATGTGGAACAAGGCCTGTCAACGGGAGGTCTTAAAGCATAGAACCTGGTTCCGATGGAACCAAGAAGGAGGAATTCATGAAAAGGACTATACGAATCGGAGTGGCAATTCTGCTGGTTCTGACGATGGTCTTGCCGGTATTTTCCGCAGGAAAGGCGGAAAGTGGGAAAACGACCATCCGCTACGCAAACTTTTCGGCGGGCGAGAGCAACGCCGAGACGCTGCGCAAGATGGTGGATCTCTTTGAAGCAAAGAATCCAACCATCAAGGTGGAGTTGGAGTCGATGGGGTATGGCGACAACTACTGGACAAGCCTGATCACCCGAATTGCGGGAGGGGACCCCCCTGATGCGTTCGAGCTGAACATGGAGCAGTTCCTCGCCTTTACGCTGAGAAAATCCAACCGTGCGTTGGACGACTTGTTTGCCAAGACCGGCACCGATGTCAATCTCTTTGGAGAGGGGCTGCTGGATGCGGTGAGCTTCGATGGCAAGATCATGGCCATACCGCAGTCGTTCTCCACGGTGGTGCTGGTGTACAACAAGGAGCTGTTCGACCGCGCGAACACCCCATATCCGAGAGCCGATTGGACGTGGGACGATGCACTGCAAGCAGCCCTCAAGATCAGCGCGTTGGGCAAGGACATCTGGGGGACGTTCAACCCGATCCAATTCTGGGAGTTCTACAAGGTGGTCCAGCAGAACGGTGGCGGCCTGATGACACCCGACGGCAAGGAGTTGACGATCAACACTCCGCAGAACGTTGCATCGCTTGAGTACATGCTCGACCGGATGTGGAAGTACCACGTCATGCCGACCGTCGAGGAACAAGCAGGACGCCCCGAGGCTGATATGTTTGTCGATGGGAAGCTGGGTATGTGGCTCAACGGGGTGTGGGCATTCACCGACCTCAAGGACCGGGTGAAATTCCCCTGGGGTATTGAAATGGAACCGGGAAATCTGACAAAGGCCACACACTTCTTTGGGAACGTGGGCTGCATCAGCACGACCACCAAGTACCCTGAAGAGACCTTCAAGTTCCTGACGTTCATGGCAACCGACCCCGATGTGGTCCAGCTGCGCCTCGATGCCCAGTGGGAGCTTCCCACCGTCGGCGATCCGACGGTGATGCAGCGATACCTTGCTGATACGCCGCCGGACAACAAGGAAGCGGTGCTCAACTCACTGCAATACGCAGTCAAGCCGCCGGCCCTGCTGCAGTTCAGCGAGTTGACGAATATCGTCAACACGAAGATTGAACAAGCCCGAGACGGGCAGCTCACTGCCAAGCAGGCCCTCGACCAGGCACAAGCGGAAGCCCGGGAGAAGATCAGGCTGTAACAGTGACTCCAGGCAGCCCGTCCAGACTGTCTGGAGTCAAACGATCGGATATCCGGACGGAGTATCTTCCAAGAGCATTCCGTCCGGACTTCTTCAATGAGTATAAGGATCATATCCATGGAAGACAAGATGATTTTGATCGTGCACCAACCCTTTGGAAACGGGCAACCATACTTTCAGCAACCCTTCGAACGATCACCCCGTATGCCGGCCCTTGGGGAGGTGATCACCATCGGGGCAGCCACAAACCCCAATCGAGCGGCCGAGACGATGCATGTCGAGTACCGCCAAGAGAGTGCTGAGGAGACGAACATCATCGATATGGTCTGCATCGGAGAGAGCGATGCCATCGGAAACGATGAGGGGCCTCGATGGTGGTCGTCAGCCCTGCCACCGGTGCTCGCACCAACGGTGCTGCACTACCGCTTCAAGGCATGCAGCGGGGAGGCAGTGGTGTGGTCCCGGTGGTATTCGTGCACCATCGGCAACCGATGGACGGCAGGGTCTGTGCAAGCGTGGAACGATGAGGGCGAATACGGGGTAGTCGTTTGGTCTGAGGAAATCGGTATCCGCTTCATCAACCAGAGCGAAGGCCCGCTCATCGTGTCAGGATTTGAAAAGTCAATCTTGCATCCGCGTGAGAAGGGTGAGCCATGGCATGTAGCAGAGAGCGATGGACAGCTGAGGGTGGAGGGGTATTGCACGATTATCGTGGATTTGAACCGAGGGACGTTCTGTATAGAGCAGGACTCCACGACGGTTGTACAGATCACCAAGGCGCTACAAATCACAGAGCGGTGCGATGAGAACGGCAGGATGCTCACCTACACATCGTTGGTTGGGCATGCGCCACCGAAGGAGCGCTACATCGGTTTTGGAGAGCGATTCAACGCGGTCGACCAACGAGGCAACATCGTGCTCAACCGTGTCTTCGAACAGTATAAGGACCAACGGTTGAAAAGCTACCTGCCGATGCCCTTTTTCATGACGGACAACGGATGGGGCCTCTTTGTGGAAACCGACCGCCTCGTTGAGTTCGACCTGGCCTCGCGTGCCGCAGACCAGTGGGCGATGACCATTGAATCGACTCTATCAGAGCCCTGCAAAATTCACGTGCTCCTGGGCTCGGTACAGACCATGCGCCACAACTTCGTCAAGCGCTTCGGCAGACCGCCGAAGGTACCTGCTTGGGCGTTGGGCCCCTGGATGTCCAGCAACGATTGGAACTCGCAGAGCCTGGTGGAGCAGATGGTCGAATTGACCACATCGCTTGGCATTCCAGCTACCGCGCTTGTCATTGAAGCGTGGAGTGACGAAACAACGTTTTACATCTTCAACGACGCGGTCTACGAGGCAAAGGACGCTCCCTTCGCCCTTGATGACTTCACCTTCCCCGCCGAAGGCTTGTGGCCCGACCCCAAGGCGATGGTCGATTCATTGAAGGAGCGAGGAATCCGTACGGTGCTCTGGCAAATCCCAGTCTTGCGTGAACAGGGGGAGGGAGTACACGAGCAACACACGCTGGACCGGCTGAACGCCATCAGGAGCGGCTATGTGTTGAGACACAGGGACGGATCGCTGTACCACTCCAGGCCGGGGTGGTTCCGCCATAGCCTTATTCCCGATTTCACCGATAAGAACACCCGCGAGTGGTGGATGGAGAAGAGGCGGTACCTTCTTGATGAGGTGGGGATCGCCGGCTTCAAGACCGATGGTGGAGAGCACCTGTGGGGGTATTCCATCACTGCATCAGACAACCGCATGGGTGATGAATTGATCAATGCGTTTCCTGCCCTCTACCTGCAGACATACCATCAGGGGCTGGACAGTGAGGAGCAGGTGCTCTTCAGCCGCGCAGGCTACGTACAGTCCATGACAACGCCGATACATTGGGCTGGGGACCAGGACTCCTCCTGGGATACGCTGAGGCGGGTGGTCACTGCAATGCTCAACGTCTCACTGTGTGGTCTGACATGGTTTGGCTGGGATATCGGAGGGTTCAGCGGTCCGTTGCCGTCTGCCGAGCTCTACCTTCGCTCGACCGCCGCTGCTGCATTCAGTCCAGTCATGCAGTACCACAGCGAGCACCATGGGCGGCAGGTACCCAGCAGGGATCGTACCCCGTGGAACATCGCTGAGCAGACCGGTGATGATCGGGTGATCCCGATCTACCGTAAGTTCGCCAAACTGCGAATGCATCTGGTCTCATACTTGCTACGACAGGCACAGTATGTGCACGATGCATACGAGCCGCTGGTACGCCCGCTCTGCTACGATTGGCCCGATGATGAGCAGGCGTGGTCGGTATGGGATGAGTATCTTCTCGGCACCGATCTCCTGGTCGCCCCAATCCTCACCGAATACCAACAAACTCGCACTGTCTACCTGCCTGAGGGACAGTGGCGACGACTCGGCAGTGAGGAGATCCTTGCAGGACCGTGCACGATTGAAGTCGATGTCCCACTCCACTCAATCGCCCTCTTCCTCCGTCTCCGGGATCGGGTCGATCCCCTCTTCACTGACGAATCATTCATCTCTCTGTACTGCTCTGAATAAGGGGTCGCCATGTATTTTCATAAGATAGATCATCCGTTCAACTTTGCGCCTGTCGATTTGAGTGGGAATTGCCTTGAGCCAATCATCGAGGCGTGTGGCCCCGACTGTTGGCGTATCCGCGTCGAGCGCCCAGGCCAATCCACCATGGCCGACCAACTGGACCTGCTGGCCGGACTGGAGCACGCTGATAGCCCAGACCCTCAATACTCGTTGGCTATCGATGGCAGAGGGATTGCCATTTGTCACATGCAATCCAACAAGACGGTTCTGACAAGCCACCAGCTCGTGCCCTTTGGCGTCTGCGCGTCGAAGTGGCTTTTCTCCTTCACATTGGAGGAGGGGATGCGCTTCTACGGGATGGGGGAGAAGAACATCGGGTTTGAAAAGAGCGGGGTTCGCACCAAGTTCTGGAACACCGATGTGTGGGCTGACTTCAGCGGCCACGACATTGAGAGCGGGACGACCGATCCGATGTACGCCTCCTTTCCGGTACTGTTGGTCAAGACCTCTTCAACATGGGTTGGCATGATGGTCCCGACCTCGGTGCCGGTCTTCATGGATACCGGGACGAGACAGACGATTGAAGGCGTAAAGGATGCTGATGAGGGCAGTCGCTTCTTCTATCTGGGAGCGGTGGACGGGAATCCTGACTTGATCATCACCTCTGCGGCGACGGTTGCATCGGTTGTACGGCGCCTGACCATGTGCTTGGGGCGTCCGGCCTTGATGCCCGTATGGGCGTTGGGCCACCATCAGTCGCGGTGGGGGTACGGCTCTCTGGAGGATGTGCGCCACCTTGATGGGATGTTTGTTGAACACGACATTCCCTGCGATGCCATTTGGTTTGATATCGACTACATGGATGGATACCGGGTATTCACGACACGCGTCCAACGGCGCGATGAGGAGCACCTCCACACACGCAAACTGGTTGCGATTCTCGATCCGGCTGTCAAAGCCGACTCATACGAGGCAGCCGAGCGCGGGCGGGCATCCGATGTGTTCTGTTACAACCGCCAAGGGTTGCCCTATGTCGGGTTTGTGTGGCCCGGGGCTTCGTGGTTTCCTGATTTCTCGCTCATCGAGACGCGGCAGTGGTGGGCTGATGAGACGGCAAATCTGACAACGAACGGGTTCGATGGGTTCTGGATCGATATGAATGACCCGAGTACCGGTTCGGTGGAGGTGGAGGAGATGCTCTTCGGTCGCGGGAAGATCGAGCACCACATGCTGCACAACTGGTATGCGTTGGGTATGGCCCAGGCGACGTATGAGGGGCTCAAACGGGCGTATCCTGACCGACGTCCGTTTGTGTTGACGCGCAGTGCGATGCTCTCCAGTCACCGGTGGGGAGCAATGTGGACCGGTGACAGCGTCTCAAACTACCACCACCTGAGAAAGACCATCGAGATGGTGCTCAGCCTATCGCTTTCGACCATGGCTTTCGTCGGAGCCGATATCGGAGGCTTCGGGGGTGACTGTGATGGCGAGCTGCTGAGAGACTGGTATCGTGCCTGCGCACTCTTTCCGGTGTTGCGAAACCATAGCGCCGACTCCACCCATCGACAGGAGCCTTGGCAGTTCGGTGGTGAAGTTGCTACGGATATTCGATCTGTATTGCGTCTGCGGTACGCATTGCTGCCGTACCTCTACAATCTGATGTACAAGCTTCATGAGTACGGTGATCCACCGATCAGAGCGATGCTGTACGCCTTTGGGGACGAGCGCTTTGATGAAGAGGAGAGCCAATTCATGATCGGCGATGCGCTGCTCCAGGCACCAAAGCTTGAGCGTGGCCAAATCTCGCGGAACGTGGCGATTCCGGAGGGGCGGTGGCTCGACCTGAACACGCTCGAGGTGGTGACAGGTCCTGGTGACGTGACGGCGAACTTGGTGGATACTCCCATGCCACTCTACCTTCGCGAGGGATGCTTCCTGCCCGTTGCCAAACTCCCGCCCACCGCTCTCCACACCAGCGCTGACATTGACCTTTCAAGGCCGTCCTTCCTCTTCTTCCCTCCTGCATCTGGTGTTGTCCATGAGGAGTATCTCTACGACTCAGGCGATGGGTATGCGTTGCCCCACGTCATGAAGCTCTCCGTCTCCTGCA
>JALOBD010000018.1 GCA_023228445.1 Sphaerochaeta sp. | reverse complement strand
GGACGTGCTTCGATTCTGTTGAAATATACACAAATTCAACGCATTATCACAAATTCGGACCATACACATTTATCTCAGCTGTGCTACAATACTTTCTACACTACCACTAGGAGGGTATTTTATGAAGAAACTGACTATCGTGGTTCTTGTCCTGCTCCTCGGTGCATTCGTCTTTGCACAGGGAGCCAAGGATGTAGCGCCTGCCGATGGCAGGCCGACGATCCGCCTGCTCACCGATGCCACCGGCATCGACGACAAGTCCTTCAACGCAGCAGCGTGGAGGGGCATTGTCGAGTTTTACGGTGATACGGTCGAGAATCCCGCAAACCGTGGCAAGCTCTACGATGTTGTGACCGCACAGACCCAGGATATGTATATCCCCAACCTGCGCCAAGCATCCGATGAGGGCTATGATTTGATCATGGTCACCGGCTTTACTTGGGCCGATGCACTGGGTGAAGTGGCCCCGCAGTACCCCAACCAGAAGTACACCATCGTCGACGTTGATTGGGTAGGCGAGCCGAACGTCATGGAGTTCATCTACAGTGAGGAGCAGGGCTCCTTCCTCGTCGGCCTCGCCGCAGCGCTGCAGGCGAAGGAGGACGGGGTGGCCAACCCGCGCTTCGGCTTTATCGGCGGCGTACCGGGCAGCACCATCACCAAGTTTGAGATGGGCTATATCCAGGGCATCCGCTCGGTCTTCCCGAATGCACCGATCTACGACTACTACGCAAACGACTGGGGCAAGCCCGAGCTGGCCAAGGCCCAGGCGAAGAACTGGTATGATATGGGCGTCTACTGCATCTTCAGTGCAGCAGGGGGAACGGGCAATGGTACCATTGCACAGGCCAAGGAGTACCGTGCGCAGGGCAAGAACGTCTGGGCGATCGGCGTCGACAGCGATCAGTATGCCGATGGTATCTACAGCGATACCAAGAGTGCCGTGCTGACCTCGATGCTCAAGCGTGTGGAGAACTCCTCGCTGATGGTTCTCAGCGCCGTGGCCGACGGCACCTTCGCCGGTGGTGTGGTGCAGATGAGCATGGCGGATGAGGGTGTTGGCTACTCGGCAGCAAACCCTGAGCTCTCTGCAAGCGTAAAAGCAGCAGTCGATGCGGCCAAGGTTGATGTCGTGAGCGGCAAGATCAAGCTCTACAAGACCTACAAGGACGCACTGGCAGCCGGTGCAGCCCCGGCAGGCCTTGCTGCGCTGGATGATTGATCACGATATGGCCGGCAGGAGACTGCCGGCTCTTCCCCTGTCCACCTGGCCAGGTGGACAGCGGAAGAGCAAGCAACAAGGAGCCATAGGTGAGTGAATATGCAATCGAGATGAGGGGAATCACCAAGACCTTCCCCGGCGTCGTTGCAAACGACACGGTGACCTTGCAGGTACGGTCCCAGGAGATTCATGCGCTGCTCGGCGAGAATGGGGCGGGCAAGTCGACGCTGATGTCGATTCTCTTCGGCTCGTACAGCGCCGACAGCGGCCAGATCTTCCTCGATGGAGCGGAGGTGTTCATCAAGAACCCCAACGTCGCCACCGCATTGGGCATCGGCATGGTCCACCAACACTTCAAGTTGGTTCAAAACTATTCCGTCACCGAGAACATCGTCTTGGGCATGGAACCGACCAAGCGGCGGCTCCTCGACCTGAAGAGCGCACGGGCCAAGGTCGCCCGACTGAGCGAGCAATACGGCCTCTCCGTCGACCCTGATGCACTGATCGAGGATATCTCCGTCGGCCAACAGCAGCGGGTGGAAATCCTCAAGACGCTCTTTCGCGACGCAAAAATCATCATCTTCGACGAGCCGACGGCGGTGTTGACCCCCCAGGAGATCGATGAGTTGATGGAGATTCTCAGGAAGCTGCGCAGGGAGGGCAAGACCATCCTCTTGATCACCCACAAGCTGCGGGAGATCAAGGAGGTGGCCGACCGCTGCACTGTCCTCAGGCGTGGGCGCTACATCGGCACGGTGGATGTTGCCGGTGTCACAGAGCAAGAGCTGGCCGAGATGATGGTCGGGCGTGCGGTGAAGTTTGAGATAGACAAGCCCGACCAGCAGGCTGGGCGGGTGGTGCTCAGCCTCAAGGGCCTCGAGGTTACCGACAGCACCGGATTGACCAAGGTGCGCGACCTGAGCCTTGATGTCCATGAAGGGGAGATCGTCGGCGTCGCCGGTGTCGATGGCAACGGTCAAAGCGAGCTGTTGGGGGCCATCACCGGCCTCCTGCCGCTCTCCCAGGGCTCGATCATCCTCGATGGCAAGAACATTGAACGATACACGATCCGTGAGCGCATCGAAGCGGGGTTGGGGTACATCCCCGAAGACCGGCAGAAGTTCGGCTTGGTGGCCGACTTCACCATCGCCGAGAACAGCGCGCTGAAGAACTATTACCATCGGCGGTATACGAAGCGGTTCGGCCTGCTCGACTTCTCCGCGATGGATGGAGAAGCCGATTCGTTGATCGAGCAGTTCGATATCAGGAGTGCCGAAGGGGCGGCGACGAAGGCCGGCAGCCTCTCGGGAGGCAACCAACAGAAGGTCATCGTTGCCCGGGAGATCTCCCTCTCGCCGAAGGTGCTCATCGTCGCCCAGCCAACCCGTGGCCTTGATGTCGGGGCCATCGAGTACATCAGACGGCGGATCATCGAGGAACGGGCCAAGGGGAGGGCAATCCTGCTCGTCAGCTTCGAACTCGATGAGATCATGAACCTCTGCGATCGTATCGCGACGATCAGCAAGGGGCAGATTATCGCGGTGAACCGGCAGGATGAGGTGAACGAGTACCAGATCGGTTTGATGATGGCAGGATCGCGGGCGGAGGCGGCACAATGACAACAACAAAAAAACGGCTCGTCGACAATGATGGTGCCGTCTCGGTCCTCGTCGTCCTGATGGGGTTCTTGGTAGGGACCATTCTCGTCGCGTTGGTGGGCAAGAACCCCTTGAACATGTACAAAGCGCTCTTCCAAGCCTTGAGCGGGTACAACATCGACAACGGGCGGATGAATGTGCGGTACATCGCCGAGACGCTCAACTACTCGGTGCCCTTCATCCTCTGTGGCCTCTCCATGGGCTTTGCCAAACGCGTCGGCCTCTTTAACATCGGCGGTGAAGGGCAGTACATCATGGGCCTCACCCTCGCCCAAACGGTGGCGTTGCTCGGGCCACAGGTGGTGGTGCTGCACTGGATTTTAGCCATCCTCTCGGCCATCGTCATCGGTGCGCTGTGGGGCGGGGTGGTGGGCCTCCTCAAGGCCAAGTATGAGGTCAGCGAGGTCGTCTCGACGATCATGCTCAACTACGTGGCCCTCTACCTCTCACGGATCATCTGCCTGCAACTGCCCGGGGCCACCACATATAAGACAGCGAACTTCCCCACGACCGCCCTCATCGAAAACCGCTTCTTCCAGACCATCACCCACAACTCACTGCTCAACAACGGCATCTTCATGATGGTCGCAGCGGTGCTCCTCTTCTGGTACATCATGGAGAAGACGAGCCTGGGCTACGGCATGCGTGCCACCGGCTTCAACAAGGACGCGGCTCGGGCGAGCGGTATCCCGGTGGTCAAGTCGATCTCGATCTCGATGGCCATCAGTGGTGCGTTCGCCGGCCTTGCCGGTGGCATCGTGGCCCTCGGTTCCTTCAAGTATGGACGGGTGCTCGCCGGTATGGACAACTACGGCTTCGATGGGATTGCCGTGGCGCTGGTCGGCAACTGCACCGCCTTGGGCACCACGCTCGCTGGCCTGCTCTTCGGACTCTTGAAGAATGCCCAAGCCTTGATGCAAGGCAAGCAGATCCCCAAGGAGATCACCTTCATCATCCAGGGCCTGATCGTCATCTTCATCGCCCTGCGGTCGGCGCTGAAGCTCTACCAGGAGTATCTTGACAAACGACAGCTGCAGAAGGAGGTGGGAGTCAAATGAATATGATCATTGGAATGCTTCCTTCCGTCCTCATGATCGTCGCCCCGATCCTCATCACTGCCATCGGTGGGATGATCTGTGAGAAGAGTGGGGTGGTCAACATCGCCCTTGAGGGTTTGATGGCCATCGGTGCGTGTACCGCGGCTGCCGCCCACGTCTTGATGGAGGGCAGTGGCATGAACCACTCCCTCTCCCTCTTCTTGGCCCTCTCGATGGGTTTTCTCACCGGCGGTCTCTTCAGCCTGGTCCATGCGGCTGCCGCCATCAACCTCAATGCCGACCAGACGATCAGCGGCACCGGCATCAACCTCCTTGCAAACGGGGTGACGATCTTTGCCAGCCAGATCCTCTTCAGCTCCGACCGAACCCGTGAGTTCCGCATGGGCATGCAGACTGATGTGCTGGGCATCTACCCCACCGCCTACATCGCGCTGGTGGTGGTCATCCTCAGTTGGTTCATCCTCTACAAGCTCCCCTTCGGCATGCATCTGCGTGCCTGCGGTGAGCACCCGGGAGCCGCTGAGAGTGTGGGGATCAACGTCAAGCGGATGCGCTACTGGGCCGTCATTGCCAGCGGGGTGCTCGCCGGCCTTGCCGGTGGCTGCGTCGTGCTCACCCAGACGATCCAGTACACCTCCAACACGATCAACGGGCGGGGCTTCATCGCCTTGGCGGCGGTGAGTTTCGGGCGCTGGAGGCCGCTGGGAGTCGCCGGAGCAGCATTGCTCTTTGGTACCGCCCAGGCCTTCTCGATCATCGCCAACAACATTCCGGCTCTCCGGGTGCTGCCCACCGAGGTCTTCAACATCCTCCCCTATGTGGTCACCCTCGCTGCCCTGGTGCTCTTCAGTGGCAAGAACTACGCCCCGGCTGCAGCCGGAACCCCATACGAGAAGGGGGCCAGCTGATGACACCGCACAATCGAGCAAAGCGGGGGGACATCGCGCCGATCGTCCTCGCCCCGGGCGACCCGACCCGGGCCACCCTGGTCGCCGAGCGCTTTCTGGAGAACGCGAGTCTGGTCAGCGATGTGCGCGGGATGGTCGCCTACACCGGCCTCTACAACGGTAAGCCCATCTCGGTGATGGGAACCGGCATGGGGGGCCCGTCGGCGGGAATCTACAGCTACGAGCTCTTCACAACCTATGATGTAGCGGCGATCATCCGCATCGGTACCTGCGGGGGCCTGCAACCCTCCATCGATGTCGGGGACCTGGTCCTCGCCTTGACCGCCTCCACCGACTCGGGGTGGGCCCATCAGTACAACCTCAAGGGGACGCTGAGCCCCGCCTGTGACAGCGACCTGCTCTTCTGTGCAGCAGCGGTGGCACAGGAGCGGTCCATCAAAGCCCATGCGGGGATGGTCTTCTCCAGCGACCTCTTCTCCTCCTACAACGCCTTGGGTGCAGAGAGCTGGAGGCGGTGGGCACGGCTGGGGGCTTTGGCCCAGGATATGGAGACCTACGCCCTCTACGCCACCGCCGCGTGGTGCTCCAAGCGCGCCCTCTCGATCCTGACGATGACCGACAGCTGTACCAGTG
Organism: Sphaerochaeta sp.; assembly: GCA_023228445.1. Taxonomy (GTDB): domain Bacteria; phylum Spirochaetota; class Spirochaetia; order Sphaerochaetales; family Sphaerochaetaceae; genus Sphaerochaeta. Next base: position 14,621 of record JALOBD010000018.1, on the reverse strand, counting down.
GACGCGGATTTGGCCCAGAGATGCGTGTTGCCGGCCTCTATCCCATGATCGAGGTCGCCCTGGAAGTGGCAATGAGGAGCACGTGATGGATTTTTTGTCCGCCATGGAGCATCGCTTTGCCTGTAAGCGCTACGACGTGGGAAAACCCCTCACAGAGGAGGAGGTCACCGCAATCCTCGACTACGGTCGGCTCACCCCCACCTCGTTCGGTCTTGAGCTCTGGTCCTTTCATGCGGTGGTGAGTCAAGAGAAGAAGGAGTTGCTCTACCACGCCTGCTTTGAGCAGGAGACGGTGTCGACCAGTGCGATGACCGTCGCCCTCTTGGTGCGCACCGCCCGCTACGCTGAGCCCGACGGCGAGTGGGTGCGCAAGCGGGGTGCCCGCTTTCCCGGTACTCTCGACTTCTTCGTCGAGGACTACCGCCCCTACCACACCTACCTCAAAGAGGAGGGGCGCATCGACTGCTGGCTGCGCAGCCAAGGGTACCTGGCCATCGCCAATATGATGACCGGGGCGAGGATGCTGGGCATCCAAAGTTGCGCCATCGAGGGATTCGATGAGGCAAAGGTCCTCGGCATCCTCGATGCAGAACCTTCACAGTGGCAGGTCTCGCTCTTGGCAAGCTTCGGCTACCCCGACGAGGATGAGCGGGAGAAGATTCGTGTGGATTTGGAGGAGCTGGTCACCTACCACTAGGGGAGTGCTGCCAACGCTCGCTCCACCAGGGTCCAGAACCAAGGGATATCGATCGACTCGGCGACGAAGGTGTTCTTGGACGTATCACGCTTGATGGTCTTGCCGTAGGAGGGTCCCTCCTCGAGTATGACGTCCACGCCATGATACGCACCCGATACCTTGGAGGGATCGATGAGGTAGGCGACGCACAGCGGGTCGTGCATCTGCGGCTCTCCTTGGCGACGCTTGGTGTAGTTGGCTGTGTAGGTGTCCATGCAGGCGACAAAGACCTCGTTGGAGCGCCCGCTTTTTGCTCTAAAGCCTTCAAGGCGCTCAGCGCTGAGGGTCACGGTACGGGTACAGTCCAAGCTGAAGAGGGCGATCTTTGCCCCACTTGAGAAGACAATCTTGGCCGCCTCGGGGTCGGCGTAGGTGTTGAACTCCGCCTCGGGTGTGACGTTCCCGCTCGAAAACGAGCCCCCCATGATGACAAATTCCTTGGCCAAGCTCGCCACAGCGGGCTCTCTTTGGAGGGCGCGGGCCAAGTCGGTCAACGGGCCGACGCTGACGATGGTGATCTCTTGGGGATTGTTGGTGACCAGAGTGATCATCGCATCGATGCCGCTCTGCGCTTGCACCTCTTGGCGTAGCCGCGTTGCGAAGATCGGTCCGTCGAGGCCCGTCTCGCCATGAAAGTCACCCGCCTCCACCGGCACTCTGACCAATGGGGCAGCGCTGCCGGCGTACACTGGACAATCGAGACCGGTGGTCTCCATGATGTTGAGCGTGTTCTCCAGCGTCTTGTCCAATCCCACGTTGCCGGCGGTTGCGATAACCGCTTCGATTTTGATCTCTTCAAGGCCGGCGGCCAGGAAGAGGGCCACCGCATCATCGAGGCCGGTATCCACATCAAGGATGATTCGCTGCATGTTGACTCCAATTCTTGTAGTGGTTGCCATCGTAGCAAGACATGCTCATTCATGCAATGAAGAGGAGGGTCACAAACACAGCGATGTGTGGTACCATCGCGCTATGAGAATCATACAAACAGCCGTGGGCCCCAACCAGGTGCCCCTCACCGGATACCTGCAGGAGATCACCAACGACGGCGGGATCCGTAACATCAGGCCGTCGGTGGTCATCCTCCCTGGTGGGGGATACCGGTACCGCTCTGCGCGTGAACGCGACCCGGTGGCGATGCACTTCCTCGCCGAGAGCTACAACGTCTTCATCCTCGACTACTCGGTCGAGGAGGAGGCAGGTTCGCTCAACCCGCTCTTGGAGGCAAGCGCCGCTCTCATCAAGATCCGCGAGCATGCCCTCGCGTGGATGTGCGACCCCACCCGGGTGGCGGTCATCGGCTTCTCAGCAGGCGGTCATCTGGCCGCTTCGATTGGTATCTTGCATGACCACCGGATGGTGACCGACGTGCAGAAGGTCGTCGACCAGAACAACCGCCCCGATGCGCTGATCCTCTGCTACCCGGTGATCAACGATCACCAGGGCAGCCTGGACTTGGTCAGCGGGGGGGATGGGCAGCTCAGAGATCTGATGTTGCTCGACCGCCATGTCACGGTGACCACCTCACCGGCCTTCATCTGGCATACGATGGCCGACCCCGCTGTGCCGGTGGAGAATACGCTCGACCTCGTCAAGGCGTATCGCGCGGCAGGGGTCTCGTGTGAAGCCCACCTCTTTGAAAGTGGGGGGCATGGCCTGTCGATGTGCACCGAGGAGGTGGGCACGCCCCATCCCGGGGCCCGCCAGTGGGTCGATCTGGCCACCGCCTGGCTGAACACCCGCTTCCACCACGTCCTATAAGGTCTCAGCCATCCCCTCGGCGGCTCGGATGCCGCTGGCCCAGGCGCCGGTGATGCCCCGGCTCGTACCGGCTCCGTCACCGGCAAACCAGATGGTGTCGGCGACGCGGAAGTGCTCATCCAGGTAGCGGGGCTTGTTGGCGTAGAGCTTGATCTCCGGGTAGTACATGATGGTCGAGGGGTGGAGGACCCCCGGCACGATGGTGTCGAGGTTCTTCATCGCCTTCCAGATGGCCCTGAGGATCTTCGCCGGGATGGCCAGCGAGATATCACCGGGGCAACAGGAGCGTAGTGTCGGCTCGAAGTCGAAGAGATCATCGCTGAAGGACGCTTCCTTGCTGCGTGAGCCGAGGCGGAAGTCCCCAACGCGTTGCATCAGCGGCTTGCCCCCTCCCATGAGCGCGGCCTGCAGGCCCAGGTTCTCGGCAAATGCCTGTCCACTGGCCAGCGGGGCGGTGAAGCGCACCGTCTTGAGCATGGCGAAGTTGACCAACCCGTTGTCGTGGCGGCTGTCCGGGGCAAAGGCATGGCCATTGACCGAGTACCACTGGTCGCCCCGGCTGGTGGCGTAGCGCTCCCGTACCACGTGTGCGTTGCCGCTGTTGGTGCAGAAGGTGCGTACCTTGTCAGGAAAGTAGAACTTCGGATCGTAGTAGTCGCGCACGATGGGATAGTGCTCGATGCGGGTCTCCACCCGGATGCCGATGTCGACGATATTGTCGATGAAGGGGATGGAGAGGGAGTGCATCAGCTCCTGCAGGAAGTTGAAGCCCTTGCGCCCCGGGGCGACGAGCAGCGCCCTGTACCCGATCTCGCGCGTCTCGGTGGTGACAACACGCCGCTCTTGGTCGACGCGCTCCATCGTCTCGCCCAAGGAGAGGTCGACGCCAAGGGCATCAAGGCGCGACAGGAGCTCCTTGATGAGTGCCAAGCCCCCGTCAGTGCCCAAATGGGTCTGCCGGATCTCCAGCAACGTACAACCGAGGCGCTCAGCCCGCTTTTTGTACACATCGATGTTGTTCTTGGGCATGATGGAGGGTTGGAGGAAGTCGATGACCTGGCCCAGGTAGTGGGTCGCCGCCTCTTGGCTCCAATACTCGGTGGGAAAGCCGATGGGGTAGGTGAAGTTCATCTTGCAGTCGTTGCGCATGCCGCCGGTCGAGAACTTCTCACGGTCTAGGATGAGGATGGAGAGGTCCGGTTTTGCGCTCTTGAGGGCGAAGGCAGCCCCCATGCCGGCAGGCCCACTTCCAACAATGACGACGTCGTAGATATCCACAGGTGCACCTCCCAAAAGACTGGAAAGGGGCTCCCTTTCCAACCAATTATCCCCATTGTCCACCCTTTGGTAAAGCCCTTAGAGATTGCGCACTTGCGCCGGCAGGTATTTGGTGGTATTAATCCAAGGTAGGAACGGTAGGAGGGAGCGCATGTACATGAGCACCAAGGAGGCGGCGAAGAAGTGGGGCATCAGCGAGCGGCGGGTGCGCCTCCTCTGCGCCCAGGGGCGTGTCGACGGCGCGATCCAGAGTTCCTGGGCCTACCTCATCCCATCGCGAGCACCAAAACCTGGTGATGGCAGACAGCTGCGCCACCAGAGGCAGGAGTACCTGCGCTTGGGAACGTCGGGCCTCGATGGGTTGGAGCAGTTCAAAGAGATGGATGGGGATGCGTTGCTTGCCAGGTGCGTATCCCACGTCGACGCGTTTATTGTTGCAAGCTTCGCCGTCGAAGGAATTGGTCTCACCCAAGAGGATTTGCACCAGCTCACATCATTTGAGAGCGTCCCGTCTTTGTCACTGGCCGACCAGCTCTTGGCCCTGCACCTGCGCTCGATGATCCTCTCGATGGCCCGCTCGTCGAGCCTGGGGCGAACAGCGGTACGCCTGAGCGAGCAGTACCTTGGCCAGCTGTACACATCCCTCTGCCTCGGCTTGGAGAACCTGGAACTCACCCGTCGCCTGGATCTTGGCGACGAGCTTGAGGTCTTCATCATGCAGGATGAGCGTGAGTTCTCAGCTGCCCACCCGCTGGTGCGCGCCCTCTTCTGTTATGGGGAGGTGATGAGGATTGCCCCGTGTACCCGCTACAACGCGCTCTTGGCATCCTTGGTCTATTGCCGGCTCATGGTTGAGGCGGGCTGGGCACCGGTATTGGTAGACCTGGAGCGCATCGATGAGCTCAAGGCCGCGTTGGTGATGACCAAGCGGCGGGGCAACTACCTCGCACTCACCGATCTGGTGAGCGAGGCGTATCGGGAGCAGATGCGATGAGAAAGCTCTTCAAGGACGCCACGATCGTTGATGGCACCGGTGCTGGTGCCTACTGTAGCGACCTCTTGGTGGAGGGGGGTACCATCAGGGCCATCGGACGGCTCGGGGAGATCCAGAGTGAACGGACCTTCGACTGTCGGGGCTTGGTCCTCGCCCCGGGCTTCATAGACCTGCACGCCCACAGTGAGATCCACGTGCTCCGCGACCCGGTGATGGGGGCGAAGATCGCCCAGGGTATCACCACCGAGTTCGGTGGCAACTGCGGCATCGGCGTCTTTCCGTCCAACACGAGCGATTCTCTTGCAGAGGAGGTCCTCGGTGCAGCCTCCCACCACTATTGGCCTACCTTCGCCGAGTACAAGGAGGTGTGGTACCGAAGCGGCAGTGGGGTGAACATGGGGTTCTTCCAGGCCCACGGACCGCTGAGGAGTGCTGTGTTGGGCAGCGATGCATCCAGGCCAGCGGGGGAGGCTGAGGTTGCGAAGATGGCCGCTCTCTTGGCTGAGAGCTTGGAGTGCGGGGCATGGGGACTCTCCACCGGCCTCTACTACGAGCCGTGCCAGAGCGCCGATCGAGGCGAGCTCATCGCGCTGGCCACCGTCGTGGCACGCAATGCCCGTCTCTTGGCCGTCCATCTGCGCTGTGAGGGGAGCGCGGTGCTCCAGAGTCTTGATGAAGTGCTGGACATCGCCCGCTCAAGCGGGGTGCACCTTCAGATCAGCCACCTCAAGGCGGTTGGGATGGCCAACCAGGTGTTGGTGGATGAGCTTCTTAAGCGGATTGAAGCGGCCAACGACGAGGGTCTTGTCGTCGGCTTCGACCAGTACCCCTACCTCTGGGGTTCGACCTCGCTCTTCAGCCTCTTGCCCCCCTCTCTGCTGGCCCTCCCGCGCAGCAGTGTGAAGCAGCACCTGCAAGAGCAGACGGTGCGAACACAGACCCGAGCCTTGATGGAGCAGGGTGAGGGGTGGGACAGCATCGCCGCCTTGGTGGGCTTTGATGATATCACCCTCCTCTCGCTGCCCTCCCATCCACACTATGAGGGGTTGAGCATCGCCCAGGTGGCCGCACTGCGTGAACAAGATCCGTATGATGCACTCTTCGACCTCTTGGTAGAGTGTGAAGGACCTGCCGTGATGGGCGATGTGACGCAGTGTGAGGAGAGTGTTGTGAAGATCATGACCCACCGGCAGATGTGCTTTGGCAGTGATGCCCTCTACTCCTCGCCCCATCCGCACCCCCGGTCGTTCAATGCGGCGCTCCACCTCATCGCCCGCTACGTCAATGAACGCGGCGACCTCACCATCGAGGAAGCCGTCGAACGGCTGAGCGGGCGCAGTGCCCGACGTCTGGGCCTCGATGGGCGCGGCATCATCGCCGAAGGATTCAAAGCCGACCTGGTGCTTTTCGACCAAGCCACACTTACCAGCAGCGACGCAATTGAGGCGGGCGGAGCCAGTCCCCTTGCACTGGTGATGGTCAACGGAGAGGTTGCTCTTGAGGCGGGGACGCTGGTGGGAACGACGAGTGGGCGGTTGCTCGTCCCGTCTACTGGCCGTACCGACTGAGAAAGCGCTGTGTCCGCTCCTTGGCCGGGGCATTGAAGAGCACGTCAGGCGGCCCCTCTTCGACGATCAGTCCCTCGTCCATGAAGATGACCCGGTCGCTGATGTCTCGGGCGAAGGCCATCTCGTGGGTGACAACGATCATCGTCATCTTCTCCTTGGCCAGATCCTTGATGACCTTGAGGATCTCGATGGTGAGTTCGGGGTCCAGTGCACTGGTCGGCTCATCAAAGCAGAGCACGGTGGGGTTGAGCGCCAACGCCCGTGCGATGGAGACGCGCTGTTGCTGTCCCCCCGAGAGGTGGCAGGGGTAGGCGTCCTCCTTCTCCTCAAGGCCCATCTTGGCCAAGAGCTGGCGGGCGGTGGCAACCGCCTCGCCCTTGCTCTTTGCCAGGACGTTGACCTGTGCTTCGGTGATGTTGCGCAGCACGCTCATGTGGGGAAAGAGGTTGAAGTTCTGGAAGACCAGGCCGAGCTTGAGGCGGATCTGCTTCAACGTCTTGGCATCGGCGTACTGGATGGTCCCTCCGGTGCTGTGGGCCATCGTCATCGAGCAGACCTCGATGCGTCCGCTGTCGATGCGTTCAAGCTGGGTGAGACAGCGCAGCAGCGTTGATTTTCCGCTGCCCGACGGGCCGATGATGGAGAGGACCTCCCCCTCATTGAGGGTGAAGCTGATACCCCTCAACACTCCCAGCGCATCGAAGCTCTTGACCACGTTCTCTACAGTAATGATGCTCATCGCTCCCTCCTTCAATGGTAGTAGTCGAGCTTCTTCTCGAAGCGGTCGAAGAGGCGGGAGACAACGCCGTTCATGATGAAGTAGAAGAGGCCGGCGATGACGATCGGGGTGGTGGAGAACTGGCGCGCCGAGGCGCTCTGGGCGACGCGGAAGAGTTCAGCCACACCGATCGTCTGGGCAAGGGCGGTGTCCTTGACCAGTGTGATGACCTCGTTTCCCATCGCCGGGATGATGCGCTTGACCACTTGTGGGACGATGACATGGGTGAAGGTGTGGGCGCGGGAGAAGCCGAGGACCAGGCTCGCCTCCCACTGGCCGATCGGGATGGATTGTACGCCCCCACGGTAGATTTCGGCAAAGTACGCGGCGTAGTTGATGACAAAGCCGATGATGACGGCGGTGAAGCGGTCGTAGGAGGCGCCGAAGAGGTAGTAGGGGCCGAAGTAGACAAAGAGCAGTTGGAGGATCAGGGGGGTGCCGCGCATGATCATGATGTAGATGTTGATCACCGTACTGACGATGGGGTTCTTGCTCATCCTCCCCCTGGCCACCAAGGCCCCGAGCGGAATTGAGAAGAGCAGCGTCAAGACAAAGATCTTGAGGGTGGTGATGGTTCCTGCCAAGAGCAGCGGCAACAGGTTGCGCACGATGGTCTCCTACTGAATGAAAACGGGGAGCGAATGCTCCCCGTCAGCATACACACTTCTTCAATTGCCGACAACGGTGTTGTCCACATCAAACCACGCGATGGCGATCTGTGCCAAGGTACCGTCGTTGTGCATCGCGACCAACTGCTCCCAGACTGCGTCGGCGAGCTTCTGGTCCCCTTTCCTAAAGCCGATGCCGTAGTCCTCCGGTGCCAGCTCTTCGGCGAGGATGCGGAACGCCTTGCCGCTGCGCCGGATGTTGTCGCTGGCCACCGTCACATCGACGACCAATGCATCGATGCCCCCGATCTCAAGGTCCATCAGGCCGGTGAGGTTCTCCTTGAACTCGATGAGCTGCTTGATCGAGCTCTTGAAGGCCGGCGAGTCGTCGATGGCCTGGCTGGCCGACGAGCCTGCCTGGTAGCCGACGGTCTTGCCGGCGAGGCTGGCGAGGGTGGTGTAGGGCGCGTCATCACGCACGACGACCACCTGGGCGTTGTGGATGTATGGTGGGGTGAAGGTCATGGCGGCCTTGCGCTCATCGGTGATGGTAAAGCCGTTCCAGATGCAGTCGATGTTGCCGGTGTTGAGCTCCTGCTCCTTGGCGTTCCAATCGATGGGCTGCAGCTTCAACTCGACACCGAGGCGCTTGGTGACCTCACGGGCCAGGTCGACGTCGAAGCCGACGATCTCGCCCTTCTCGTCGCGAAAGCCCATTGGCGGGAAGCTGTCATCAAGCCCCATGACAAAGCGACCCTTGCTCATGACCTTCTCAAGCGAGTTGTCTTCAAGCGACTTCTGCTCCTTTGCTCCGGCGGCGAAGGCCAACGACCCTATGACAAGCAGAACCAGCAGCACTGTGACCAATCGTTTCATACCAAACTCCTTTGCGGTGGACTTTTACAGGAGTGTAGCGAACAATGCAAAGAATTTCCAGTGTTTTTGCATAAATATTCACTTCAGTGCATAAGAATTGTTGCGGTGCTATCAATCCAGTGATCATACACAAGAGCTTGCAATCCTTTGGGAAACGACACGCCTGAATCGAGAACAACGACTATCGGCAAGGTTTCAAGAGGGGTACCGTCATCAAGTTCTAGGTGATTTAGGTCTTGAGAACTTTTTTACACTACCCCAGCACTAAAAAATCGGTTTCCTCGATTCGATAAATCGCTGAATCATTTTCAAAATGGGTGAGTGCTGTGGAGGGAATCACAGCACGGAGAACCGGAGTATTATCTGACAAATAGAACGATTTATCTTTGACTTTCCCATGATAGGCCAAAACCTTGGCTGCAATTTTCTCCACCACTGTTTGATATTGGTGTTGATCTAATCTAGGCAGGAGCATCAACTGGACATCCACAACAGGAGGGATTTCCCTTGATGCAACGAGTTTCTGCAACGAGTTTGAGTTTTTCTCACTACCAATATACGGCTGAAAATCATCGATCGCATTGTAGTATGTTTGCCCTATTCCTCGCCGACTATAGGTCTCAATCTTCCTTTGCAGAGCAGAAAATCGATCTTTGGTCGTTGACACGATTGCAGTCCGTTCGGTCTTGACAGCCTTGATCTCCAAACCCGTTGCATGGAATAGCTGACTCTTATCCTTTATCTTCTCACCTTCCGGTAATTCAATCTTGAACACCATCAGATCAATATCTGCCAATGAATCATCTTCTACAACCTTCTCGATTGCATGCTTGATCGAGGACAGGCTCTCTCCCAATTTAGCGCCGTGTACCCCAAAATCCTTGTCGTACGATTTTCCCCTTGCTGTAGGCTTTTTCCCTATTCTGGTGACCTCACTGTCAGGAATCCAAACGTGTTCCTTCTGCTGTTCATTGGTCGTCATTGGGTTCTCTCCTTTTTAAACCGATAGTCCAAGGTTGATCGAGGAATGCCTGAAATTTCCTCTAGAGTCCTGAGGGGGACGCCTTGGATGTTCAGTTCATACAGCGCTTTCATATAGTCATCTCCACTCCCACTCATCAACAACGTATTCTGTGTTAGCCACGCCTCAGCGATCTTTTTTTGTCCAACCTCTCCATGATTAGCCTCCATTACACAGCTTTTGGCCAAGGTTTGCATGAACTCGTATACGTCAGCTCCGCTCATACCTTCTGAGAGCACGGTAGCAGTCTTGGTATCCACTCTATACTCCGGGAGTTTCTCAGCACAGAAGTGCTCGACGATCTGCTGACGTTGTTCATAGGTAGGAGATTCCAGCAAGATTGTGGCATTGAATCTCCTCCAGATGGCGGGATCCAAAAGATGATGGTGGTTCGTCGCAGCAACCAGCAACACATTCGACGGCATGGCATCCATGTTCTGAAGCAGTGTCGTGACCACTCTCTTGAGCTCACCGAGTTCATTGGAGTCGTCACGTTTTTTAGCGATGGCATCAAACTCATCCAAAAACAGCATAATTCGCTGCGGCTTGGCAAAGTCGAACACCTTTCTGATGTTCGCACCGGTCTGCCCAAGGAAGGAGGAAATCAATCCATCGAGTCGAACATACGCCATCGGCAATCCCAGTTCGCCTGCCAAGGCTGTGGCTGTCAACGTTTTTCCGCATCCGGGAGGGCCACAGAACAAAAGTCTGTTCGACGGAGCAATCCCGCGCTCGATAAGTTTTTCCTGTGATTTTTGCTCTTCGATAATCTGTTTGAGGACATTCATCGTCTTTAACGGAAGCGCCACGTCCTGCAGGGTGGTTTTTGGATTCAGTACTTCCAACAATGCCAATACACTGTCCTTGTCCTTTGGTACCACCCCTACATCGGGTGACATATATGAGACGGTTGCCATCGGGCTATCGTCATGCGCCATCGAACGACGCACGTTGTATACGTAGGCTTGGCGCAGCAAAGAGGCAGTGGTGCTGTTCCTTTTTTTGTCTTCATCATCAGAAAGGGCATGCACAGCACTTCGAAACGCATCTTCGCTTCCTGAATTATGAGCCTCGATTAACGTAATAACTAATTTCGTCTTCATTCAACACCAATATATCGGACATGATTGATACGTGATATCTTATACTCGTCCTACAGAGATTCATCGTCAACTATTATTTGGACAAGATTGGACAATCAGTGAAGACTACAAGGTATACCACGCAAAGATCAACGCTCTGTATGATGAGCTTGACGCAGCTGGATCCATCAAGAAGACACGGGTATTGGATGCGATGCGAGCTGTGTATTTGAGGGTGAAGGGACGACACGTATTGGGATATTCGGACCAAGCGCTGGAAATTGTCCGGAAAAATTCAGATACTATCTTCAATGAGGTGTTCGAAGAACTGTACAATGGCATCGAGAGTACCTCAGAGTGGAAGGAGGACTTGGAATTTGGTCTTCGCATTGTTCTCGTGGATGCATTCATTCGATGCAAAATTATGGAGGAACCTAGATAATGTTGCTCAGCAGTGATGTGCACCCGACCAATGACATTTACTATGTAGGTTCCCAACTTTTAGCATTGTTGGATCGATTTGAAACACTCGAGTGGGAAATCATTGACCTCTACCAGGAGAGCAAGAGTGCCTATGCCCTCTCCTATGGCTTGTTCTCACTTGCCATTGAGTGGCTCTATCTGCTCGGGGCATTGGATCTTTGCAAAGAGGGGAGACTGCACAGATGTGGCTGAAACACCTTGCCATCCACCACGATGATCGTCTTGTACGTGAGGTCGCCTTCAGGCGTGGTATTAACCTGATTGTCGACGAGACTTCATCCTCTGATCGCAGAGCTTCTGGCAACAGCGTGGGAAAGACCACCGTCCTGCGCCTCATCGACTTTTGCCTTGGAGGCGATGGAAAGAACATCTACCAAGACACTGAATTCAAGACATCCAATGCCGCTGTCGAATCGTTTCTAACGGAGAACAACGTTGTCATTACCCTCACGCTGGTCGAGCATTTTGAAGACTCTTCTGGTGCAGTAGTAATCAAGCGTAACTTTCTTCGTCGCAACAAGAAGATACAGAACATCAACGGTCAGCCATACCCAAATCCCAAGGAGTTTCAATCGACGCTCAAACGGTTGATCTTCAAGAGTGAGTCAGAACAACCTACGTTCAGGCAAATCATCTCCAAGAATATCCGTGATGAGAAGCACAAGCTTACCAACACCATCCGGGTCCTCGCTCCCAATGTCGTCACGGAAGCCACCTATGAGACTCTTCATCTCTTTTGGCTCGGTATTGATGGCGATCAATCAAAGGAGGCACTGGTTCGCGACCGGAACCTCGAAGAGAAGTTGCAAGCCCGGCTCAGAAAGCAGAGCAACCCTCCTCAGATTTCCCAAGCACTCTTGTTGGTGAACAACAAAATCGAGGATTTAGAACGAAAGAAAGCCTCTTTCAACTTGAATGAAGAGTTTGAGGCCGATCTTAATGAACTTAATACCGTGCGTTCGTCCATCAGCAGCGTTTCGACGAGGATATCCCGCCTTGATCTTAGGCGGCAGTTAATACACGAAAGTGCAGAGAGTGTTGAGGAGGGACGAGCAACCATTGACCTCTCCCAGACTGCAGCACTCTATGAACGATCCCGTGTCCTGATCCCTCACCTCCAGCGTTCCTTCGACGATGTAGTCAAATTGCACAATGCGATGATGGAGAAACGCCTTGCCTTCATCACTGAGGAAGTCCCTGCCTTGGAGAAGGAGTTGGGACAGTTACGGAGAGAACTCCAACGGCTCCTCAAGCAGGAGAGAACCCTGATAGAGGATGTGAGGAAGAGGGGAGCCATTGATGAATTGGATGAAATCATCACGATGCTCAATGCTTCGTATGAACAGAAGGGACGGCTTGAAGAGCAGTCCAACCTCTGGAGAGCGAGTGAAGAGGCACTCAAGGGTATCGATGACCAGCTTGCCAAAATCAATGAAGGATTATCAGATAAGGATTCGTTGATCAATGCGCGGATCAGTCTATTCAATCAATACTATGCCGTCCTCTCGGAGCGACTGACTGGGAACGCAGCACTGCTCAGTGCAGAGCAACGCGGCGATTTCTTGATCTTTTCGGTAAGCAACATTGAAGGCAATCCCGGCACTGGGAGCAAGAAGAGCCAGATGGCTGCATTCGACCTTGCCTATATCCAGTTCGCCGATACGCTTGACCTGCCTTGCCTCCATTTTATATTGCAGGACCAGATTGAGAACGTGCACGCCAACCAGATCACCAATTTACTCACTGAAATAGTTGATGAGGTGAACTGCCAATATGTCCTGCCGGTTCTGCGAGATAAGCTGCCGGTGGATCTTGAGCTCTCGTCCATGGAGATTCTTTGCCTTTCGCAACAGGATCGACTCTTCAAGGTCACCTGAGGGTTCTCTCATGGAGCCGGTGCCCGAGAATCTTCATCTTTGAGAAGATGCAGGACATGAGTGTACCAGACCTTGGCTATCCTCGAGATACCGCCTCTCTTGAAGCCTCTCCAGAGCATGTCGGCTAAATCCACACGGTGATGGGGAGCTTTCGATACCACGATACGCGCTACTGACAAACCCCCTCTTGTGTGGTAGGATTTTATTGCCATGAAGAAATCAGGGGAAGACTATCTGGAAGCGGTGCTGCAGCTCGATGAGGAGAGGGGCAAGGTGCGCACCACCGATGTGGCCAACCGGCTCGGTGTCTCCAAACCGAGTGTGAACCGGGCCATGAAGGTGCTGGCCGCTGACGGGTATATCGAACAGGAGACCTACGGTGACATCCGCCTCACCGAGAAGGGGAGGCTGAAGGCTGCCCAAGTGTACTTTCGCCACAAGACACTGACCAGTTTCTTCGTCGATGTGCTCGGTGTCGACCCGGTCACCGCCGAGGAGGATGCCTGCCTCATCGAGCACGATATCTCATCGGCCACCATGGAGCGATTGGCTTCATTCCTCCAGTCCTATCTACAGAGAGAGCCATAGGATACGATGATTCTGTGTTCTTCTGACCAATCTTGACCACCCCTGCAAGAATGCTCGCACAACCACAAAACATTTTTCTTGTTATATCAATGGTTGGGCCCGACAATGAAGGCAGAAAGACTGATTAAGGAGGTCTGAGATCATGAAAAAAACATTGGTAATTCTGTTGCTCCTGACCATGGTGCTGCCCCTCTCGCTCTTTGCAGCGGGGACCAAGGAGGCGAAGGTCGACGAGAGCAAGCCGGTGACCGTCCACTACTGGACCCATGAGGATCCGGCCCGAACCACATTGGAGACGGAGCTGATCGAGCAGTTCATGAAGGAGAACCCGCTCATCACCGTCGTCAGGACCACCAACCCCTCCTCCAAGCAGATTGAGGTCGTCCAAACCGCATTTGCTGCCAAGCAGGGACCGGACATGTTCAACCTACCCATCGAAAACCAGTATGCCTATATCACCAACGGGCTCGTCGCCCCAGTCGATTACCAGGCAGCTGGATACAAGAATGAGCAGGATCTCTTGGACAAGTACGTCGAAGGCGTGCTCGACACCGTCACCGTCGGCGGCGAGGTCTATGGCCTTCCGCTGGAGCTGACCAACTGGGCGATCTACATCAACAAGCGGGTCTTCCGTTCAGCAGGTCTCGATGCCGAGAGGGATTATCCTAAAACCTGGGAGCAGATGGCTGACATCAGCGAGAAGTTGGTCCTGCGCGATGGCGACATCCTCGTACGCCGCGGCTTCGACTTCCGCTACCCGTACTACCTCGAGTTCTTCATCCCGATGGTCGAGCAGCTGGGTGGTGACCTGCTCTCCGCTGATGGCAAGAAGGCCATCATCGGCGACGATGCCTGGATCGGGGCCCTGCGCTTCATGCAGCAGTGGGGACCGCTGGGGCGAAACCTCGGCTCTCCCACCTACAAGAATGCCCGCAACCTCTTCAACCAGGACAACAACGACATCGCCATGA
>JALOBD010000138.1 GCA_023228445.1 Sphaerochaeta sp. | reverse complement strand
TTTCTTCCTCCATGAGCGGCGGCAGCGAGGGTGAGGACCGCACTTAAGAGCAAGGCACACATGATGATCAACGTGCCGGCATGGCGGGCATAGAGCATGCTGGTGACCTTGATGAAGAGAATTCCCAGAATCGATGAGACCAAGCTGCTGGCAGCGTAGATGGCACTTCTGGCCTCCCCGCTGCTCTCTACGGCAAGCAGCGCATCAGCACAGGTCTTCAGCACCCCGTAGGAGAGGGAGATGAGGCTCACACTGATGAGGGGGAAGAGGAGTTGTCCCGCTGGAAGGAGCAGCAACAGCGCAAAGCCCAAGAGCGAGAGGAGGGCGGCGGCGATGGCGAAGGCATGGAGGTTTGCCCGCTTCAAGTGTGGGTTTACCACCACCATCGCGGTGAGGGTACCCAGCGAGTAGACGCCACCGACCACCGATACCTGGGAGGGTGAGAGGCGGGAAAAATCGATGAAGAAGGGGGTGAAGAGGAGGCTTGCCGTGGTGCCGAGCGAGAAGTAGACGTAGATCAGGGCGTTGATGGCCATGGCGCTCTGTGTTGCCCGGTTGCCTTCAAGCGATGAGCAGAGGGTGCGGTAGACGAGAAGATAGCGTGAGGGGCGGGCGAGGAGCCGTTGGCCCCGCATCCTCTGTTGAATAGAGTGGCCGGTGGGGGTCTCCTTGAGGAGGGTGTGGCGGGCGATGGCTTGGCCGGTCATGCTGATCGCAGCGATGAGCAGGAAGATGCGCTCACCGTCGATGATGCCCCGGTGCAGGATGAGGATGCCGGCAAGGGGGGTGAGCAATCCAGCGGCGACCTGGATGATATTGAAGAGGTTCATGGCGACGACACTGTTTTCCTCTGGCGCATCCTCGATCATCAACAAGTAGTAGCCGATGCTCATGATCCGGTTCAAACCGGTGAGCGCCATGGCAAGGAGAGCCACCGCATAGCGGGGCCATAGGAGAAAGAGCAGGGCGGGGAGGGCGGAGCTGACCAAGTCGAAGAGCAGTGTCGCCCACTTTCGACCAAGACGGTCCACCACCGGGGCGGCGATGACGGAGCTGACCAACGCTGCTGCATTGGCGGCCACCATGATATTGCCGATCTGGATGTCGGTGACCCCCGACTCCTTGAGGTAGAGGCTGAGGTAGAAGAGGTAGAAGGTATACGGGATGGCCCACAGCGGAAAGAAGGAGAGGCAGATGCGGGCATTCGGTTGCAGTGTGGAGAGGTAGCCCTTCATCGCGCATGCTCTACCAACGAGCGGGCAAGCGGCTGGAGGCGGAGATTGTTGACGCGGTACACCTCGTCCACAATCGAGGGGGGGATGGGGGAGTCGATGCGATACGCCCGGTTCAAGCCGCCCACCAACGCGGCGATGGTGTCGGTGTCCCCACCCACTTGGGCGGCGAGGCAGATGGACCGGAAGGTATCGCCGGGGGCGAAGAGGAAGAGAGCGAAGAGGGCTGCAAAGACGTCGGCTGACTCCAAGCCGGTGCCCAGGACAGCGTAGAGCAGGTCGAGCAGCTCCTCCTCACCCGGTTGTGTCTTCAGATATTCGGTGAGGAAGTCGAGGCGTGCGAGGCTCGAGGCCGAGCAGGCGATGTATGGGGCCTTCAAGAGACCGTAGCGACCACCGTCTCGGGCTGCCTCGATGATATCGGTGACCGTACCCCCGCCCACCGCCCGGGCGATGGCACTGCTGTAGGCGCAGGCTGCCTCCAGCGCCTGGCTGGTGTAGTGGGTGGGCATCAGGCAGATAACCACCAAGTCGAGCATCTCAGCCCACTCCATTGCGTGGGCCAGTGCGTAGAGTGTCGGCGCCAGAGAACGCATCAAGCCGCCGCAGGTGGTCCCGTCCCTCCCGCTCATCGATGGATCGCCACCCTCCTTGATGGCTCTCAACGCCTTCAGTGAACTGGGACCGATATAGCGCTTTGCAATGGCATCGGACTCATCGATCCAGGCGAGCAACCCCTCGACGGTGGAGTCGATGGTCACCCCTGCTTTCAGATAGTGGGAGAGCAGGCAGAGCGTCTGCTCAGTATCATCGGTGACCGAGCCTTTGGCCAAGTCGCTGTGGTGTGCTGATAGTCTGCTCTCCACCAAGGCATCGATCGTCCCGATCTCCTCGGCGATCTGGCATCGGGTCATGAACTCGGTGGGCATGCCCATCGCATCCCCGACGGCAAACCCCTCCAAGATGGCGATGATCTGGCGTTCGGTGATCATACCAGGCTCGAGAGGAGGGCAAAATCCCGGCGTAGCTTTGCGGGGATGTCGCTCAGGTAGTGGCGATATGACGGCTCCAGCGTGTAGTAGCCGGTATACCCTTTCTCTTGGAGCAGGGCGAAGAGGTCGCTCCAGCGAATCTCCCCCATACCGATGGGCAGGTGCTTCCGTTTCTCCTTGAAGTCACTGAGGTGGAGATGGCAGGGTGCGGTGCTCAATGCTGTGATGAAGGCGAGGGGGTCCTCACCACCTTCCATCACTTCGGTGGTGTCAACCATGACCTTCATCACCTCCATCTGCCACTCTTGCACGTAGCGTTCTAGGGTCTGGGGGTATTGGCCCACCCCCACCGGGTAGTTCTCCATCGCCAGCGTGATCGACGCCTTGGCACACAGGCTGCCGAGGTATCGCACGTTCTCCATGATCGTTGGCTCGATGTGGGTAGCCATCTCCCCCTCATACACATTGGTGGGGTGGATGACCAGAAACTCGGTGCCCAACCGGCTTGCCATCTTCACGATATCCCGGGACAAGGCCCTGCCCTCCTCGCTCATCACCGGATGGGCCGAGTAGAGCATGGAGAACATCGCCAACGGGTAGTGGATGGAGGAGACATGCACCTTCGTCTTCTCAAAGCTGAGCGTCGCCTCCTCGCTGGTGTCCCAAAAACACTGGGGCATCAACTCGGCGTGGGCGAATCCCGCCTCCCCGATCAGGCGCAGCGCCTGCTCGGACGGCAGTGGATACAACGCTCCGGTGGAAAATGCATATCGGTTCATCCCTCATCCCTCCCAAGATTGTTTTCAAATCGTGTGGGGGGATATCCCCCCCACACCGTACGGACTGCTCACTCGATCTCCTTTTCAAGGGAGGCAGCTGCCTTGGCAAGGGCTACTTCAACACTGCTCACCCCCTTCTCGATCTCGTCAAGCGCATACCAGAAGAACGCGTCCATCGTTCCCATCTCTTGGAAGTGATAGTACGCCCACGCGTTCTCCAACTGGTCGAAGGCCACCTTGTAGAGCGGATTGGATGCCAATGCCTCCCTCACCACCGCGCCCGTCTGTGCCGACTTGCGCACCGGCAGGTATCCGGTTGAGAGGGCGAACTCAGTGTGGTTCTCCTCCTCCAGCAGATACTTGAGCAACTGCCACGATGCATCGCGCTTGTATTGGTCACTGGTGAGGATCACCCCGACATTGCCCCCCAGGGCAATGGAGCGGTTCTTGAACCCTGGCATCACGATGGCGCCGAGGGCGAAGTTGGTGTTGTCCTTCCAGCGGGCGACCCGGTTGGATGAGGCGGCGATGAAGGCGAGGTTGCCGGCGAGGAACTTCTTCTCGGCGTTGTTGTGCTGCCCAGCGGGCATCACATTCGCATCGACCAGCGACTTCCAGAACGTGCCGACCTCGACACCACTGGTCTCTTGGAAGACCGGCCGTACCCGGTCGCCGACCTTGCGGACCACCTCGTTCCCGTTCTGTCCGAGCATGGATTTGAAGAGCCATACCCCATCGGAGGTATCAAAGCCGAAGAAGTCGGGGCTCCTCTGAACGTTGCCCCGCTCCATCGCGGTCTTGGCGACGGTGAAGAACTGTGCCCAGGTGGTCGGAGGACTCTTCTCGAGGTCCAGACCGGCCGCATCGGTGATATCCTTGTTGTAGTAGAGCACTTGGCTGGAGATCCCGTAGGGGACCGCGGCGACCCGTCCTTCGAACATGCCGTACTCCAGCATGCCCTTGAAGATGTCGTTGACATTGAAGTCGGCGTCCTTGACCAAATCCTCCATCGAGAAGTCGCCACGCCCTCCGGTATAGAGCTGCCCGGCAGCCATGATCGCGGCATCGGGCTCATCGCCAGAGAGCAGGGCGGCACTCACCTTGGTCGCTGTGTCAGCGTAACTGCCCGAATAGGTCAATTCGAGCTCGATATCCGGCCTGGATGCATCGAAGGCCTTTGCCAGCGCGAGGAACTGCTCCCCCGACGCTCCGCTGATGGCATACCATACCTGTAGTTTCACTACCTCCGGCCTGGCGGTCACCTCCTTGGCTCCTGTGGCAAAGACCAATGAGATGCCCAGGGTGAGCAGTAGCATGATTGCTGTTGTCTTTTTCATTGTACACCTCTCTTTTGTTTTTATGCTTTCAAACCGGTGAGTGTGATGGACTTCACCAGTTGCTTCTCAAAGAACAGATAGACGATCAGGACGGGGAGGATGGCCATCACCGAGGCGGCCATCATGATCTGATACTCCGACGATGACTCCTGCACCAGGTACTTCATTCCGATGGGCAGGGTACGGTACTTGGCTTTGTTGGTGACGATCAGGGGCCACGTGTAACTCTTCCAGTGGCCAAGGAAGGAGAAGAGCATCGCTGTGCTGATCGGGGACTTTGCGTTGGGGATCACCACCTCGCTGAGGATCCGGTAGTATCCGCACCCGTCAAGCTTGGCTGAATCGAAGAGGATCGGCGGGATTGACGAGAAGAAGGAGACGAGGAGGAAGATGGTGAAGGCGGCGAAGACCTGTGGCAGGATGATTCCGGCATACGTATCGATCATCCGTGCCTTGCTGACGAGCAGGTAGAGGGGGATGAGCGTCACGACGGTCGGGACGAACATCGTGCTCCTGATTACCGTGTAGAGGAACCTCCTGCCGGGGAAGTGCAGCACCACCAGCGCATAGGCTGCGGTGACCGAGAGGGCGAGCTGGATCGCCGTCTGGGCTGAGGAGGTGAAGATGCTGTTGAAGTAGTACCGTGCGAAGGGGATCATCTGGAAGACCTTCTGGTAGTTGGTGAGCTTCCAGCTGCTGGGCAACCACCTCGGGGGGTAGGTGTAGACGTCGGGTACGGTCTTGAAGGCGGAGAGGATCATCCAGACGAACGGGAAGACCATCACCACCGAGCCGGCGAGGAGGATGAGGAAGACGGGAATGTTTATCTTTTTGAGTGTTCTTGCCATATCGTTACTCCATGGTGATGGACTTGCGCGCATCCAGCTGTGTCTGGATGAGGGTCAGGATGAAGATGATGATGAAGAGGATGATCGATGCACTGCACGCCCGTCCCATCTTCCCGCTGGTGAAGGCGGTGTCGTAGATGTAGTTGACCATCAAGGCGGTGGAGTAGAGTGGTCCTCCCTTTGGGGTCATCACGTTGACCTCGGCAAAGACCTTGAAGGTGTTGATGATCCCGATCATGAGAACGAAGGAGATGATGGGGCGCAGCAGCGGCAACCTGATCTTGAAGAGGATCTGGTGCCCCTTCGCCCCATCGACCTGGGCGGCCTCGATGTAGGAGGGGGGGATGTTTTGCAGGCCGGCCAAGAAGAGGACGACGTTGTACCCCAGCCCCTTCCAGATGGAGAACATCAGGATGGAGGCCAGGGCACTCTTCTCGTGGTACAG
>JALOBD010000005.1 GCA_023228445.1 Sphaerochaeta sp. | reverse complement strand
ACCGGAGCAATCAAAATAATTTATAGACCCATAAATATTTATAATTTGCTTAAAACTGACTCTACTGTGTATGATAACAGTACCAAACGTCCTGACAGTATATCTCAAACGCCCACAACAATCCATAAGGAGGACTGCTGATGGAGCTTCTCAGCCATTTCATCACGATTCATGGGAATACAACTTCCATTCTTCTACTAGCCTTGATTCTCGCTGCTGGATTTCTCATGACCCGGGTGACAAAATTGGCTAAGATGCCCCATGTGACCGGCTACCTCTTCGCTGGTATCCTCATCGGTCCGAGTCTCTTGGGATGGGTCGGTCCCGAAATGGTCCAAAGCCTCGACTTCATCACCGACATCGCCTTGGCTATCATCGCCTTTTCAGTGGGTAAGTTCTTCAAGCTCAGTGAATTGAAGTCCAATGGGATCAAGTCGGTGGGCCTTACGCTCTTTGAGGCGTTGGGGGCCTTGGTGGCGGTAACGCTCTTGATGCGCTTGATCTTCTCTCTCTCTTGGCCGTTCTGCCTGCTCTTGGGTGTCATCGGGTCGACCACTTCATCAGCCAGTACGCTGATGACAATCCGGCAGTACAATGCAAAGGGTGTGTTCGTCGATACAATCCTTCAGGTCACCGCTCTTGACAACGCCTTCGCCTTGATAGCCTTCAACGTCTGTGCTGCCTTCTTGGCAGCCATCGATACCGGCCATATCAGCCTCTTCTTGCTCATCCTGCCATTGGTGAAGAACTTCATCTCCATCCTCCTGGGGTTCGGTACGGCCTTTGTGCTCAAATTTCTCATTGCCAAACGCAATAGCGATGACCACCGCCTGGTGGTATTGATGATTGCCATCGTCGGTCTTGCCGGCGTATGCTCCGCCCTCAGCGTCTCGCCACTGCTCGCCTGCATGGTACTTGGCGGTACGTATCGGAACATCAGTGACGACGAGCAGCTCTTCCGCCTCTTGAACTTCTTTGCCCCGCCGGTGCTGTTGATCTTCTTTGTCGTCAGTGGCATGAAGCTCGACCTGCAGATGATCCGGATAACCGGAGTGATGGGGGTGAGCTACTTCTTGATCAGGATCATCGGCAAATACCTCGGTTCGTTCGCCGGGGCCACAGCACTAGGGCTGGAGAAGCCAGTTCGAAACTACCTGGGTATGGCGCTGACCCCGCAAGCCGGGGTGTCCATCGGTCTTGCCGCTCTTGGTCAGCGTCTCTTGCCATCCGACTCGGCGATGTTGCTCAACACCATCATCCTCTCGAGCGCGGTGCTCTATGAGATGACGGGGCCGGCTTTGGCCAAGGCGTCGCTCTATTTGAGCGGAGCTATCACGAAGGAGAGCTCATCCCCAAAGGCCTTGAGCGCCTCCTGATACCGTTGTCCGTGCCATAGGAGACCTCTTTTCTTTGATTTTGCCTCCCTTCTGTGGTGGCAATTACTCGTGGGTGGGTTGTAAGATAGAGCGACGGCAGTGAATCCGGCAGTGGCGATGTGCCCTCACCCTGTGCCTGGAATTGGTCGTGGAAGTACAATCAAAAAATTTTATAGTTCTATAAATATATATAATTTGATTTATTAGAACGAATTGTATAGTATGTCCCATATCAATGATAGGTAATCGCCCTCGCCCGCTTAATAATCCATAAGGAGGACAGCCCATGGAGTTCATTCACCATTTCATCTCGATTCATGACAACGCCACCACAATCCTACTGCTAACACTGATTCTTGGTGCAGGATTCCTCATGACACGGGTTACCAAGCTTGCTAAGATGCCGCACGTCACCGGGTACCTGCTTGCCGGTATCCTCATCGGGCCGAGCGTACTCAAGTGGGTGGATATCGAAACGGTGCGAAGCCTCGACTTCGTCACCGATATTGCGCTGGCCATCATCGCATTCTCCGTTGGTAAGTTCTTCAAGATCAGTGAATTGAAGTCAAATGGAGTCAAAGCGATAATCCTCACGATCTTCGAGGCCTCAGGGGCCCTGATCATCGTCACCCTCACCATGCACTACCTCTTTGGCCTTCCCTGGCCCTTCTGTATCCTGTTGGGGGTCATTGGTTCGGCCACGGCCCCGGCAAGCACGATGATGACCATCCGCCAGTACAACGCCAAAGGACCCTTTGTCGATACAATCCTCCAGGTCACCGCCCTTGATGACGCCTTCGCCTTGATCGCTTTCAGCGTCTGTGCCGCCTTCCTGCAGGCCCTCGAGACCGGTCACTTCAGTCCTGCCATGCTCTTCCTGCCGCTCTTCAAGAACGTGCTCTCCATCGGGTTGGGATTTGGGACCGCCTTCGTATTGAAGTACCTCATCGCCAAGCGAAACAGCGACGACCACCGCCTCGTGGTGTTGATGATCGCCATCCTCGGACTCTCCGGTACCTGTGCGTTGCTCAATGTCTCGCCGTTGCTTGCCTGCATGGTTCTCGGCGGTACCTACCGCAATATCAGCGATGATGAGCAGCTCTTCCGGCTGTTAAACTTCTTCGCCCCACCGGTGCTGCTCACCTTCTTTGTTGTCAGTGGCATGAAGCTCGACATTGTCATGTTGAAAGTGGCCGGCATCATGGGCGTCTTCTACTTCTTCATCCGCATCGTCGGCAAGTATATCGGCTCATACACCGGTGCTTCGCTGTTGAAGATGGACAAGGAGATCCGCTACTTTTTGGGCATGGCACTCACACCGCAAGCTGGTGTGTCCATCGGGCTTGCCGCCCTCGGCCAACGGCTGTTGCCCACCGATATGGCGATGCTGCTCAACACCATCATCCTCTCCAGCGCGGTGCTCTATGAGATGACCGGGCCGGCACTGGCCAAGGCGTCGCTCTTCCTCAGCGGTGCGATCACCAGGGAAGTGAAAGTAAAAACCAAGAAAGCATGACCGAGCGTGGTGTTTCGTCGTAATCATTGTTGACAGTAAAAACCCACTGGTTTATCATACTAATGATATTTAATATCATTTAGGAACGTGCATGCGAGAAAAACGACAAACAATACAGAAAGGCTTGGTGTGGGATGCCGTCAGCACCGCGACAAACCACCCAAACGCCGAAGAGATTTATGAGAGCATCGCGGTCTCCCACCCGTCGATCAGCCGGGCAACGGTCTATCGAAACCTCAACATGCTCGTTGAGGAGGGGAAGGTGAGGCGCATCAAGGTGCTCGGCGGACCTGACCACTTCGACCATTGCCTGGGCAAGCACTACCACATCCAGTGCCTCGACTGCCGCAGGGTAGGGGATCTCGAGCTGTACGATGAGATCAACCTCGATACGTGGCCGATGGATACCCACGGCTACGAGCTCACCTCCTACGAGATCGTGTTCAACGGAATTTGTCCCGATTGTCAAATTAAACGCGCTGCACAAGGGCAGTGAAGGAGTATGGAATGGAATTGAAAGGATCGAAGACGGAAGCAAACCTGAATGAAGCGTTCGCCGGCGAGTCTATGGCTCGGAACAAGTACACCTACTACGCATCCAAGGCTCGCAAGGAGGGGTATGTCCAGATAGCCAAACTCTTTGAGGAGACGGCTTTCAACGAGCAGGAACACGCCAAAATTTGGTTCAAACTCCTGCAAGAGGGTGGGGAGATTCAGGATACCGCCAGCAACCTCAAGGCGGCAGCCGCCGGTGAACACTACGAGTGGACCGAAATGTACGCCAACTTTGCCAAGGATGCCCGTGAGGAAGGCTTTGCCAAGATTGCAACCCTGTTTGAGATGGTCGCCGCCATCGAGAAGCACCACGAGCAGCGCTACCTCGACCTTTTGAAGAACGTCGAGGACGGAGTGGTCTTCAGCCGCGATGGTGATCAGATCTGGGTCTGCTCCAACTGTGGGCACATCGTCGTTGGTAAGAAGGCACCCGGCATCTGCCCGGTCTGTGTACATCCGCAGGCGTACTTCGAGATTGCCGCAAAGAATTACTAATTGAAGATCATTGAAGACCAGTGGAGGACGGCAGGCGTGAGCCTGCCGTTCATCATTGCATGCCCATATAGCGCATCGGGTTGGTCTGCACCATGCGGTGGACCTCCTCGTCGCTGAGGGGCGAAGCCTCGAAGAGCCGGAAGTAGGAGGTGTAGGACTCGACCTTCATCAAGTTCACCGAGAAGTCGGTGCCGAAGAGGATCCGTCCTTCGATGGTCTCTCTCACCTCGTCTTCAAGGCTTGTCAAAAAGTTGGAGAGCTCGTCATAAAAGCCGACGTTTGCCCCACTGAAGGAGACATCGGCATAGATGTTGGGGTAACTCTTCATCAGCTCGGTGATCTGGTAGAACCACGAGGAGTCGGGTACCTTGTTGGCCAAGCCGGTGAGCACAGTCAATGGGTTCTTCTGCAGTGGGGTGTACTGCCACCCAAAGTGTGCGAAGTCGATCGCCAGCATCGGAAATTGAGCGAGGACCGGGCGCCAGGCATCGGGTTCGCTGACCCGCCACGCCTCCTTTGCACTCAGGGCGCGAAAGCCCTGGTCATCGCAATGGGTCATGATGGGGATCTTGTGCTCAGTACAGAACTCATAGATGGCTGCAACCTTCGCCCGCTCCTCCCGGTCAGCGGGCCAAGGGTCGTAGCCCAACGGAGGATAGACCTTGATACCGTAGAATCGGCGCTTGCCGCTCGCCTTGTCGGCGTCGGTCACCACGAATGTCGAGAGGATCTCCTTGATGAAGGGGAGGCAGTGCACTGGCGGGTTGATGCCTACGAAAGGGAAGAAATCAAAGAGTCCGTCAGGATGGTTGGTGCGATAGTGCTCAAAGCCAGAGAGCGTGTCGTCGATGTAGGTGAGGATCTTCTCCTTCTTGGGGGTGGGGTAGTAGAGTGACTGACCGCTGGTTGGTGAGGCGGTGAAGTCCATCAACATCGGACACATCGCCATCTTGTCGTAGGTACGGCTGCGAAAGTGGAGCTTTCCGCTGCGGATGTAGGGCTTGTCGGGCCGTGCCGCCTCCTCGTCATGGGAGGCGTAGGCTCCGCCAAGGTCCTCCTCCATCATCAACAGCGTGGCGCCGATGGGTTGCTCGAAGGTTGTCAGCGTATTGGTGATGCGTGACAGCAGTGTGTGGGTCCTGCGTGTCTTGGGTGTGAGGATGTAGGAGGGGAGCAGCGCTCCACTGGTGAAAAGCTCGGCTACGCCGCTTTCGATCGAACCGAAGAAACTGATGAGGTTGGGGTGGGAGATGTCCATCAGATGAAAGTGCTGGTCGAAGAAGTAATTCATTGCTCCTCCAGAAAAATTGGGGGACGCACCCGTCCCCCGTCTGTTTACAAGCCCATCTTCTGCTTCATCCTTGCCCAGGAGTCGCGCAGCGTGACAGTGCGGTTGTAGACCTGCCTCCCCTCATCGCTGTGCTTGCTGTCCAGGCAGAAGTAGCCGTTCCGGATGAACTGCAGGTAGTCGCCTACCTGCGTCTTGAGTATCTCCACCTCTGCTTTGGCGTCGGTGACGATGACGTGAGAGTCGGGATTCAGGTCATCGAGATAGTTGCCCGTTCCCTGGCCGGGGTATTCACTGGCGAAGAGCTTGTCATAGAGGTGGACCTCGATCTCAACCCCCTCGCTGGCGCTGACCCAGTGGCTGGTGCCCCGTACCCGTCGCCCGTCCTCGGTCGCCCCACCGCGCGAGGCAGGGTCGTAGGTGCAGTGCACCGCAACGATGTTCCCATCCTCATCCTTCTCCACCGAGGTGGGGGTGACGTAGTAGGCGTACTTGAGGCGTACCTCATTGCCGATGTAGAGGCGATGGTAGCCCTTGGGCGGGTGCTCGGCGAAGTCCTCCGCTTCGATATAGAGTTCTCGGGTGAAGGGGACCGGGTGGGAGGGGCTGTTTGGATCCTCGGGGTTGTCAACCGCGTCAAAGTACTCGACCCTGTCCTCAGGGTAGTTGTCGATGATCAGCTTGATGGGCTCAAGGACGACCATCAGGCGTTTGGCACGCTTGTTGAGGTCCTCACGCACACAGAACTCGAGCAGGGAGTAGTCGACCACACTCTCAGATTTGGCTACACCGACACGGCCCACGAAGTCCTTCATCGATTCGGGTGAGTACCCACGGCGGCGGATGCCGCTGATGGTGGGCATGCGCGGATCGTCCCATCCGTCGACTATGCCCAGTTTGACCAGATTGAGCAGCCGACGCTTGCTCATCACCATGTAGTTGATGTTCAGGCGGGCAAACTCATATTGGCGTGGGGCGTGGTCGATACCATCAATCTCGGTCGCCCAATCGTAGGCGGGACGATGATCTTCAAACTCGAGGGTGCAGATCGAATGGGTGATGCCCTCGATGGCATCACTGATCGGGTGGGTGAAGTCGTACATCGGGTAGATGCACCACTCATCCCCGGTGCGGACATGGTGGGCGAACTTGATCCGGTAGAGGGTGGGGTCACGCATATTCATATTGGGGCTTGCCATGTCGATCTTTGCCCGAAGGACCATCGAACCCTCCGGGTGCTTGCCCTGGCGCATCTCTTCAAAGAGGGCGAGGCTCTCTTCGATGGGACGGTCGCGCCATGGGCTGTTCTTGCCCACTTCGGTGAGGGTGCCGCGATACTCCTTCAGCTCTTCGGCACTGAGTTCGTCGATGAAAGCTTTGCCCTCCTTGATGAGGCGCACGGCAATCTGGTGGAGCTGGCCATAGTAATCGGAGGCGTAGTACTCATGTTCCCCCCAGTCGAAGCCCAACCACGAGATGTCCCGTTTGATGGATTCGATGTACTCAAGCTCCTCTTTCTCTGGGTTGGTGTCGTCATAGCGGAGGTGACAACGTCCCTGGTACTTCTCTGCCAGACCGAAGTTCAAGCAGATCGACTTGATGTGGCCGATGTGCAGATACCCGTTCGGTTCGGGAGGGAAGCGGGTGATGATCATGTTATTCGGGACCTTGCCGGCGGCAAGGTCATCCTCGATGATTCGCTCAAGGAAGTTTGACGGGGCTTTCACCTCGACTGTCTCGTCCATCTCTCAATCCTGCCTTATGCCCTTCCAAAGGGGCTTTTTTATATGATTGCATAGTAGCACAAGCGTATCGCTTGTGCGAGTGCCCATTAAATGTGTCTGCGATAGGAAAACGTCTCGATGATGGCCTTTTGTTCACGGTCGCCGGGGTTGGCGAAGTACGGCCCGAAGCTGATCGAGTTGGCCAGGCCTGGGAGGGTGAAACACCCTACCCAGTGTATCGGATCGCTGCTCTCGCTTCGATAGCCGATGGATACTCCCTCCTGTTCTCGTCGCAGCGACCAGAGGGTGCTCTCTGTTGACGGGTTTGACCGTTTCACGTGCCAGCGATTGGCCCATCCGCTGATGCTGGCGTTGATGACCACCTCGCCGCCGACCAAGCCTACAGCGATGAACGTGGCATCGGTGTGGTAGAGGACCATGCCCGCTTCGCACCCCGCTTCAGACCTGAGGGCCATCTGGCAGTCAAAGTACTCGTCACTGATGGCCAAAAGCAATGGCCCCTGAGGGGGCGGCGGGGTGAACGGTGCAACCACCACCTCCCTCGTGAGGCGGTTGCCCTTGGAGGCCAGTGGTTCCCTGATCCAGGTGAAGTCGGGCAGCGTGATGCGTTTCATGGGCCCAGTATAGGGGTTTGGAGAACTTTTTTCCACATCCCGCTTTATTGAGTGATGCTTGTGGTGTACGCTATGGGCAGGACAAGGAGGAGTTTGAGATGATTGGAATCATGGGAGAGGCGTTGATCGACTTCATCGCCAAGACAGAGGGAGATGTGGTGAGCTTTGATTCTTTCGTCGGTGGCTGTGCGCTCAATGCAGCGACTGCGGCAGGCCTGCAGGATGCTTCGGTCGGCTTCATCGGCAAGATTTCAGCCGATATGTTCGGCACCCGGATGCTCGAGCACCTGGTGGACAATCGGGTGATGTTCGACCCGCTGCTCTGCAACGCCAGCCAACCATCGCTTTTGGCCTTCGCCTCCCTCGATTCCAAGGGTAGCGCCACGTATGCCTTCTATCTCGATGGCAGTGCCCCGCTCAGCGTAACCAAGGATGAATTGATCACCGTCATGGCTGAAC
Source organism: Sphaerochaeta sp. (assembly GCA_023228445.1). GTDB lineage: Bacteria > Spirochaetota > Spirochaetia > Sphaerochaetales > Sphaerochaetaceae > Sphaerochaeta. The sequence continues at coordinate 24,346 of JALOBD010000005.1, read as the reverse complement.
ACACCGACCTGCGCGTCGTTCATATCGGCTCGCTGGCACTGACGCTGGAGCCCAGCTCCTCGGCGATCCTGGCTGCCCTCGGTGAGTTTGAACCGAGGCCGGTGATCTTCCTCGATCCCAATGTACGACCAGCGGTCATCACGGACGCAGCTGCCTTCCGCGATCGCATGGATGAGGCGATGGACCTCGCCTCGATCATGAAGCTCAGCGACGAAGATCTCTCCTACCTCTATCCCGGCTGCGATACCCATGCACAGGCGGCGGCGCTGGCTCAAGAGAAGGATCTGCACGTGATTCTCACGCTCGGGCGGGGTGGGGCGGCCTGGTACACCCCTGATGGAGCCGTACGGACCCAAGCGATCATCGATCTTGCCGTGATCGACACCGTCGGAGCCGGCGATACCTTCAGTGGCTCAATCCTCACGTACCTCCACGACCGCGACTACTTCGGTAGCGATGGCCAAAAACCGATGATGGGAGAGCTGCCGCTCGCGGTCATCGAGGAAGCGTTGCTTTGGGCGAGTGCCGCCAGTGCCATCAACTGCAGTCGCAAGGGGTGTGACCCGCCGACCAAGGAGGAGGTTGCCTCACTCTTGGGCTCGCTGTAGTTGCCTCACCCTTGCACTTGGAAGTACACTGTCACCAATGGTCAGACACAAACCAAATCGCCTACTCACCATCATCCTCATCATCCTTGGTGCCGCCCTCATCATCGCAGCAATCATCGTTCTGGGACGATGGACGCGTTATATTGGCGAAGAGAAACAACGACGTGAACTCAGCGATGCACTCAAGACCATCGTCGAAAAGCAGGGGGTGGAGGCGGTACTCTCCCTCTCCGGGGTGCAGCTGGCAGACATCTTCTACGGCGAGGAGGGAATCACCATCCTCAGCGGAGAGGAGTCGTCGTGGCGGTACAGCTCCTCGGAGATGTTGAACATCACCATCTACGAGCGGGTGAACAAGAGCGTGGTGCACATCACCACCGCCGAGCCGTCGCTGGGCATGAACGTCGATACCCAGGGTAGCGGCAGCGGGATCATCCTCTCCGCCGATGGCTACATCCTTACCAATGCCCATGTCGTGGAGAAGGCCGCCAGCTTGAAGGTCGGCCTCTACTCCGGTGAGGTATACGCTGCCAAGCTCATCGGCTTGGACAGCGTCGATGACCTGGCGGTCATCAAGATCGAGGTGCCCAAGACGGTGAGCCTCTTGCCGGTGAAGCTCGGGGACAGCGATGCACTGCGTGTCGGACAGAAGGTCATCGCCATCGGAAACCCCTTCGGATACGATCGTACGATGACGGTAGGTATCGTCAGTGGTCTGAACCGGCCGGTGAAGTCGGCCGACGGGAAGATCATCATGAACGCCATCCAGACCGATGCGACCATCAACCCGGGGAACAGCGGGGGGCCGCTGCTCAATGGCCGCGGCGAGGTGGTGGGCATCAATACCTCGATCTACTCGACTACCGGCAGCTCCCAGGGCCTGGGCTTCGCCATCCCCATCGCCACGGCACTGACCGTCGTCCCCGATTTGATCACCAGTGGCAAGGTCAGTCGTGGATGGCTCGATGTGGCTGCCGTACAGCTCTCCGCACAATTGATCAGCTATGCGAAGCTGCCGCTTGAAGAGGGAGTGCTGGTCAGCCAAGTCGCCCCGGGGGGCTGGGCCGAGAGGGCGGGTATCCTCGGGGGAACGCAGGCTGTCCAATACGGCTCATCACTGCTCTACCTTGGGGGTGACATCATCACGAGAATCGGTGATGTGAAGATTGGGGACCTCAACGACCTCTATCTGGCCCTGCTGCCGATGCGCAGTGGCCAAAAGGTTGAGGTTGAGGTGAATCGAAAAGGTGAGACGAAGCGTTTCACCGTACAACTGATAGAACGAACGGCGCAGCACGTCGGCGCCTTGGTACGATAAGCATGCACGATATTACTGTAGACCAACGATGGGGCGGGGAGACGATCGAAAATGTTCACGGAGACGTCTCCTACCAAGAGAGAAAATTCAAGGTGGCTGCGCCCTTCGATCCCTCGGGCGACCAAGCCCAGGCGATCGAACGCCTTGCTGAGGGAATCATTCGAGGCGACCGATATCAGACACTCAAAGGGGTGACCGGTAGTGGCAAGACCTACACGATGGCCAAGATCATCGAGACGGTACAGCGCCCGACGTTGGTGCTCAGCCACAACAAGACACTGGCCGCTCAGCTCTACCGGGAGTTCAAGTCCTTCTTCCCTGACAATGCGGTGGAGTACTTCGTCTCCACCTACGACTACTACCAGCCCGAGGCGTACGTACCGGGCAAGGACCTCTACATCGAGAAGGAAACTGACATCAACCAGGAGATCGACCGCCTGCGTCTGAGCGCGACCTTCTCTTTGATGGAGCGGCGTGATGTCATCGTCGTGGCCACGGTCTCGTGCATCTTTGGCTTGGCCAACCCAGTCTCGGTGCGAGACATGGTCTACACCTTCCATCGGGGGACCCCCTTCAACCACAAGGAGATCCTCAATCAGCTGGTGAGGATGCAGTATGAACGCAACGATGCGATCCTCAAGCGTGGCGCCTTCCGCGTCAAGGGCGATACCATCGAGATCTGTCCCTCATACCTGGAGAATGCGGTGCGCATCAGCGTTGACTGGGATGAGATCGCCCAGATCCAGTGGTTCGATCCGATCAGCGGTGAGAAACAGGAGAGTGTGGAGAGCTATACCCTCTACCCAGCCAAGCAGTTCGTCATGCCCCCCGAGCAAGTCCAGGCAGCCATCAGCCGGATTCGCGGCGAGATGGAGGAGCAGATCGAGTACTTCGAGTCGATGGGAAAACCTCTGGAGGCGGAACGGATCAAGACGAGGGTTGAGTACGACTTGGAGATGCTGCAGGAGATCGGTTACTGCTCCGGCATCGAAAACTACAGCCGTCCGCTCTCCAACCGCAAGGCCGGAGAGCGCCCGGCGGTGCTGCTCGACTACTTTCCCCCGGACTTCGTCACCTTCATCGACGAGTCCCACGTAACGATTCCCCAAGTCGGGGCGATGTACGAAGGGGACCGCTCGCGCAAGCTCAACCTGGTCAATTATGGCTTCCGCCTCCCCTCTGCGCTGGACAACCGACCGCTAAAGTATGCTGAGTTTATCAATGTCATCGACCAGCGCCTCTATGTCAGTGCAACCCCGGGCAAGACAGAGCTCTCAGAGAGCAGCCAAGTGGTGGAGCAGTTGATCAGGCCAACCGGGTTGCTCGATCCCAAGATCGATGTGCGATCGTCTGAGGGTCAGATGGAGGACCTCTATGGCGAGATCCGCAAGACGGTGGCGAAGAAGCAGCGGGTACTGGTCACCACGCTGACCAAGAAGATGAGCGAGGAGCTCTCCGATTACTTTGCCTCGCTGGGGTTGAGGGTTCGCTACCTGCACAGCGAGATTGAGACCATCGAACGGGTGGAGTTGCTCCGCGACCTGCGCCTCGGGGTCTTTGACGTATTGGTGGGCATCAATCTGCTCAGAGAGGGGCTTGACCTGCCGGAGGTCTCCCTCATCGCCATCCTCGATGCCGACAAGATTGGTTTCTTGCGCTCCACCACCAGCTTGATCCAGATCATCGGACGGGCAGCGAGGAATGCCGAGGGGAGGGTCATCATGTACGCCGACCGAATGAGCAGCGCCATGGAGGAGGCAATCGGGGAGACTGAGAGGCGACGTGCCATCCAGATGGCCTACAACGAAGAGCACGGTATCACGCCCACGACAATCATCAAGGCAGTGCAGGACATCATCGAACGGGAGAAGGAGGAGACACGGGAGATCCAAAAGCAAGATCTCAACATCCTCAAGGGGGGCTACAACCTCTTCTCCGCCTCCGACCGCAAGAAGTACATCAAGGCATTGGAGAAGGAGATGCTCGAGGCCGCCAAGAACCTGGAGTTTGAGCGTGCCGCTGTCATTCGCGATGAGATTGTGGCAGTGCGCGAAGGGCAGTTCATCGGCTGACCAGAACAAGGTCCAATGGTCCCCCACTGATCTGTGGGTGCTGATACCACAGCCCGAAGCGCCCATCGGTGGGGATACGCTGGTGGCAGAGGATATATTGGTAGAGCCAATCGCTGCTGATAAACAGTCGCTTGAGAACCAAGGCCTGTTGGGTGCACTCCCATCCCAGCGCCTCCAGCAACGCGCCGGTGAAGTAGCCGTGGGTGTGATCGCCTCCAAGCGGCTCGCTGCTGGTATGGTCGCTACTGGTTGCACTGAGCACAAACACCCTGCGGTTATACGGTGCATTGGTGAAGAAACGCCGATAGGCATCGCCAAAGATATCGCGCCGCTCCACCACTGAGATTGAGGAGCCCTCCTCCTGGACAAAATTGCCACTGTAGCAGCTGTCGAGGATGAGCAGCACCGACGCCTTGCACGGTGCCAACAGAGTGAAGAGCTCATCTGTCCCCAACAGAAGCGATCCATCGATACTCCCGCCTTCTAAAAAGATACTTCCCTCTTCACCAGGTGGGGCCAGCACCAGCGACCCGTCCTCCATGCCGTGGCCACTGTAGGTGATGATGAGCAGGTCACCGACGTGCAAGGCTGACATCCAGTGGCCAAGGCGCTCAAGGATCCGCTCCTTGGTGGGAACCCCGTCTGATGAACCACCTTCATACATCCACAGGCCATCGTCATCCAACGCTCCTGTTTGGATCAACAACTCACCAGAGAACGCCCTCCCTGCAAAGAGCTGCGCCAAGGCCAGCGATACCTCCACCGCATCGTTGATGGTGGCAGGCAGGACCTGCACATCACAGCCCCGATAGGAGAGGCCGATGCCCACGTGCACGATGGTACCTTCATCGATGGGAAGGAGTTCGCAGGAGAGTAATAACGCTGCCAACAGAAGAGGAAAGAGGCGTACATGCTTCATACCTCTCAAGGCAGAGACAAAGATGGTTTGCTTCAGAAGGTGAAGAGGACCATGTCCAGGGCACCACCGGTGACCATGGGGTGCTGGTTCTGTCCGGACGGAGCGAAGACGGAGTACCAGCTATTAGGTGATTTGTAATCCTTTACGTAGGTATACAACGAACCTGCGCTTAGAATTGAATTTTTTGCCGCTGGGGGATTTGGTAATAAATCAAGATTAATGGTTGAGAGGTCCTTGGCGTGTGGGTGGCTCCAACCAAGCGCGTTGAGGAGGGCATAGGTGAATACCCCGTGGCTGTGCCCATTGGCCGTGCCTTCCTCATACGATTTTGTGTTAGTACTTGCTGTGAGAACAAACACTTCAGGCTTAGAATACGTAGTCTTATCCCAATACTTCTTATACCATTTTGAGATATTGTTGTTAATCAGAGTGGAGTGGCTTGCACCGGTCTCTGGTATCGATACCCCACTATAACACGTATCAAGAATCATGATTTTCCGCCCAGGCACCTCCTGCAGGGCATCAAGGAGATTGGATGTTGCATACACTTCATTTGTTGCCAATACAAGTTCTCCTTCCTCTGACCCATGTCCACTATAAGTAAAAATTATGAGGTCGTTGGGAGTAGCTACAACTTTTAGATTGTTGATGGCTTGATGAAGATTGGCTGAATTGGGAAGTGAATTTACTGGTTCTGTGTTTCCGATGGTCACCGTCCCTGGCGGTGATGCATCCTGAAGAAACAAGTACCCATAATAATCAATGGCTTTTGATTTTGTCGTTACAGCCTTCAAGGCGAGGTTAAGTTCCTGTGCATCGGGGATAGTACCACCTAGCGTTGCTTGTTCATTAGTGTCCGAATAATCCAGCGCCACCAGGATTGCATAGACCTTTCCAGCTTGTGGCTCCTCTATGAAGAGTTCACAGCTGAACAAGAGGAGGGAGAGGAGGAGGATGGCAATGAGGATCGGGGATCTCTTCATTGTCGGCCTCCCCACGTTGGGAAGATTCGGTAGCGCAACCCCACCGAAGGCTGAAGGGCGGTGATCTCCTTTCTCAGGTGGATGGTGAGCGGAAAGATGAGATCCAAGGTGTAGATGGGGCTCTGGATGAGGAGGAGTTCAACACCGAAGGAGGTCGTGAAGGAGGCGAAGGCGCTGTCAACGTTACGGTAGAAGTTGATCTCGGTACCCACTGTGGTAAAGAGGGCAAGCTTCTCTCTCAGCTGGTAGGCAAAGCGCAGGTCAGCCCCGACCGAGTCGAATCCACGGGCCCGGTAGAAGCCATGGGTGATCGAGGCAGTGGTACCACGGTAGCGGAATTCCAAACTGAAGTCGTAGTGGCTCTTTTGAAAGCCCAGAACCCCGATGGAGACCTCACCTCCTGCGGCCGTGCGCATCGGGATGTCATCCTGATAGTGGGGGATGGAGAGGTAGGGGAAGAACGAGGCGGAGAGTGAGTAGTATTGCCCTCCAGCTTGGGCGGTGAGGGGGGAGAGGATACAGGCGAGGATTATGACCAAGACCACTCGTTTCATAGCAAGAGTATAGCCTAATGGCTTAGGGTGTGTATTCCCCTATCGAGGGAGATTCTTGCTGTTTGTCCCCTCAAAGAGCAAGATATCCTGCTTTCTGACCGAGAAGTTGATACTCGTCGTCCTCGGCCTGCGATCACAGTAGCAGACGATGGGATGGCCCTGCCAGCGGGTGTGGAGACGGTAGCGCCCACCTTGGAACTCACAGCTCTCTACTGTAGCGTCACTGAAAGCAAGGTGGGGCAGATACTCGCCGGGTGTTGTGGCGTGTACCGTCACCTGTTCAGGGCGGAAGAAGATGACCCCGCCCCGTGCTTCATCATCTTGGTGCAGCAGGTGGGCAGGCAGTGTGTTCCCTTCGCCGATGAAGGTGGCGACAAAGAGGGAGTTGGGCGCATGGTAGACCTCTTCCGCCTTACCGCTCTGCATGACTGTTCCTTCGTGCATGACGATGATCCGGTCAGCGATGGAGAGCGCCTCCTCCTGGTCGTGGGTGACATAGAGGGTGGTGATGCCCGTCTCATCGTGTATACGACGGATCTCTTCGCGCAGGTGCTTTCTCAGCTTTGCATCGAGGGCGGAGAGCGGCTCGTCGAGGAGAAGCAGCTGGGGGTCGCTCGCCAACGCCCTGGCAAGTGCCACCCGTTGCTTTTCTCCTCCAGAGAGCTCGTCACTCTTGCGTTTTTCGTACCCTTCAAGGGAGACGAGGCTGAGCAACTCATCAACGCGTCTGGTGCGTTGTGATTTCTTGATATGCCTGAGTTTGAGCGGGTAGGCGATGTTCTCTGCCACGCTCATATGGGGAAAGAGAGCGTACTCTTGAAAGACCATGGCAATCTGGCGATGGTGGACGGGAACTGAGGTCAGGTCGTTGCCAAAGAGCGTGATGCTCCCCTCCTTGAGCGGAAGCAGGCCTGTGATGAGCTGTAATGTGGTGGACTTGCCACACCCCGACGGTCCGATGATACAGGCGAGCTCACCCTCTTCTACAGCGAACTGGGCATTGAGGGTGAACTCTTCATACGATGCGCCCAGCGCACAGACGAGGCCACTAGTATGCATGTTTTTTTCCTTTGGTGGCTGTGGTTGCGATGAAGACCAGCGCGCTGACGGCGATCAGGATGGTCCCCAATGCACAGGCACCTTGGTAGTTGTAGGAGCCGATGAGCCGATACATGACAATCGGAAGGGTGACGATGGTTGAGGAGGCGAGGGTCAGGGTTGCATTGAACTCCCCCATTGAGATGGCGAAGGCAAAGATGGCACTGCTGACCATCGCAGATTTGAGCAACGGAAGCTCGACTGCAAAGAAAGCCCGTGCCGGGGTGCTGCCCAGTGTGCGGGCGCTGTTGGTGTAGGTTGCCGGGATCTTGCGATACTCAGGCAGCAGGACCCTCAGCGCAAAGGGCAGGGCGATGACCAGATGGGCCAGGACCACCAGCGTGTAGCTGAGGCTCGCCCTGCCGACCAGGCGCGAGGCGATGAGGAAGTAGCCCAAGCCGATGATCACCGAGCTCACTGTCATGCTGAGCATGCCCAAGAGTTCCAAGGTGCCTCTCCCTCGCCGTCGCCTTTGGATGGAGGCGGCCAAGCCGATGCCCAGCGAGACGGCGATGAAGGAGACGATGAGGGCGATGAGAAGGCTGTTGACCAGCGCAGTGAGCGCCGACCCCATGTGGGAGGTGGCCCGTTCCACGTTGAGGAGTTGGCGGTACCATCTCAGCGTGAACCCTGATGAGGAGTACACCGACCGCACGATGACCGAGATGATCGGGGCGAGGACGAAGAGGAGGGTGATGATGGTGTACAGGGCAGCCAAAGCCCGTCCCACTAATCCTGCAGGGCGCTTTTCTAAAAAGAGTGGCTGCAGGTAAGCTTCGCTCTTGGCGAGGCGACGTTGGCTTCTGTTGTATGCGATGAGCATGAGACTGGTCACAGCGATGGAGAAGAGTGAGAGGGCTGCCGCAGCCCCGGTATTGCCCACCATCCGCGCTTGGCGGTAGATCTCCACCTCCATGGTGGTGTAGCGTGGCCCTCCACCGAGGACGAGGATGATGGCGAAGCTGCTGAAACAGAAGAGGAAGACCAGACTTGATGCACTGATGATCGCTGGTAGGAGACGTGGCAGCGTGATAGCGAAGAACGTCTTGGCCTTTGAGGCGCCGAGGGTGTAGGAGGCGGCCTCGAGGCGGCGGTCGAGGTGCATCGCATAGGTGGCTACCAGATTCATGATGATCGGGAAGTTATAGAAGGTGTGTGCCAGGATGATGGCTTTGTAGGAGTACAGGATTCGTACCGGAGGCTCGGGGAGGGAGAAGAGCTTCATCAAGGCGGTGTTGAGAAAGCCGTTGTTGCCAAAGAAGATTACAAAGCCGAGCACCACCAAGATCGAGGGGATGACGAAGGGCACGGCGCTGAGGGCGAGGATGAGGCGTTTGAAGCGGAAGGAGTATGACGAGAGGAGATAGGCGCCACCGAGGGCCACCACCAGCGAGGTAAGGGTGGAGAGGGATGCCTGGATGAGGGTGAAGCGCATGATCCTCAGGATATATGGATCGGTGAAAACACGGGTGATGGGAGCGAGGGAGAAGCCCCCTCCCGGGCCGATGAAGGCAGAGGAGAGGGTGATGACCAGTGGGACGAGGAAGAAGAGGGTGATGACCAACAGTGCCGGCACTGCCAGATGCTGGTAGAACCTACTCTGCTCCATCTCGCGTAATCTCATCGACTCATTACCTCTGTCCACTCAGTAAGCCACCGTTCGAGGTTTTTTTCAAGCCTTGTCCGGTCAGTGGAGAGCGACTGAGGCGGCTTGGGCGCCCATTGGAACGCTGCAGGCAGTTCGGTTGATGCGTTGGTCGGATACATCGAGTTGGCGATGGCTATCTCTTCTTGTGCATCCGAGAGGAGGAAGTCGACAAACCGCTCGGCCTCCTCTTGCCGGGTACTCGAAGCGAGGATCCCCACCCCCTCGATCGTCGCCTGATGGCCCGAGGGGAAGATCAAGGCTTGGTAGCGGGTACTCCCCTCGTTGAGCACGTGGTAGACCGGGCTGGTGGTGAAGCTGATGACCAGTGGCGCCTCTCCTTCGGTGAAGAGCCCGTAGGCGCTGGACCAGCCATCGGTGATGGTCAACACGTTTGGTTTGATCGCCTCCCACCAAGAGAGCCAGTGCTCCGGGCCGTACTCCTCGATCGTCCACAGGAGCAGTCCCAGACCCACCGATGAGGTGCGTGGGTCGATGAGGATGATCTTGTCTTTGAAGCGAGTGTCAGTCAGGTCGGAGAGCGTGGAGGGCCACAGTGGCCGCTGCAGCTTCTCACTATCGACGATGAAGGCATAGTTGCCGTAGTCGAAGGGTAAAAGCCGCCACGTCGGGTCGAAGTGCAAAAAAGAGGGGATGTGTTCAAGCTGTGGACTCTGATAGGGACGCAACAGGGCAGAGTCGAGGATCCTGCCCGCCATGTCGTCGGTGATGCCGACCACCACATCAGCCGGGGTGGATTTACCTTCGGCCATCAAGCGATTCATCATCGAGATGGCATCGCCGCTTCCCACGAGTTTGATGGCAGTGCCGAAGCGCGCCTCATATTCGGCGACCAATGCAGGGCCTGGGCCCCAGTCTCCGGTAAAGGCATCGTAGGCGTACACTACCAAGGGTTCTTGCCGCTCGGCTCTTCCCTGCGCAAAGATGGGGAAGAGGAGGAGGATGATGGCAACCATTACACAAAAGGCTCGATGCTGTTTCATACTGCACCTCCCAATGATGATAGTCTGCCATGGGGATTCAATGATCAGTGACTGTCTCCCTCCGCTGGTATTATCCAGATCAGGTCAACGGGTGTAATCTCAGGCGTATGGCCACCCCAGGACTCTTTCAGCTTACTGAGCGCCGGTGGAGGTGTCAAGGAGCCTCAGTCGGTTGAAAACTCTCTATCTCTGGTCTACAGTATTTTTATGAGACCAATTGTCACCGCCGCCGCAATTGCACAAGTGGATACGAGGGCCCAAGAAGAGGCCAAGATCCCCGCCCTCCTCTTGATGGAGAGCGCCGGTCTGCAGGCATGGCAACACCTCAAGGCCCGTCTGACACGCCAGGAGGAGCTCCTTCTCTTTCTTGTCGGAGCAGGCAACAATGGAGGTGATGCCCTGGTGGTCAGCCGCTATGCATACAACGAGGGATACACCAACCAGAAGATCTACCTCCTTGACGGCACTGTCTCCCCCTCCTCGCTCGTGCAGCGCCGCATCATCGAAGGGTATGGTATCGAGGTGATCAACGACACGGGTCTTCATGAGGCGTTGAGTATCGCCGATTGGGTCATCGACGGCATCGCCGGTACCGGGTTGAAGGGGGCGTTGAGAGGCACAGCGAGAGCGGTGGTCGAGCAGATAGAGAAAAGCAGTGCCCACGTCTTCAGCATTGATATCCCGAGCGGCCTCGGTGACCACGTGGCAGTCGATGCTCCGTCGATACACGCCACCCTCACCGTGACGATGGGGGCATATAAGAGTGCGATGTTCCACCCCAAGACCCGCAGCCGCTGTGGAACAATCGTGGTGGTCAACCCAAGTTTTCCCCCATCCATGATCGACCGATTACCCACTGTCGCCCACATTGACGAGCAGCGGGCAGCGCTGGCTCCCTTGAAGGTCGATGACTACAAGAACAGTCGTGGGCATGTGGCAGTCTTTGGCGGCAGCCCTCCCTATAGCGGGGCGTTGCGCCTCAGTGGCCGTGCAGCCTTTGCCTCCCGTGCCGGATTGGTGACGCTGGCCTGTGATGAGGAGATCCTTGGCGTCGTTGCATCCGAGGCTCCCTCGGTGATGGTTCGCCCCTCCACTACAGTAGATCCGACAGCCTACGATGTGCTGCTGGCAGGGCCGGGGTGGGGACGTGGGCGTGCTGCGTTGCTCAAAACCCTCTTGGCGTCGAAGAAACCGATGGTCATCGATGCCGATGGCATCACTGCCTTGGCCGAGGTCGTCACCACCGGCGGTTTGAGCGAGCACGGCTCTCTGATCATCACCCCCCATCTGGGCGAGCTCAAACGCCTTGCCTCCTCACTGGGTGTTGAGGATGAGACCACCGCCCTCGGCTTCTTCTCCATGATCAAAGAGATCGCGTCCAGGTTGGACGCACTTTTGGTCGTCAAGAGTTCACTCGTCCATATCGTATTGCCCAATCGGACGGTCCTCGTCGTCGAAGGGTGCAACCCCTCGTTGGGGGTGGCCGGCAGCGGCGATGTGTTATCTGGCATCATCGCCGCCCTCTGGGCGACCAGTGGTGATGCTGTTGTGGCGGCCAGATGTGGGGTGCAGATCCACCAAGAGGCTGGCCGTCGGGCCCATGCAGCGGTAGGTTACTACGACAGCGAGCATCTGGCCGAGTATGTGGGGCGTACGGTGCAGGAGGCAGAGCGATGATGCAGACCTACCTGTTGAGTCTCCTCTATCTCCTCTACGGCTCTGCGTTTCTCCTCGCCGATGTCCACGGGGTGCGCTTTCCCATCCTCCTGTCGCTGCGCTACCACTTTCGCACCAAGAAGGGGGTGCGCGTGCTCCTCATCGTCTTCGGCCTCTCCATTGCTCTCCTGCTCGCCCTTTTCCCGATGGAGCCCGGCCCAGTATTGTTTGGCGACTTCATTCCACTGCTCAACGTTATCTCGCTTGCCATATACTACCTCTACCTCAGCCTGAAGGGGCTTGAAGAGGAGAGCGATGAACGGCAAAGCGATTCGGTGTTGCACGCCACCGGCCAATACGTCGAACACAACCGCAGTAACGTCGGGTACCTGACCCTCGGGGTGTGCATCACCCACTTTTTGATCCCGCACTTCGTGCTTCTTTAGGAGATGTGGAATGGAAGAACGTATCACCACGGCAGGCGTCCTCATCATTGACGGCAGATTTTTAATCGCCAAACGTACCGAGCGTGGCTCCATCGGCGGGATGTGGGAGTTTGTCGGGGGCAAGAATCGCTGGGGGGAGAGTGAGGAGGAGACGCTGAAGCGAGAGTTTGACGAGGAGCTCGGCCTGGCCATCGAGGTTGAGGGCCTCATCCACGCCCACCACTTCACCAACAAGGAGACAGCCTACCACCTCAAAGCGTATGTGGTGCGCCTCATATCAGCGTTCAAACCCCGTCTCTCGGTGCACACCGAGCTGAGATGGGTGGCGCTCACAGAGCTGGAGGGCTTTCCAATGGCGGGTAGTGACCGCGCCATCGTCCAAACCCTCCTCTCTGCGTTCTCTGATGAACACACCGTCGTTACTGCAGACTCTTGATCGCCTCCCTGAGGATGGGAAGGCCCGCTTTGTACCGCTCCATGAAGCGGTTGAACCCCTCGATCTCCTCCTCGGTTGCTGAGACGGTGGAGACTGTGGCATCGGCGAAGACTTCGGTATTGAGGAACTCGACCAAGCTCATGCCGCTGCCATGGGCGAGGTAGCTGGCCAAGAGGGCGATGCCCCACGCCCCACCCTCACCGGCGGTGGTGAGGGTGCTGATCGGGGTGTGCAGTGCCGCTGCCATCATCTTCTGACCCACCACGGCCGTCTTGAAGAAGCCACCGTGACCGGTGATCGTATCGATGTGGATGGATTCGTTCTCAAAGAGGATGTCCATGCCGATGCGGATGACGCCCAAGGCGGTGTAGAGCTGGGCGCGCATGAAGTTCGCCAGTGTGAAAGAGTTCTCCGTCTCACGGACAAAGAGGGGACGTCCTTCGTAGATTTCGGTCATCGTCTCCCCACTGAGGTAGTTGTAAGGAAGCAGACCGGCGCAGTCGGCATCGCCTTCCAGCGCTTTGGTGAGAATCTTGTCGTAGAGCTCCCCTTTCTTGGTTGAAAAGCCCATCGTCTCGATCACCTCACCGAAGAGGCGCATCCACAGGTCGTACTCACCGGTGCAGTTGTTGCCGTGGCTCATTGCCACCAGCGAGCCATCGGGGGTGGTGACCAGGTCGATGAATTTGTTGTAACTCTTGGAGAGTTCGTTCTCGAGAACCACCATGGCAAAGACCGAGGTGCCGGCTGAAACGTTGCCGGTGCGCTGGGCAATCGAGTTGGTGGCAACCATGCCGGTGCCGGCGTCGCCTTCGGGGGGACAGAGGGGGATGCCGGTCTCCAACGCTCCACTTGGGTCGAGGAATCGGGCTCCAGCTTCGGTGAGCGTACCGCCATCCTCCCCTGCGTCAAGTACAGCGGGAAGGAGGGCCTTCAGATCCCATGCAAACCCGTAGGAGGCGGTCAGCGTCTTGAAGGAGGCGAGCATGCGCTGATCATACTCACCGGTCTTGGTGTCGATGGGGAACATGCCGCTCGCATCACCGATGCCCAGCACCTTCTTTCCCGTGAGGCGGTAGTGGACGTAGCCGGCGAGCGTGGTGAGGAAGCCGAGGTAGGGAACATGCTCCTCACCGTTCTTAATCGCCTGATAGAGGTGGCTGATCGACCAGCGCTCGGGCACCGGGTAGTCGAAGAGGTCGCTAAGCTCCTGGGCAGCATCCTCGGTCATCGTGTTGCGCCAGGTGCGGAAGGGGACGAGAAGCCGGTCATCGCGGTCGAAGGCGAGGTAGCCGTGCATCATGGCGCTGATACCGAGGGCCTTCACCCGATTCAGCGGTACGCCATACTGCTGCTGTACATCTCCTCTCAGTGAGGAGAAGCACGCTTGCATGCCTGCCTCCACCTCATCAAGCCCGTAGGTCCATACCCCGTCGATGAAGCTGTTCTGCCAATCGAAGCCGCCTTGGGCGATCGGTTGGTTCGTGTTGTCGATGAGCACCGCCTTGATACGTGTCGAGCCCAGCTCGATGCCGAGGACGGCCTCTCCATTGGCGATCAGGGTCTTGGTGTGTGTTGTGTTCATACTTCCCTCCTACGGTTGGTCAGCTATAGAGGCGAATGGCCTCGATCACCCCATCGGTATTGGGTGCGCTCGTTACATGGTCTGCTGCCGCTTTCACCAGGTCATGTGCGTTGCTCACTGCAACGCCGATCCCTGCTTCCCTCAGCATCGTCACATCATTGACATCATCGCCGATGGCAAGGATTCTCTCAAGAGGAATGGCGAGGTGGTCGCCCAGGCGGCGAAGCCCAAAAGCCTTGTCCACCCCCTGTGCCATGATCTCACAGAAACGGGAGTCGTAGCGGTTCAACGAGAATGTGTCTTCAACGGCCTCGAGCAGGGAATCGATGGCAGCCTGTCTCTGCTCATCGTTGTGGTAGAGGAGGGCGATCTTCAAGATTTCCAGCTCCCTCCACTCCTCCTCTGTGGGAACCGCGATGGTATAGCGGCGGATGGTGGATTTGTTGCGTTCAACCCACGCGGTCTCGCGAAGCGCGTATGCCTGCCAAGCGGTGTAGTAGATGACTGTCGCACCGAGGCGGTCGGCCTCCTCCAGGATTGGGCGCAGCCTCGCCATGCAGAATGGGGATGAGGCGATGACCTCGTCTCCCACAAAGAGGGCGGCACCGTTGAAGGCGATCATTGCCGTCTCCACCGCGAGGGCTTGGGCGATGTGCTGCATGAAGATGATTGGCCTGCCCGAGACGAGGGTGAAGTGTTTCTCTCTGCTTCGTAGCTCCTCGATGACCGGCAGGATGGAGAGCGGCAGCTCTCCTGTCGCATCGAGGAGTGTGCCATCCAAGTCGACAGCTACAAGCTCAATGGTATCTCTCTCTTTCATAGAGGGTATCCTTGTCGTTGTGGTATAAAAAAAGCGGGGAGGGGGAGCACCCCCTCCCGTTTGGGCCTTGTCACATCACCGTCCCATTCTTGATGACGGCATTCTTGTTGATGACGATGATTCCGTCGTGGATCGAATACATGGCGAAGTCCCCCTCCTTGCGGGGGATATCGTCGATGCCGATGCGGCACCCATCCCCGATACGAGCATTCTGGTCGATGATCGCCCGCCGGATGATGGTCCCCCTGCCGATGCCGACGTTGGGGATGCCGCGCGCGGCGTTATCCTTCTTCTGCTGCTCCGTCTCGTAGTAGGAGGCCCCCATGCAGTAGACACCATCCAGTGAGGCGCCGCTCTCGATGATCGTCCGCACACCGATGATTGAATTGACGATGTAGGCGTTGGTGATGATCGATCCCTCGCTGGTAAGGGAGTTGGAGATGTTGCAGAAGTTGACCTTCGTCGCCGGCAAGTGGCGCCGGTGGGTGTAGATCGGCATCTGTTCGTTGTAGAAGTTGAACTGCGGGTTGATGGATGCCAGGTCGAGGTTGATGTCATAGAACGCCTTGATGGTCCCGATATCCTCCCAGAACCCATCGAAGATGAAGCAGGCAACCCGCCGCTGCTTGATTACATCGGGGATGATCTCCTTGCCAAAGTCGGTCTTGTCATTGTTGAGCACCTCTTCCATCGTCTTGGCATTGAAGATGTAGATACCCATGCTGGCAAGGTACTCGTTGTTCTCACCCACATCGACACCCAAGGAGTGCTGCATGAACGCTTGGCCGACCGTATACTCCTTGATATCGAGGTCCGGGGCGGGTTTCTCGTAGAACTTGGTGATGATTCCGTCTTCATCGACTCCCATGATGCCCAGGCCGGTGGCCTGTTCACGGCTGATGGGCTTGGCGGCGATGGTCAGCTCGGCACCGCTGTCGATGTGGCGGTCGAGCATCTCCTGCAGGTCCATACGGTAGAGTTGGTCGCCGCTGAGGATGATGTAGTAGTCGGCCTCCTGGTCACGGAAGTGGCGCAGGTTCTTGCGCACCGCATCAGCTGTCCCCTGGTACCAGGTATCGGTCAAGTTGGTCTGTTCTGCGGCGAGAATCTCGACAAAACCGTTGGAGAAGGTGTCGAAGATGTAGGTGTTGGCGATGTGGTTGTGCAGTGAGGCTGAGTTGAACTGGGTCAGGATATAGATCTGTTTGAGGTCGCTGTTGATGCAGTTTGAGATGGGGATGTCGACGAGACGATATTTGCCGGCAAAGGGTACTGCCGGTTTTGCGCGATCCATCGTCAATGGATAGAGCCGGGTCCCCTTGCCCCCGCCCAGTACGATAGCAATAACTCTCTCTTTGTTGCGCATACTCACACTCTCCTTTTGCCGGATGCATACAATTCTCGATAGAGGGTGGCGGAGTGCCGCCAGCTGCTATCCCACCGCATTGCCCGCTGCCGAATTTCGCCGATGGATGTCTCACCTTTGTCCCACCATGCGATGGCTCGTCCCACTGCATCCAGTATACCATGGCCGGTGAGCTGGTCAAAGAGGATTCCGGTTCCTCGCTCACCGTCCTCGTCAAGGTCGATGATCGAATCGTTGAGTCCACCGGTCCTGCGAGCCACCGGGAGGGTCCCGTAGCGGAGGCTGTAGAGCTGGTTGAGCCCGCACGGCTCATAGCGGCTGGGCATGAGGAAGAAGTCCGAGCCGGCCTCCACCAAGTGGGCGAGTTTGTTGGAGAAGAGGATGTTCACCGAGAGGTTGGGGTGGCGTTTGCCCACTGCACTCAGCGCTCGTTCAATGTCTGCGTCGCCGGTCCCGATGATGATCATCTGCATCGGGTGCAGGTCCAGCATCCTGTCGAGGGCTGACGGACTCCCCTCCAAGAGCTCGACGAACCCCTTCTGGCTCGCCAGGCGGCTGATCATCGAGAAGAGGGGGATGGATGGGTCGACCGTAAGGGCGAAGTACTCTTGGATCTGCGCCTTGGTGCGGGCCTTGCCGCCCAGGTCACCTGCTGAGAAGTGGTGGGTCAGGAAGGTGTCGGTTTGGGGGTTCCACTCCTCGTAGTCGATACCGTTGATGATCCCCACCAGGTCGCCTGCGCGCGCTCTCAGCAGCGCGTCGAGGCCACAGCCGTACTCAGCGCCTTGGATCTCCTTGGCGTAGGTCGGACTGACTGTGGAGAGCAGGTCGGCGAACTCCAACCCGCTCTTGAGCATATTGGTCCGCTTCGACGGTGTCGGTCCGCCGAAGAGGCGTGCCTCAGGGACGATGTCACAGCAGAGCAGGTCGAGGCGGCTGAACTCCCCTTGGTAGGCGAGGTTGTGGATCGTCATCACGCTCTTGACCGACGACCAGAAGGGATCGTCGCTGGTTTTCATCAGGTAGGGGAGAAAGCCGGTCGTCCAGTCGTGGCAGTGCATCACGTCGATCTTCCAATCGAGCACCTTGACCAGCTCCATGGCCGCCTTGTTGAGCAGTGTATAGCGGACCAGATTGTCATCGTAGGGGGCGTGTGAGGTGTCGCCGTAGATGCCACTGCGCCCAGTGTAGAAGCGGTGGTCGACGAAGTAATAGACCACCGCATCGAGGGTGGCCTCTCGAAACGCCACCTCCTCCCTCTTACCCTGCAGTGTGACAGATACCGTGACATCGAGCTTCTTGAGCAGCGTGGCATCGATGCTGCCGTAGAGGGGGAGGATGACCCTCACATCATCACCGAGGGCAGCGAGCGCCGTAGAGAGCGCACCCACCACATCGGCAAGCCCCCCTGATTTGGAGTAGGGGACGCTTTCGCTTGAGACCATGCATACCTTCATGCCTTATTAGACCATTAAGGTTTGCCCAGCGTCAAGGAAAATCAACTAGACGTAGGCGCGCCCTTCAAGCTCATCGATGTATTCGCTTGCACAGTGGGCAGCAATGGCCCCGTCGCTGGCTGCGGTGATGAGCTGGCGGAAGACAGTGTCACGCACATCCCCTGCGGCGTAGAGGCCGTCGGTGAGTGTCTCCATGCGTTCGTTGGTCTTCACATACCGGTCGGCGGTGAGAACACTCGGTTCCAAGAGCTCGGTTTGGGGAATCATGCCGACGAAAACGAAGACCGCGTCGAACTCCCGTTCGTACTGCACCCCCTTCTCCAGGTCGTTGAGGATGACGCTGGTCACCTTGTTGCCGTCCCCCTTGATCTCGAGGACTGTGTGCATCATCACTCGCTCGATGTTCTTGTTGCGCTCCGCCTGCTTGACGAGGTTGTCCTGCGCCCGGAAGCGGTCCTTGCGGTGGACAACGGTCACCGTCTCGGTGAGCTTTGAGAGGTAGATGGCGTCGGTGAGGGCGGTGTCCCCGCCTCCAACGACGAGAATCCGTTTGCCGCGGAAGAAGGGGCCGTCACAGGTGCCGCAGTAGGAGACGCCCTTGCCGTTGTACTCCTCCTCCCCGGGTACGCCGAGGTGGCGGTGTTGGGCGCCGGTGGCGTAGATGACCGCCTTGGCTTGGTATACCTCCCCGTCGGTGGTGGTGGCAAAGAAGAGGTCACCCTCCTTCTCCAGCTCCTTGACGGTGGCATAGACGAGCTTGGCACCGAACTGCTCCGCTTGGGAGTGGAATCTCATCCCGATCTCCGAGCCGCTGATGGGCTCGTTGAAGCCCGGGTAGTTCTCGATCATGTCGATGTACATGGTCTGTCCCCCGGGTGCGATCGCCTCTATGACGGTGACCGAGCGGCCAGCGCGGGCTGCATATTGGGCGGCACTCATGCCGGCGACCCCACTGCCAATGATCAGGATGTCTTGCTCTATCATCTCACTTCTCCTTCACGCGGTTGTGCTGAAGCAGTGCAAGCTCGGCATCGCTCTTTCTGATGTAGAACGGCCCTGAGTCCGGTGCATCTGCCCCTTGGGTAAGATACTGATTTACTCCCATACGGGCAAGGCTCAATGCGAGGGCCGTCCCTTCGCACGGCAGGAGGGGACGTGAGCATTTGAGGCGGGTGAGCAGCAGCGGACCATCGGCGCCGGTGATGAGGAGGTCGGGGTAGGCGGTGATGAGGGCAGAGATCTCTTCAATGGTCAGGTCGGCAGGGCCGACGAGGCGCTCGCCCTGCTGGTAGAGGGCGACGTAGAAGCGCTGTTTTTTGGCATCGATGGCCACGAGCACCGCCTCGCTGAGATCTTCGAGTCCCGCGTACCACACATCGAGGGTGGGGACGCTGACCAGCGGGATGGAAGCGGCCATGCTGATGCCCTTGAGCGTCGCCATCGAGATCCGCAAGCCGGTGAAGGATCCCGGCCCGGCGGTGGTCACCAAGAGGTCGAGGTCGGCCAACGCGATGCCCGCATCGGTGCAGAGGCCGAGGATCTTGTCCATCAACACTTCGCTGTGGCGGTTGCCGGCTGAGAGGGAGAGTGTTTCAAACCAGGTGTGCTGCCCACCCTCAATCCGGCTGAGGGCGAGGTGCAGTACGCCCGTCGACGTATCGCAGGAGAGCACCATCATGGCGTCAACCCCTCGACGGTGATGGTCCGGTCCTGGTTGGCCTCGATCGTGATGGTGATCTGCTTCAGATCCTTGGGCAGCATCTCGCCGAGCTTCTCGGCCCACTCGATGAGGGTGACCCCCTCCGGGTAGAGGTACTCCTCCCCCCCGATCATCTCAAACTCCTCAGCCCCGCTGAGGCGGTAGAGGTCGATGTGGGTGAGGGAGAGACGCCCTTCGTACTGCTGGATCAGGGTGAACGATGGGCTGACCACCTCATCGACGATTCCCAAACCACGGGCAATGCCCTTAGCCAGGACCGTCTTGCCCGCTCCCAGTCCACCGCTGAGGGCGATGACCTCGCCTCCCTTGAGAGCAGAGGCAATACGCTTGCCAAAGGCCAACGTCTGGAGCGCTGACGTACTGACATAGCTTGTCATTGCTCCTCTCCTCTCTCCAGGTGATGCATCACCTCCTCGGTATCGAGGTACTGCTGCACCACCGGGGAGCCGACCAGCTCTCCGGTGGAGGTTTGGTAGTCGGCGATGAGCTGCTCGATGACCGGATCGCTCTCGTCAACGGCCCGGGCACGCTCTAGAAACTCGCGGGCCAGGTCGAGCTCCTCATCGGCGAGGTGGAGGTAGGCGAGGTTTGAGAGCAGCGTGATGTTCTCCTCATCGAGGTCGATGGCGGTGTTGAGGTACTCCTTGGCCAGTGCCCGCTCGCCCAGTTCGAGCGAGCAGATGGCAAGCTCGTTGTAGAGGTCGCTGCTGGCTGTGGTGTAGGAGAGGGCCTTGAGGAACGAGAAGCGCGCCTCATCGTAGCGCTCAAGGCGCCGGAGCGCCCATCCCTTGAGAAACCAGGCGTTCCAGACGGTGGGGTTGGACCCAAGAAAGGAGTCGAGGGTGGCCAGGGCCTCCTCCTCCTTGTTCATGTGGATTGCATCGTAGGAGGCCATCAGGGTCTCATCATCGGCAAGCTTTGCATTGATGTCAGCGAGGATTTTCTTGGTGTGGGTACGCTTCTCATCCATCACCCCATCGGTTTCGAGGTAGCGCTCCAAGAAGGTGCGGGCGACCTCCACGTTGCCTTGGTAGAGGTGGAAGTAGCCGACCTCCCTCAGCAGGTCCGGATCATCCTCAATGATACTGAGTCCCTCTGTGAGGGTGTCGAGCGCTTGTTGCTGGTACGTGTCGTACTGCTCCCCCTTGGCGGTGTCCTGGGCTGCGATCTTACTGTAGAGGGTCGCCAGGTTGATGAACGAGGTACCCTGCGGTTCAAGGATGCAGACGGCGCGAAAGAGCTCCTCGGCGAAGAGGTGGTTTCCCTTCTGCTCTTGTGCAATGGCGGCGATGTTCAGTTCCTCTGCTGCCGTTGGCTGGGCTGCCAGCACGAAGGAGCGGTAGTAGGAGCGGTGGGGATGGGAGGGATCCCAGGCGAGGATCTTCAACATCCCTGCGACGATGAGCTCGATGCTGACCTGCTCGGCAGCGAGGGTACCTCTGCTCTTCTCGTCCAGCTGTACTGGAATCTCGATCGAAGGGTCGATGGTGAAGTCGTTGATGGTCCTCTTTGAAGAGGCGGGGAGGGTGATGAAGACGATGTCCTTCAATTCGTTTGGATGTGCATGCATGAATGAGATTTCCTATACAAGGCATAAAAACCTGCGGTGTAACACCCGGAGAATGCTCTTGAACCGACGGTTCAAGGGGGAAACTAGTTGTGCTGAAGATTCTGTTCCATTCAACCCCGTAGGAGTTGGATCAATGCAAATCAGCTATACCGTTTCCCGTCTGTGTAAGTTGAGCCAAGAGACTGTGGCTCCAGGTGGCACCGCAGGAGACGTTTCCATTCAGGGCAGTTACCCGCCCACCCCCATCGTACAATAAGAACGGGGTTTGGGAAAGAGGGGTGAAAGAAAACAGGACCCGAAGGTCCTGTTCTCAGTCTCTTGATGTGCTGTGCTCTAGAGGTCTGGACTGTCATCCAGCAGCGCATCAAAGTCAATGTTGTAATCTGGTGCTGCATCTCCGCTGGTGTAGGCATCGGCGGCCTCAAGCTCCAGGGAGAGGTCGTCAAAGAGCGGAACATCGTCCAGCCCATCGATTGAAGAGAGGGTGTCCAGCGCGAGGGCAACCGACTGCTCAAGCAGCTTGTTGCTTGTGGTGTAGCTCTCTACATACTCCTCCAGCTCGGCGTTGTGGGTATGGACCAGGTCGAAGCGCTGTTGCAACTCCTCCTTCTCCTTACGCAGCATCGCGATCAAGCCGGCAGCCTTCTTGGTTCTCAGTTCCAACAACCTGATGGTATCAACGACTGACACGGTTCCTCCTTTGTCGACTGTGAGCGAATTGCCCTGCCTCACTTGGCGAGGGCACCCTTTGCCTGGGCAACAAGGGCATTGAAGGTGGTTGCATCTTCAATGGCCATATTCGAGAGCGCCTTGCGGTTGATCTCGATGTTGGAGAGTTTGAGGCCGTACATGAACTGGGAGTAGTTGAGCCCCTGCTCCTGCACCGCCGCCGAGATGCGGGCGATCCAGAGGCGGCGGAAGTCCCGCTTGCGCTCCTTTCGACCGCGATAGGCGTATTGTCCTGCCTTCTCCACAGCGTCCTTGGCTACGCGGTAGTTGGTACTTCTCCTCCCGTAGTAGCCTTTGGCGAGCTTAAGGATCTTCTTGCGTCTGTTCTTGTGTTTGGTTCCGTCTACTGCTCGTGCCATCTCTCTCCTCCCTTACGAGTACGGAAGCATGCCTTTGACACGCTTCGCCTCTACATCGGAGAGGACGCCGGTAGCGCGCAGGTTGCCCTTGCGCTTACTGCTCTTCTTGGTCAGGATGTGACGAAGCCCCTGCTTCTTGTAGAGGACCTTTCCGCCCCCTGTCACCCGGAACCGCTTTGCAACGGCACTTCTTGTTTTCATCTTGGGCATAGCAATGCACCTTCCTTATTGCGCATACAAGGAACAAGACCCCTTGCAGCAGCGTATTCTTGATCCCCTTCGGGATATTGGTTACTGGTTTTCTTTCTTGGGAGCACTCTTGGAGGGGCTGACGATCATGCTCATCATCCTCCCTTCCATCGCTGCTTCCCGGTCAAGGTTGTAGCCTACACCATTTAGCTCGAGCTGGGCAAGTATCCTATCCAAGACCACTTTGCCAAGCTCGGTGTGGGCCAGTTCTCGGCCACGGAAGCGTATGCTGACCTTGACCTTGTTTCCCTCACCGAGGAATTCACCGATGAACTTGCTCTTCGTCTCAAGATCGTGCTTCTCGATCTTGGGCTGCATCCGGATTTCCTTCATCTTGACGATGTTCTGGTTCCTTTTGGCGTCCCGCAGTCGCTTCTCCTGCTCATAACGGTACTTGCCAAAGTCGAGGATTTTGCAGACCGGCGGATTGGCGTTCGGGGAAACCTCCACCAAATCCAGACCCACGCTCTCGGCGAGTGCCATGGCATCGAAGGAGCTCATGATTCCCCGCTGATTTCCTTCTGCGTCAATGACGAACACTTCCCTTGCACGGATCTGTCTATTGATCCTCAAATCCTTTGTAGCCAAACGATCTCCTTGTGTTTTCGGTGAAAACCACGTCCTTTGAGTGTCAAACGACCTAAACGGTCGACCTCAAACAATATACCATACGCTCCAATGCGTGTCAAAGCATCAATAGAGCCGCCCTCGACGGGCGGCTCCCAAATTCGGATGCTGTTCAGGCTTGGTCGGCAGAACCGAGCACGTTCCGGTTCTTGTGCATGTACATCCTCTTCAGCTCCTCTCGAGCCGGTCCGAGGTACTTGCGTGGATCGAACTCGCCAGGCTTCTCAGCCAGGACTTTTCGGATGACACCGGTCATGGCTAAGCGCCCATCGCTGTCAATGTTGATCTTGCACACTGCGCTGGAGGCTGCCTTGCGCAGCTGCTCCTCGGGGATGCCGATGGAGTCCTTGAGCTTCCCGCCGTACTGCATGATCATCTGTACATACTCTTGGGGCACCGAGGAGGAGCCGTGGAGCACGATGGGGAAGTTGGGAAGCTGTTCTTCAATCTCCTCAAGGATATCGAAGCGAAGCGGCGGCGGCACGAGGGTACCGTCTTCAGCCCGGGTGCAATCCTCAGGCTTGAACTTGTTCGCCCCATGGCTGGTACCGATGGAGATGGCAAGCGAATCGACGCCGGTGCGGCTGACGAAGTCGACGACCTCCTCAGGCTTGGTGTAGTGGCTCACCTCATGGCTCACCGCATCCTCGATGCCTGCCAGCACTCCCAGCTCTCCCTCGACGGTCACATCGTGGGCGTGGGCGTATTCGACGACCTTGCGCGTCAGCGCAACGTTCTCCTCGTAGGGGAGGTGGCTGCCATCGATCATGACACTGGAGAAGCCGTTATCGATGCACTCCTTGCAGGTCTCGAATGAATCACCGTGGTCAAGGTGCAGCACGATTGGAATATCGTAACCCAGCTCCTTGGCGTACTCGCCGGCTCCACGGGCCATGTTGCGCAAGAGGTTGATGTTGGCGTAGTCGCGCGCCCCCTTGGAGACCTGGAGGATCACCGGGCTTTTCGTCTCCACACACGCCTGGATGATCGCCTGCAGTTGCTCCATGTTGTTGAAGTTGTAGGCGGGGATGGCATACTTGCCCTTCATGGCTTTGTCAAACATCTCTCTGGTGTTGACCAGACCGAGTTCCTTGTAGGATGTCATAGCGTTCTCCTTGTACAGTG
>JALOBD010000137.1 GCA_023228445.1 Sphaerochaeta sp. | reverse complement strand
CTGGTGCCACGACAGGAATAAGAAGCAGAAAGGAATCGACTGGCAATTCACCACTGAGGATGCGAGGGTGAAGCTCAAGAGACTCTACCCCATATTGGAGTTTTAGATGTTACAAGGTACTAGTGAAGCATTTCTCACACATCAAGTGGCCTCCAAAAAAAAGCGGCCCCGGGCCCGTAGGCGACCGGAGCTCAATCACTTAACTGAATAGTAAGGGAACTTATCCGTAGAGTCAAGGCGGTATCATGAAATTTTCAGGCCTTTAATCACCTGTATTATGAATACTTTACCCGCACTTGGTACATGCCCATCGTGATTCATCACCCGTGATGATGTATCCCCCAATAACGATGCTCTCCTCATTCCATCTCTTTATAAGATCATCGTCAATGATCGGGAATCCGTAGATGATGTCTGCAAGCGGACCATGGCCACACTGTGGACATTGCGCAGGGTTCCCTGCGCACTCAAGGCGCGTTGATACTTCCATGTCGGTATCCATCGTGGGCGCGACTGCCCCTCTCCATGCATCCGTGAGAGATCTCATCATCCTTTAGGTAACGTACACTCTCAATTGATGTATACACCGAGCCCAGACAATCATCTGACCATATTCATAAGAGGCGCTAACTAATATGCCTACGAGAGGCGCTGACAGATCTCAAGCGCCTCCTTGATGCTCTGTGCCGGGTATTGGACCAAGCCACTCTTCGCTGTCATCTTTGGCAGCAGAATCTTGCCAAATCCCAAATCCTTGGCCGCTTTCTGCCGTTTCTCACTGAACGAGACCGTCCTGACCTCTCCGGCAAGGCTCAATTCACCGAAGCTTGCCATATTGTTAGGAAGGCTTCTATTGGTCAAGGCCGACCACAGAGCAAGGGCCAGCGGCAGTTCGATGGAGACTTCGCTGAGCTTGATGCCTCCACCGACGTTGACGTAGATGTCCTGCTCCCCGAGCCTCAAGCCCGCATGCCGCTCGAGAATCGCCGCCACCCTCGTCACCCGGGCGCTATCGATCCGGTCACTGTAGATACGGCTATAGCCGCCTTTCGCCGGAGTAGTGAGTGCCTGGATCTCCACCAAGAACGAACGCGACCCCTCGAGCACCGCACTGAAGGCGATGCCTGGAGGAAGTGGCCCGTCTCCCCGCTCACTGATGAAGAACGAAGCCGGGTTGGTCACCGCCTTCAGCCCCTTCTCCCCCATGGTGAAGATCCCGATCTCATCGACCGACCCATAGCGATTCTTCGCCGCTCTGATCAAGCGTATCCCGCTGTTGACCTGCTCAAAGTACAGGACCGTATCAACGAGGTGCTCGATGACCTTTGGCCCGGCCAACGTCCCCTCCTTGGTGACATGGCCGACCAAGAAGAGGGAGATGCCCTTCTGCTTGCAAAGGCCTACGAGCATCGTCGAACAGAAGCGGATCTGGTTGACCGAGCCGGCTGGAGAGGGAATCTCTTCACTGCCGAGAGTCTGCAAGCTGTCGATGACCACCACCTCGTAGAAGGAGTTTTCAAGCAGCTTTACCAGGACTTCACTGCGGGTATCACAGAAGATGTCGATGCGCCCGAGGTCCAGGGACAGGCGCTGGGCCCTGAGCTTGACTTGGCTGGGCGACTCCTCGCCACTGACGTAGAGGACCGAACGTCCTTTGGCGCTCTCGGCGAGGACCTGGAGCATCAAGGTGGATTTGCCGATACCAGGCTCCCCACCGAGGAGGATCGAAGAGCCCTTCATCACTCCACCGCCGAGGACCCGGTCCAGCTCGCTGATTCCAGTCTCAAAGCGAAAGAGCGGGTCCACCTGGACCGCCTCGAGGGTGATCGGACGATCCTCGGTGCTGATAACCGCCCGCTTTCCCGTCACTTCGGCCTTTGCCGCCTCCTCCTCAAAGGTATTCCAGCTGCCGCAGTCAGGGCAGCGGCCAAGCCACTTGCTCTCGGCTCTTCCACACTGACTGCAAACATACTGGATATCCTTCCCCTTCATCACACTCCCCTTATACGCTCCCTAGAGTACGTCCAAGAGCTCAACTTCAAAGATCAGCGTCGAGTCTGGGGGGATTACCCCCGGGTACCCCATCGTCCCATAGCCAAGGTCGGGGGGGATGACCAACGTACGCTTCTCCCCTACGCTCATCTCAACCAACGCCTCGTTCCATCCTTCGATGACCTCTCCGACCTTGAAGGTCGTCGGCTGGCCCCGTTGGATCGAGCTGTCGAAGATCCGTCCATCAAGGAGGCTCCCGCTGTAGTGGACCGATACGGTCTGCCCCCACGCTGGCTTTCTCTTGCCATCACCGCTCTTTCTCACTACATACCGAAGGCCGCTTTGTGTGGTGATTGCTTCAGGGTAGCGATTCTTCAGCTCAGCATCGATTTTTGCCCGCTCTTTTGCCATCCGTGCTTTGCTTCTCTCTTCGGCAGACGCCACCAAGTCGGTGAAGTGCTGTGCGTCGGCCTGGAAGGCCTTCGCCTTCTCGCCCTCACGGATGATTTTGACCGTATTGATGACATCTCCCTGCTCGATGGCATTGACTACCTCCTGACCGATGGCCACGTGGCCGAAGACCGTGTGTTTACCATCGAGCCAGGGAGTGGCGACATGGGTGATGAAGAACTGGCTGCCGTTGGTCCCCGGCCCTGCATTGGCCATCGAGAGGACTCCTGGACCGGCATGGTGCAGACTCTCATCGATTTCATCGGGGAAGGTGTAGCCGGGACCCCCCGTCCCCGTGCCCTTGGGGCACCCCCCCTGGATCATGAAGTTCTCGATGACCCGATGGAAGGTGATCTGATCGTAGAATGGTTGGTTCTTGCCATTCACATTCAAAGACCCCTCAGCAAGACCAACAAAGTTGGCCACCGTCATCGGTGTCTTCTCAAACTCCAAGGAGAGGATGATCTCGCCCTTGTTGGTATCGAGGACGGCGTAGAGGCCGTCCCCCAATGAATTCTTGTCCATTATATCTCCTTACTCACGTTCGAATAATTCTTGGTTTGGTGCAAGCAACTGGTAGAGTCGTTCCAGCTCCTCGCTGCTCTTATAGGGGATCTGCAGCTTGCCCTTGGCAAGCGTTCCCTTGATCTCGACGTGCGATCCCACCGCATGGAGGAACTTATCCTCGGCTGCGATGATCTCCACACTCCGCTTATCATCCTTTGCTGCGCGCCTCTTTTTCTGATAGAGGGCACGCTTGCCCTCATTGAACTTTGCTGCCAACTCCTCCGTGGCGCGGACGGAGAGCTCCTTTTCAAGCACCATCTTGTACAGGATCTCACGATCGGCAGGATTGACTACCGAAAGGAGGGCACGCGCTTGGCCTGCGTTGAATTTACCAGCAAGTAAATCCTTTTGCATACTAGAGTTAAGCTGCAATAATCGGATACTGTTACTAATAGTGGAGCGATTCTTCCCTACCCGCTGGGCAAGCTCCTCCTGCGTGATGCCTCCCTCTTGGATCAGGTAGGCGAAGGCCTTCGCCTCTTCAATCGGATTGAGATTCTCACGCTGGATGTTCTCGATCAACGAAACCTCGAGGCGCTGCATCTGGCTGAAGTCTTTGACCAGGACAGGGATGCTCGCCATCCCGGCCATCTTGCTTGCCCGGTAGCGTCGTTCTCCGGCGACGATGGAGTACGAACCTGGTCCGATCTCCTCAACGAGGATGGGCTGGAGCACACCCTCTCTCTTAATGGATTGAGCCAACTCAGCCAACGACTCCTGGTTGAACTCGCTGCGCGGTTGGTTGGGGTTTGGTCGTACCCGATCGATGGGGACTTCGAGAACCGATGTAGCAGATTCACCCTCTCGCTTGAGCGTCTCCTCGACAACTGATTCATAGGTATAGTCCTGCATCAAGCTCCCAATGCCCTTTCCGAGACCTCGTCTCCTGTTACTTGGTTGCGACACGATCGACGACCTCCTTTGCAAGCTCCTTGTATGCCTTGGCCCCGAGGCTGGAATTATCGTATACGTTGATCGGAAGTCCATGGGAGGGAGCCTCTGCGATCCGAACGTTGCGGGGAATGAGGGTCTTGAAGACCAAGGAGGGGAAGAACGATGAGACATCCTCAACCACCTCGTTGGCCAAGCGGGTACGCTTGCTGTACATCGTAAAGAGGATGCCCAAGATTTTCAGATCGGGATTCAACCCCTTCTTGACGCTCCCCACCGTCCTCATCAGGAGGTTCAACCCCTCCATGGCAAGATATTCACACTGAAGCGGGATAATGACACTTTGTGCCCACACCATGGCGTTGATCGTCACCAGTCCGAGAGACGGAGGACAATCGACAAGGATATACTCCCACCCCTGCTCAATACCTTCCAGTGCATCCTTGAGGAAAAACTCCCGTCGCTCTTGATCAACCAGCTCAATATTCAATCCGGCCATGTTGATATCACTGGCAATGGCGTACAACCCTTTGACGCTCGTAGGCATGATCGCATCACCGAAGGCGGCGCTCTTGGCCATAACTTGGTACATGGTAGCACCTTCACGGCTCAATGCCAGCGCGCTGGTCATGTTCGCCTGGCTGTCAAGATCGATGAGCAATACCGAATGACCAGTCCGGGCGAGGGCAGAGCCGAGATTGACCACCGACGTGGTCTTTCCCACTCCTCCCTTTTGATTCAAAAAGAGTATGGTGTGTGCACTCATATCGACTACTATACGGAATATGCATGGACTTGTCACCTCTTG
This sequence comes from Sphaerochaeta sp., assembly GCA_023228445.1. Classification (GTDB taxonomy): domain Bacteria; phylum Spirochaetota; class Spirochaetia; order Sphaerochaetales; family Sphaerochaetaceae; genus Sphaerochaeta. The sequence continues at coordinate 966 of JALOBD010000137.1, read as the reverse complement.
GGGCTGAGGAGTTGACCCATATCCAATGAAGGAGTATCTTCATGGTATTGAATGGAGGAGATCCACATGATTGAAGATAAAGTCAAGAAGGCGTTGGAGGATATCCGTCCTGCGCTGCAGAATGACGGTGGAGATATTGAGTTCGTCAGCCTGAGCGGCAACGATGTCACAGTCCGACTCAAGGGGGCCTGCGCAGGCTGTCCGATGAGCCAGATGACCCTCAAGGGTGGGGTAGAGCGTTACCTTCGCAACTTTGTTGACCCCAAGCTCACGGTAGTCAACACTCCTGATTTCTAGGAGGACCATTCCTTGAAGAACGTTTCACGTGAAACATTTTGCGTGAAACGTTTTTTTATGTCCCCCCAACGTTCGGCTGGATCGATATACAGTGCTCTTCCCTACCCATGGCCTCTCTGTTTGTTTCACGTGAAACATCAACATGAAACCTTCCTCAGTCGTGATTGTTATACTTATAGGTACCAAGAGAAGGAGGGTTGATGCATGGGCAAGCGATTCAAACACAAGCAGCGTATTTTGCGTGAAACGCAGCTGATGAGTGCAATTGTACCAATATATCCGGTGCACTTTACAACAAACCCTCATGTATTTTATGAATTTTCCAAAACGCTCCAAAACGGCGTTTGAGAGCGCCAAATGCAGGTTCTATCGGCATGTTTCTATGAGTAGAAACAGTATTGCTTGGGAAATTTGCCATATTTCTGGGCCAAAAAGAGGGTTACTTTGGAAGACCAAAGTAACCCCATGAACTACTTAACACTTGTCTTATTCGTCGTCAGGTTCGCTCTCTTCACCTACCTCATCTGCCTCAATCTCTTCGGGTACTTGGACCTCATCGGTCTCTTCACGCTCAGTGGATGCGATGGCAACAATCGAGTCCTCCTTGAACTTCATGGTAGCCACCCGAACACCCGCTGCGTTCCGCCCTTGGATTGAGATTGCATCGAC
>JALOBD010000136.1 GCA_023228445.1 Sphaerochaeta sp. | reverse complement strand
CTTCTGCTATCATGGGCCCATGGCAAAGAGCAGAAGAGACCGGGCCGACTCCTATACCCTCAAGGCACGGGCTGAGGGGTATCCGGCGCGGTCGGTGTACAAGCTTGAGGAGATGCAGCAACACTTTTCGCTGATCAAGGGTGGCGATACCGTCCTCGACGTGGGCGCCTCCCCGGGATCCTGGACCCTCTACGTCACGCGCAACTTCCTCGGCAAACGGGGCAGGATCGTTGCCGTGGACCTCAACCCTCTCTCGTTGAACCCGCTACCAGAAGGGGTGATCGAGCTTGTCGGAGATGCCTTCAGTGCTGAGATCCGTGCCCAACTAGTCGCCCATGGTCCCTACGATGTGATCATCAGCGACGCTGCCCCGCAGACCAGTGGGATCCGCAGTGTCGATACCAGCCGCAGTGAAGCGCTCTGCGAGGCGGTAATTGGACTGGCTCGTGACCAGCTCAAGAGCGGAGGCAACCTGGTGGTGAAGCTCTTTCAAGGCGGTGGCGAGCAAGAACTGATCAAGGAGATGAGAGAGCTCTTTTCCCGCGTCAAACCCTACAAGCCCAAGGCTTGTCGTGACGATTCATTTGAAGTATACCTCGTAGGGCTGGGTCGCACGGAGCACGACCCGATCGACATGACGGAGAGCAGATGAAACACTACACCCAAGACCTCCCCGATGGCATCTCCCTCGCCGTCTTCAACGGCGACGACTTGATCTTCACCAGCCGGGAGAAGTGGTTGCACCCCCTCTTCGCTCTCGAAGAGTTCCTTGCCACCTACACTGGGCCGCGCGATATGCTGTGTGCCCACGATACTGCAGCCGGTAAGGCGGCGGCCATCCTCATGGCCCGCTTGAGCATCAAACGAGCACACATCAATCTCGTCAGTGACCTAGCCAAGGATGTCTATGAGAAACACGCCATCACCCTCTCCTACGAGCGCAGCATTGAACGCCTGATGTGCAAGACTGAACAGTTGCTCTCCACAATGGACGATGAGGAGAAGATCTACCTGCTGCTCAAAGAGCGGGCAGATCGAGCAAAGGAGGGTGCCTTGCACATTTGAGCCGGGCAGCTGAATTCTTTTGGACTTGTATTGTGATATATCAACAAAATCCTGCATCTGACGATCTCAAATGCAGGATTTGTTGATTTTTGACTCAGAAATTTTCTCCTACCAAATCATGGCAGTGGTTCGCACACAAATCCTTGATGACACCTGACGGACGCCTCACATCTCCTTGATCAAGGAGAGGTCTCCCTGTGCTGCAGCCCTGAGCAACGGCTCCATGTAGGTATCCACATCACGTGCCTGCATCGGAACGGGCATGTTCTTCAGCTTCATCTCCAGCTGTGGGTCCTTGGCTGCAGTGAGGGCGCGGGTGATGTGGGCCTCGGTGAAGCCTTCGATATCGTCAAGCTTCGTCGGTGCCTTGATGGCAGTGCTGAAGGCGATCATCATCTCGGCGACCGCCACGGCAAGCTCGCGGCCAGAAAGGCCCTCCACCGACGGGCCGTAGCCATAGGAGGAGAAGATTGCGCCGACGACCTTGAGGTGCTTTTGGATCGCCTTGGAGTAGAGCACCACGTAGTAGGGGTTCATGATGCCACAGGCGGTGCCGTGGGCAAGGATGTCCACCAGAGAGAAGCTGGTCAGGTGGGCACCGCTGGTTCCTCCGATCATGATGGCGTATCCGCCCAGGTCGGTGGCCAGACCGATGGCCTCACGTGCCTTCACATTGCCCAGATCCTTGATCAAGGACGGGGCGTACTCAACGACCAGGCTGATGGCACACTCGGCCAGTTCAGCAGCTCTGGCGTAGGTTGCCTCGCTTGCCCCGAGGAAGACCTCGAAGGTATGGGCGATGGCGTCGAGGGCCCCATCGATGGTCAGTGAGAGCGGCATCGAGAGGGTGGTCTCGTAATCGAAGAGGCCGACGGTGGGGATCAGCGCATCGTCGACGATGAGCTTCTTCTGACCGGCCACCGGATCGGTGATGTTGGAGTACTTGGTCAGGTGGGCTCCGCTGGAGGCGCTGGTCATCACGGCAATCGTCGGGATCAAGGCCAGGCCGGTCTTGGCCAGCTCACCGGTGACGACACCGGTACCAAAGTAGTGGTCGATCTCCGGTGTCACCGCCCCTCCGAGGACCGCGAGGGCGTTGGATGCCTTGACGGCATCGATGGTCGAGCCGCCGCCGATTACGACGATCGAATCGGGCTTGGTGTGCAGGATGTAACTCTCCAGGCGATAGACGTCTTCACGAGGGGCATTGGGTTTCGCCCCCGGGGCGATGACACCGTCGGCAAGCTCGACACCGGCCCTCTTCAAACTCTCGACGACCCGGTCGGTGACCGGCTTCATATGGGTATGGTTGCTGATAACCAACGCTCTCTTACCGAAAGCAGCTGCAGCCTCGCCTACCTTGTCCAGAACTCCCAAGCCATGGATGTAGGACTTTCCCTTCCACTCTTTCAGTACATCGTACGCTCGTTTCATCTGATCCATTCTCTCAATCTCCTCATCTCTATAGCGCCATCGTTGTTCGCCTATGCGCCCAGTGCAAAGGTATTTTGACAACCGATGTCTCGCCTCACCTGTCATCGAATCTACAGGAAATGCCCCGTTTCATGAAGACCTCAGTAATTGGCGAGGCATAGACATCGACAAACCCATGCTCGATTGACTCAATGCCCCTATAGCCCACAGTCCGGTCTCTTCGCCCAGCGCCCCAAAACCTAGATCTTCTTACCTGAAAAACGTCCGGATGCGGTGGACCTCCTCGTTGCAACGTAGTGCAAAATGGACGTCATTGTTGTATACAATCGTCTTATCATAGGAGAACCAGCGTGTCAAATACTCTTGTTTATCCGTTGGGAATGTTCTTGTATTCTAAATATCTGCTATGAATTCTAAAATCATGTGTATTGTGCTTTGTACACAGTTTTCTTGACGGATGGGTGCACACCCAGTACAGTACAACATACCAATAAGGAATGAATCATGAAAAAGTCTATCCAAAGCAGCCTCAGCGACCAAGTCTACACGATGCTCAAGGAACAGATTCTCAATGGACAGCTCAAGGGGGGTGTGAAGATTCCCGAAGAGACGCTTGCCGAACAGTTCAGTGTCAGCCGCACTCCTATCCGCGAGGCCATCAGGCGTCTTGCCGAATACGGGTTGGTGACCATCAAGCCAAGCAGCCACGCCTTGGTCACTGCCATCACCAAAGAGGAAGCTCTCGATACCACCCGAGTGCGCATCGCACTTGAACAGCTCGCTGTCGACTCCATCAATGAAGATGGCTACCAGGCACACGTCAAGGAGCTCTCCCGGTATGCCGCCGACTGCCAGTATGCGATGGGCATCGGTGACCGGGCCACGGTCTTCCTGCAGGACAGTCTCTTTCATCTGACACTGGTGAAGGCTTCACAAAACACGGCTTTGATTTTCCTCTACGAACGCCTCGATGCGAAGATCCAGCAGCTGCGCATCGCCCAAAACCTCCCCGATGACAACCTCTCCCATCGCCTGAACCAACATGCGCAGATGATGAGCCTCTTGAAGAGCGGAGAGAAGGAGCGCTGTAAAGCCCTGATCCACGAACACGTCTTTCATGACTCTTTCGACCTCAGGGTTGCCTTATGAGAGTAAATGACATCATCATCACCTACGGATCGGACCCCTCGGCGATGACCGAAACACTGCTCAATGCACTGTCCATTGAGTCCTTGATCACCGACAAGGATTCGGCGATCGTCTTGAAGCCCAACCTGGTGGTCGCTGCCACCCCCGATGGTGGGGCGACCACCCATCCCGAGATCGTCGTGGCCATCATCGAGCACCTCAAGGGGCGGGGATACCACAACATCGCGATTGTCGAAAGTGCCTGGATTGGGGAGAGCACCGAGCGTTGCTTTGCACTCCACGGCTATCATGAGATCAGCGAGCGCTACACCGTACCCCTCATCGATGTGAAGAGGGACCAGTACGTCAAACAGCGTGCTGGCGGCATCACGATGGAGGTCTCCAAGACGATCCTCACGTGTGATTTTCTCATTAACCTGCCGGTCTTGAAGGGGCACTGCCAGACGGCGATGACCTGTGCGTTGAAGAACATGAAGGGGTGTATCTCCGATTCCAGCAAGCGGCAGTTCCATACCCAGGGTCTCCACCGCCCCATCGCGGCCCTCAACGCCGTACGAAGTGCCGATCTGGTCATCGTCGACTCGATCTGCGGCGACCTGGACTTCGAGGAGGGTGGCAACCCGGTAGAGACCAACCGGATGTTCGCATGTCGCGACAGCGTACTCTGCGACGCCTTCGCCGCTTCGCTCATCGGGTTTTCCTGCCAAGACATCCCGTACATCCACCTTGCAGAAGATCTCGGCGTCGGCTCTTCTGACCTGGAAGCGATGCACCTCATCCAGCTCAACGAACCCAATGAACAACCAGTGGCTACACCCACCGGCAGCGCCTCCTACCTCAGCCTTCACACCGAAGAGCGGAGCGCGTGCTCGGCGTGCTATGGCACCCTCATCCACGCCCTCAAGCGCCTTGATGAGGGAGGCCGCCTACAGAGTCTGAAGCACACGATCTCGATCGGCCAAGAGTTCAAGGGGGTGGATGACCCTTCCCGCGTCGGGGTGGGCATCTGCACAAAGGGCCTTGGAAAGAGTCTAGCCGGCTGCCCTCCCAAGGCCATCGATATGATCGAGTTCATCAAAACCCTCGGGGAGCCGTCACAGTGATCGCCCTCGATGCTAGCCACTGAGTCTGCGTCGAGCCTCCCGTGACGCAATACCTCCAATCATCTCCCAACGCAGAAGGTGGAGGGTATCGAGACTTTACACCTCCGTGAGGAGCTGCTTCACCTGCTCACAGCAGAGGCGCGGTGATGCGAGCACCGGCACACCGGCAATTCTCTCGGCCTGCTCTTGCAGGTGGGCCATCGAGGCTTGGGCGAGGACGATCGCCTCATAGCCGGCCGTCTCCTCGATCATCGCGAGCACCAGACGGTCGTGGGTCGCCATATCCCCTCCCTTCATCGCTGTATAGGCGAGTTCGTTGTCTTGGGCATCGACATCAATGACCGTGCCGATTTTTGCTGCTTCTTGGTTGAGTTTGGCAATGGTGGGCTCCAGCGTGCTCTGTGCAGTGGCCACCACCTTGATCCTTCTGGCGACTCTCACCGCCTCGGCGGTCATTGCATCGTCGATGGCGACGACCGGGACCGTAATGAACGGTCTAACCAGCTGTACCGCCGGGGTAAGGGTCGAGCAGGTGACAACGATGATATCAGCTCCGGTGAGCTCACAGCTCTTGATATCGTTGAAGAGGCGGTTGCGGTTCTCAATGGAGAAGCGTCCGATTGCAGCAGGATTGGAGAGGAGGAATTCGTCAAGCAGGTTGTGTATCAGAAGGTCCTCCCCCACTACCTGTTGCAAAAGCGTCGGAAAACTCTCCAAGACAGGACGGACTGTGTGGATCAAGGCGATTTGTTTCATTGGCATCCTCCTCCGTATACATCTCTTGTATGCAATTATCCGCGATGGTTCAAGGGGGCCCTTTCGCTTTGCCGGCATTCTCGAACGCAACGATATGCCCTTTACAAAACTCGACGCCTCCTGCTATGGTCGCCCTATGAGCATAACAGCGATCATCCAATACATCCTCTTGCTGCTGTTGGTTGCCTTCACCA
>JALOBD010000135.1 GCA_023228445.1 Sphaerochaeta sp. | reverse complement strand
CGATGCGTCACGGTCGTGGGCATCGGCTACAACATCATGAACGCCAACAAGAACGCCTACAAAGGGGTCACCCACGTGCACTTCGAGGGAGCCTGGTACCGCCCGGACATCGGGGACAAATTCTTCGAAAACTAGTTTGACCGACCAAATCCAGGTGAATTGATTTGCACTGTATGATTTCACCACATATAATGAACCATTGCGTTTCATGAGGGAAAACATGGAACTTGTCGCTACCGAGCTCATCTGTCTCATCATCACCATCGCAACGTTGGTGGCGATGGTGCGCCAATTGTTCAGCAATGACGGGATCGACAACACCTCGCTTGTCTGCTCATTCGCAGTCTTCATCACCTATCTCGTCTCCTCGCTCGTCATCCACCTGCAGACCGAAGGCGTGCTCACCCACCCCCCCGCACTCTTGAGATCGTTCTTCTTCCTCCACATCCTCGCGGTCCCCATCTTCATCTTCGTCTGGCTCTCGGGCATGGAGCGGCGAATCCTGAGGGCCAGCACCAAAACCATCATCATGGGCTCTCAAGTGGCAATGCTCGTCCTCTTTGTCGCCCTCACCACCATCGATATCTGGACAGAGCGGCTCTTTGTCTTCAACCGTGCCGGGATTTTAGTCGGAGGTAGCGGGGTGAAGATCATGCTCGCCCTCTCCGCCGTGATGTTGCTGGTCGCCTTGGCCATCCTCATCGCCTATCGAGTGCTGTTCACCGGTTTCAGCTTCACCGGGCTCTCTCTTGCTTCGGCCATGTTGGTCATCTCGCTCATCTTCTTTGCCCTCTTCAAGCACCCCTACCTCTTTGGCGTGACGGGCACGTTCATCCTGCTCTTCAGCTTCTTGGCGTGGCAACGCCGCGAGCTCACCCTTGACTCGCTGACCAAGATCCCCAACTACACCGCCTACCTCAGCAGGCTGCGCCAGATTACCAGCCAACAGCGGCAGAAGACCATCATCATGGTCGACATCGAGAACTTCCGCCTCATCAACGACCGATACTCCAACGAAAGCGGAGATCGCACGCTTGCTGCCTTTGCCACTTCCATCGCCACGCTGAGCCCGCGCACCGTCGCCTACCGCCTCTACCGAAATAGCTTTGCCATCATCGGTCCCCGGCTCTCCCATCTCGAGCTGGTCAGGGTCATCAACCGTATCAGAACCTTCGCAGTTGTGGGCTGGCTCATCAACGGAGAGCATATCTCAGTCCACCTGCAATTTGCCATCGTGGAGACACCGGTGGGGGCCAACACCGCCGAAGAGGTGGCCGAATCGCTGGAATTCACGATGGCAGAGATCAAGGAGCGGCGGCGCGTGTCGGTGATCATCTTCAACCAACGCCTCGTACCGATCCGTAAACGGCGTCTGGAGGTCCTCTCCGCGTTGCGTACTGCTGTGACCAATGAGTCAGGTGTGGTGATCTGCTACCAGCCCATCATCAACAGTGATGACAACCGCATCGTCGCCGCCGAGGCGCTGATGCGCATAGACGATCCGCACCTGGGGATGATCAGCCCCGCCGAGTTCATCCCCGTAGCCGAACAAGCGGGCCTCATCCGTGAATTGACCGCCATCGTGGTGCGCAAGGTGTGCGCTCTGTTGGCCGCCAATCTCGACCTTGCATCCAACCTCAGCCACATCTCGATCAACATCAGTGCATCGGATATCGCTTCACCTGAGATGGGCAGCCGCCTGCTCTCCATCATCCGAGAGGCAGGGATCGAGCCCTCCAAGATTGTCTTCGAGGTCACCGAATCGAAGTTGCTGGGACCCAACGGTCAGATCCTGAAGAACTGGAAGCTCTTCACCGACTACGGGGTGCACTTCATGCTCGATGACTTTGGCACCGGCTACTCCAACATCGAGAGCTTGGTCACCCTCCCCTTTGAGATCGTCAAGCTCGACCGCTCCGTCATTGCCAACGATGTCAACGACTATCAGCTCATCGCCTTGATCAGCACCATGCTCAGACGCCTGGGCAAGCAGATGGTGGCCGAAGGGGTGGAGACACGCGCACAACTCGAGATCGCTACCCGCCATGGGATCGGCTTCATCCAGGGCTACTACTTCTCCAAGCCCGTCGATGAGGCGCAACTCATCGAATGGATGGCCGGCTCGATGTGTATTGTGCCGAAAAACCAGCATTGAGCGAAAATACTCCGGGCCACCGCGATGGTGGCCCGGCACGATGGTTCAATCCTACAGGTCGGTGATCAAGCCGGCCATATCGTCGGTGACCACTACTTCGTCACTCTCGGCCATCGTCACTGCATACGAGGGAATCTCGTAGTTCTCCAACCACACCGATTGGTCACTCTCGGGGTTGGCCACCAAGGCGGGGACGAGGATCATGACCATGTCCTGCATCAATGGTACGGTGAAGGTGCGCACGATGGTATGCTCTTCCCACCACTCGTCGGTGTAGGCGACCGTCACCGTGTGTTTTTGGCCAGTGACATCGAACTTGTCCCGGTCGCGGGGGGTAAGCTCCCACGAGGCTTGCTTGTTGACAGCGACCTCGACGAGCTTCAGCGCCGCAATCTCCTTGCCATCGACAGTGACCGCCTTGTTGTCCACCAGCACGGTATGGCTCTTGCCGACGAAGAAGAGGATGGCCGAGAGGATGAGGATGACTGCAATGACTGCGAGCCTGATCAAGAGGGTCTTTCCTTTCATGCCTCTACCTCCTGTGCGGCGGCCAAGGTGAGGCCTGCCAACGCCTGTTCGCGCTTCTTGCGCATCTCATAGAGCACCAAGCTGATCGTGATGACCCCATAGGAGACGAAGACGCGGAAGTACTCGCCCAGCTGGGCCTGGCCGATGAGGTTCTTGCCGGCCATCGGGCTGACGATGAACATCAGGTGGAAGAGGATGACCCCCAAGAAGACGTTGCGGATGTTGGCCTTGGCCACCGTGGCTCCACCGACAAGCAGTGCGGCGACACTGAACATGCCGATCTGCATGTGGCTGTTGTAGGTATTCAGCGTACCGATGTTCTGCAAATAGATGATCATCCCATAGCCGGCGAAGACGGTGGAGATGATGATCGAGACGATACGGGTATGCTCGACGGGAATCCCGGCGGCCCGTGCCACCTCCATGTCCTGGCCCACCGCCCGCATGTCCTGGCCGAGCTTCGTCTTCTTGAACCAGAGGACGAAGAGGCAGAGCAGCGCGATGAGGACGAAGGTCGCCACTGGAATCGGGACAGTGCCGATGCGCACCGCGATCAGGTTGTCCAGCGCCTTGCGGATGCCGATCAAGTTGACGGTATTGCGGATCCCGTATCCACGGGGCAACACCAGCGCTTTGTTGCGGATCGGGATGACCGGTCCCATGCCGTAGAGGACGACCAGCTGGTAGATACCGTTCATGAAGAAGCCGATGATGTAGCTGGTGACCATCTCCCGGCCCTTTGCCATGTTGAGGATCTTGCCACACCACCACCCCAGGAGCATCGAGATCGGGGTGGAGATGACCATGGCGAGCACCATGCCGGGGATGCCGACGATGCCCCAGTCGCTGATGAAGATCAAGCCGACCTGTCCGGCCATGGCACCGAGGGTCATGCCGAAGTTCAGCCCCATGCCGGCGAGAATCGGAATCAGGAGGGAGACGATCAAGAAGGAGTTCCGGACCAAGCGTACGATGATCTCGCTGATCAGGTAGTTGGCTGAGTAGCCCGACAGCGGGATACCGAACGCACAGATGATCAGAAAGAGGATCGGTACGGTGTTGTTTGCCATGAAGCGCAGCACTCTCTGGCCTTTTGTTGCTTTCAACGTCATCGCACTGCCTCCGTCTTTCGAGTCAGGGCGTAGAGGATCATGCCGTTGGAGACGACGATCCTGATGACCTCACTCATGTCGGTGTGGATCATCGAATTCATGACCGACGGGGTCATGGTCACGATTCCTTGGAAGAGGAAGGTGCCGACGATGACGTTGAGGATGCTGGCCTTGTTCACACTCGCCCCGCCGATGAGGATTGCCGAGACAGCCGGAAGGGCCATGTAGAAGGGTCCCATGTAGAGCTGGATGAAGCCGAAGGACTGCTGGTAGACCAAGATTCCCACCGCCCCGAGCCAGGTGGACATCACCACGCTCAGTGTTCGGATCCGATCGACGTTGATGCCGCTTGCCCGGGCAAAGATCGGGTTCGACCCGACGGCGGTCATCGCGGTGCCGGTCTTGGTGTGGAGGAAGGCCCAGATGATGAAGGCGAAGAATGCAAAGAAGAGCAACATCCCGGTGGGGATGACCAGGTGCGGGGTCAACCTGATGGCCAATAAGTTGTTCAGCGCATGGAGGTAGTAGCCCTCCACACTGATGGTCGTCCTCAGCCCAGTTCCACTGAAGCCCCAGACCATCGTCGGATTACTGAAGGGCAAGAGCAACCACATGATGCACATGAAGGCGACCGAGGAGAAACCCACGTAGGTGGCAATCATCATCTCCCCGCCCTTGACCCGGTTGAGCAGCTCCCCGTACCCCCAGCCGAGAATCAGGGCGAAGGGGGTGCAAAAGAGGATTGCCAAGTAGAAGGAGGTCGGGCCGGGGATGTTGACCTGCAGCGAGATGGTCGCCCCCAAGAGGCCTGCGATGATGCCCAGGGGCAGACCGAAGTTCAACCCACAGCCGCTGTGGATCATCGGAACCATGGCGAGGACCATGATGGCGTTCATCCCGAAGCGGTTGAGGGTGTCACTGAGGCTCGTGCCGACGTTGACCCCAGCGATCGGGGCGAGGATGAAGAGGGAGAGCAAGAAGAGGGCGATGATGATCCTCGGAAGTCCGAAGGAGCGCACGAACCTCCTGCCCAGTGCCAGTGCCGCTGCACCGTTCATACTGCACCTCCTTGGATCTGGTCGGGCATCTGGCCAACCATGAGCAGACCGAAATCGGCACTCGGGGCCGAGGACGGAAGGATTCCGAAGACCTTGCCATCGCTGATGATGGCGATGCGGTCACAGATGGAGCGGAGCTCCTCAAGTTCACTGGATATCATGATGATGGTCGTACCACTCTCCTCGTTGTATCGTCTCAGTGCCTTGAGCACCAGCGCTTTGGCACCGACGTCGATGCCTCGGGTGGGCTCACTGACAAAGAGCAGCTTGGGGTGGACGGCAAACGCCTTGGCCAGGCAGACCTTCTGCTGGTTGCCCCCGGAGAGCTCCTTGGCCTTTTGCTTGGTCGAGACACAGCGAATCTCCAGTTGCTTGACGTAGCTGGCCGTCTCATCGGCAATCTTCTCTTGGTCACGCCACTTGATGAGGCCGCCAAGGTACTTCTTCAAGAACTTCTGCTGCACCTGCATGGCGGTGAAGGCGATGTTCCACTCAAGACTCTCGTCAAGCAAGAGCCCCACCCCACGCCGATCCTCACTGACGAAGGCCATGCCGACGTCGAGGAAGTTGCGGGGGTCGTTGAGGTGGATCTCCTTCCCCTCGAAGGTGATCGTGCCGCCGGCGGGGAAGAGGCCCATCGCACCGTTGGGGATGCCGAGCTTGCCTTGGCCAGCCATCCCCCCGATGCCGAGGATCTCGCCCTTGTGCACATCGAGGGAGACGTTGCGAACCGTTTCACCGGGCATGTTCACCCATAAGTTCTCCAGCGAGAGAATCACCGGTGCGCCGGCGTAGTCATAGTGGCGCTTCTCGCGCGTGCTCGTATCGACCTGGCGTCCGACCATCCAGTGGGCGATATCAG
>JALOBD010000134.1 GCA_023228445.1 Sphaerochaeta sp. | reverse complement strand
TACCCGCCCCGATGGCAGGCTTTGTCATCGTCTTTGACCAGGTGCTCTTCATGACGGGGATCCTGGACAAGGAAGACCTCCTCTACTCCAAGAAGGAAGTTGATTGGAGCGAGGTGGTGAAGGAACAACGCAAGGAAGCGTTGGCCGACCATTCGACTGAAGGAGGGGATTTGTCATGACGACTGCGACATTAGCTACCATAGTCCTCTTGGGTGGATTTGTTGTTTTGTTGGTGCTCAAGGTGCCTGTCACCTTCTCGCTGTTGATCGCCACGTTGTGCTCGGCGCTCATCAACGGGACGAATCTGACGGTGATGGTGCGGATGATGATTGACGGGGTGAGCAACTTTGCCCTGCTCGCCATCCCGTTCTTCATCCTGATGGGAGAGATCATGTCAGTAGGCCAGGTCTCTGACAAGATCATCGATCTTGCCAACCTGATCGTCGGACGCTTCAAGGGCGGGCTTGCATACGTCAACTGCATCGACTCGATGTTCTTCGGCGGCATCTCCGGCTCCGCCGTTGCCGACGTCTCCTCCCTCGGTTCAGTGGTTATCCCGCTGATGGTCAAACAGGGGTACAACCGCGAGTTCTCCGTTGGCCTTACCGTAGTCACCTCGTGTCAGGGCGTTCTCATCCCGCCAAGCCACAACATGGTCATCTATGCGCTGGCCGCTGGCGGAGGCATCTCCATCGGTCGGATGTTCATAGCCGGTGCAATCCCCGGTGTGTTCCTCGGCTTCTCACTGTTGGTGTACTGCATCGTACTGCGCAACTACTACCAGTTCCCCGGCGGTATCAGGATCGGGATGGGTGATCCGGTGCGGTGGATCAAGTTCTCCGCTCCCAAACATGCCAAGTGGGGGTATCGCAAGCGGCCTCAGACGTGGGTGGTCATCTCGACACCACTCTTTACGTGTGAGATGGGCAAGTGCGTACAGATCCTCATCAACGCCATCCTGCCGATGATGACCATCGTCATCATCATGGGAGGGGTCGGATTGGGAATCTTCACCGCCACCGAGAGTGCGGCGATTGCCTGCTTCTACACCTTCCTGCTCACCTACTTCGTCTTCAAGACCGCAAAGCTGCGAGACTTTGGCCACGTGTTGAAGAACACCCTCAGGACCTTGGCCGTCGTGCTGAGCCTCATCGCAACCGCCAAGGCGTTTGCCTACATGATGACCGACCTGCGCATCCCGGCGAAGATCACCATGTGGCTGGTGTCGGTGACGGACAACCGGGTCCTGCTCCTCTTGATCATCAACGTGCTGTTGTTGTTCTTGGGTGCCTTCATGGACATGGCCCCGTTGATCATGATCATGACGCCGATCCTGCTGCCGGTGGTGACCAGCCCGGCCATCGGGATGAACCCGATCCACTTCGGCATCATGCTGATCTTCAACCTGGCGGTGGGACTGTGTACCCCGCCGGTGGGTAGCGCGCTCTTTGTGGGATGCGCGGTGGGCAAGACCACCCTCGAGGCGACTTCCAAGAAGATGCTGGGCATGTTCGCGGTCATGGTCTTCTGTCTGATAATCATCACCTACGTCCCCAGCTTCTCGCTGTGGCTGCCCTCGATAGTCTTCTGATCGTCACTGCAAGGAACTGCGTACACAACCCGGGCCGACATCGCTGTTGGCCCGGGTCCTCTTGTATGGTAGGATGAATCAATTCATCACATGATAAGAGGGTATTGGAGATGTGGATAGCATTTGCCTTTGGATCGGCGCTCTTTGCCGGCCTGACATCGATTCTTGCCAAGCTGGGGATCAGAGAGACCGATTCGACCGTTGCCACGGCAGTACGCACCATCGTGGTCCTCATCGTCTCCTGGCTCATGGTCCTGGTGGTGAGATCAATCGACACCATAGCCGAGGTGAGCGGCCATACGCTGCTCTTTCTCACCCTCTCGGGCTTGGCCACCGGAGGTTCCTGGCTCTGTTACTTTCGGGCCTTGCAACTGGGACCGGTGAACAAGGTCGTGCCCATCGACAAGTCCAGCACGGCGCTGACCATCGTGCTGGCGCTGATCTTCCTTGGTGAAGGACTCTCCTGGGCCAAGGCGTTGGCTGTCGTCGCCATCCTCGGCGGCACCTTTGCAATGATCCAAAGGCGGGAGGGAGAGGACGAGTCTGCGTCCAGGACATGGATCGTCTGGGCAATCTTCTCGGCGATCTTCGCAAGTCTGACAGCAATCTTGGGTAAGGTGGGCATCAGCGGCATCGACTCCACGCTGGGCACTGCGATCCGGACGGTGGTGGTCCTCATCATGGCGTGGGTGATGGTGCTGGTGACCGGCAAGGGAGCGAACGTCTCCAAGATGCCCAAGAGGGAGCTCCTGTTCATCTGCCTCTCCGGCCTCGCCACCGGCGGCTCATGGCTCTGCTACTACAAGGCGTTGCACGACGGGCCGGCGAGTGTCGTCGTGCCGATCGACAAGCTCTCCATCGTGCTCACCATCGCCTTCAGCTACCTCGTCTTTGGCGAGAAGCTCAACCGACGGTCAGCGTTCGGCTTGCTGCTCATCGTCGTGGGCACCCTCTCACTCTTGATCGGTTAGCTTACCTCCTGCTGCTCGAGTAGAGGTCATAGACCGTCAGCATGGCCACAAACTGCTCCAAGGTGACGTGCTCCTTGGTTTTGAAGGAGACCACCTTCTGGGCGGTGGGGCGGATCTCAAAGAGGTTGTCGCTGAAGATCCCCCTCAGGTCTCCTGCATCAAGGGCGACCTGGAAGGCGGGTTTGGTACAGGAGAGGGTGACGCTGAAGCCCCCGGCAGCCGTGGCGACCGCCACCTTGATACCCGGGTCCTGCAGTCGGCTCTCCTTGGGTTTGGCGAGCATCAGCGAGTTTTCGATGTAGAGGTCATCGCTCTTCAGCTTCAGGTAGATAAAGGTGTTCTCCCGCTCCAGTTTCTTCTTCTTGCGCAGGTCGATGGTGGCCAGGTGGGTACTCGAGTAGGGGGCGAAGTCCTGGCGGTACTCCTGCTTGCCAAGCTTCTTTCCGTCGTAGGAAGCGAACTTGACCGAGGCTTTTGCATCAACGATGGCCGTCGGTCCGTCGTTGACGACAAAGACCTCGACGATCCCATCCTCCTTCTGGTAGGCGATGGGGAGGGCTGTGCTGTAGAAGTGTTTGGCAGCATAGTGGAGCAACTTCCACTTGCCGGTGTAGTCGATCGACGACCAGCTGGCCACCGGCCAGTTGTCGTTGAGCTGCCAGTAGAGCGTGCCCATGCAGTGGGGCATCGTCGTCCTCCAGTACTCGATGGCCATCCGCATCGCCTTGGCCTGCTGGACTTGGCTGAGGTAGAGCATCTGGTCGAAGGAGGAGGGGAAGCGGTAGTACCGGCTGAAGTTCTCGATGATGATCGAGTTGCCCCTGGGGTTCTTCTGGTGGTGCTCCATCACGACACTGGTGAGGTTGTGCTCCCCCTCGTCGGCGTACGTCTGTACCGTCGACAGCGACGGGAAGGACTGGAAACCGAACTCGCTGACAAAGCGTGGGTTGATGGTGTAGTACTCCTCAAACGGGCTGCCGTCGTGCCACACCGACCAGAAGTGCATGTCCCCCCGCTTGTCGCTGGTCCAGTTGTCGGAGAAGTCGCCGACTCCGGCCGATGGGCTTGAGG
Source organism: Sphaerochaeta sp. (assembly GCA_023228445.1). Lineage (GTDB taxonomy): Bacteria > Spirochaetota > Spirochaetia > Sphaerochaetales > Sphaerochaetaceae > Sphaerochaeta. Next base: position 2,106 of record JALOBD010000134.1, on the reverse strand, counting down.
GCCACCAGGTGCGCCCCGGGTCCTGCTCGCGGATGATTCGACCCACCACCCCTTCGTTGAGCCGGTCGTAGTCGATGACGTACCGGTCGCGGTTGGCCCGGCTCTCCTCATACCACGTGATAGCCCCGAGGTCCTCGTTGTTCCCACACCAGAGGGCGAGGCTTGCCCGGTGGGCGAGCCGGTCGACCTGGTAGCGGATCTCCGCCTCGACGTTCTCCAAGAACTCCTCATTGGCCGGATACATCGAGCAGCTGAACATGCAGTCCTGCCAGATGAGCAACCCCTTCTCATCACAGAGGTCGTAGAAGATCTCCTTCTCGTACATGCCGCCCCCCCAGACGCGCAGCATGTTCATGTTGGCGTCAACGGCACTCTGCAAGAGTTGCTCGTAGCGCTCCTCGGTGAGGCGGGAGGGCAATGCATCGAAGGGAATCCAGTTGGACCCTTTGGCGAAGATGTCCACATCGTTGACAGTGAAGGTCATCGAGCGTCCTCCCTCACTGTCCTCGATGGTCTTCACCTCGAGGGTTCGAAAACCGATGCGTCGACTCACCGTCTGCTCCCCGATGGTCAGGGAGAGCGGGTAGAGGACCGCCTTGCCGTGCCCGTGGGGCCACCAGCGCTGGATATCGCAGACCGACAGGCGGAAGGTCAGCAGGTTGAGCCCTTTCTTGACGCTGACCGTCCCCTCCTGGACGACGGAGGCAACCTCTGTACGTACATCGAGGCTCGCATCGGCGACGGCGTTGTAGCGTACCGATACCCCGACACTCCATCGCTTGTCATCGATTGGCTTTGTTTCTATGCGGACACGTTCGATGATGCCCTCATCGACAAAGTCGAGTGTGATGGACTCATAGACTCCCATGGCGAGGATGCAGGGACCCCAATCCCAGCCGAAGTGGCACTGGGTCTTGCGGATGAGGTTGCGGTGTTTGGCATAGACCGGGTAGACGGAGTAGGGGATCGGGTAGGGAAGCTTCTCCGCCTCGCCCTTGGCGTACGCTTCTGCACTGGTGAAGGAGAGGGCGATGGTGTTCTCCCCGGCCTTGAGATGGTCGGTGAGGTCGAAGCGCCAGCGTCGAAACTGGTTGTACGTGTTGCCCACCACCGTACCATTGACGGTGACCGTAATGATGGTATCTGCCATGGTGAGGGTGAGGATCGCTCGCGTTCCCTCCAGCTGGCCTTCTTCAACGGTGAAGACCCGTTGTACAATCCAGTCGAGCGTTCCCACCCACTGCATGGCCAGCTCGTTTGTCCCCCAATAGGGGTCGCTGATGATATCGGCTGCCAACAGCGCGCTGTGGATATCACCGGGCAGGGGGCAGGGGAGAGAGAAGTTCTCAGCAAAGTACTGGGTATGAAGGGAGACTCTCTTACGATCGGCGGGGGTAAGGGACCACGTCCCGTCCAAAAGGGTGGTTTGCATGTGGCATCGTCCTCCGAAGAAGCAGTATAGCACAACACCGCAACAGGTGAGCAAATAATCCTTGCAAGCCTTGTGTGACAATTTTATACTGATGGAGTGAACGCTACACCGATCCCGTTACGACGACGGGAGTCTTTCAGGCAGGTATTGCAGGCACTCTTGGTGTCTGTGGTTGTGGTGTGCATCCTCGCCGGCGCGGTATTTGCCCTTCACAATGGGATGGAGCGGCGCTTGATCGAGGAGAACAGGCAAGCCGGGAGCGCAGAACTGTTGACGGTCCGCGAGAACCTCTTCTTGCTGATGGGCAGCCAGAGGGTGTTCACCGCGCTGCTGGGCCAGCGCATTGAGGAGAGCCTTGCCCGGGAGCGTACACCCAGCCTTGCCGCCCTCTCCACCTACTTTGATTATCAGAGGGAGACAACCCCTTCCTTCCTCTTTGCCACCATCGCCCGCGAAGGGGTGGTCGTTGACCAATACCCCGAGGTCAACGGCCATGCGGTGGGCTTCGAACTCTCGGCATTGCCCCAGTATGAGCTACACATCGCTACCCTTGGCCTTGACGATGCAGTCAGCCTCGACGGGCCGATCTACAGTGATGGGGGGGCCTGCTATCTGGTCAGCCGCTACCTCCTCACAAAAGATGGGGAGGCCTGGGGCTTGTTGAGCCTCCACTA
>JALOBD010000133.1 GCA_023228445.1 Sphaerochaeta sp. | reverse complement strand
CCCGCCCCTACCTCAAAGTACATTTCACTGGATTTGGAGATCCTGAACGTCGCTCCTCCACCGAATGCCCAGGCCCACGGATCGGATGTCGCGTCATAGGCAGTGCCATTCATGGTCGATGAGAGGGTCTTTGAGGCTGAGGCCGCATAGGAGAGGCCGAACGGGCTCGTTGGTGAGAAGAATGAGGTTCCCTGCACTTTGACACCGAAATCATTGAATTTACTCTCACTCTCAAAGGGTGCGCCGATATAATACGTCTCGGTGCCCGCTGCCATCGTATAGAACCCCGTAACGGTAACCGTACCGATACCGCCACTGAGGGAAAGCGAGGCAAGGAGGACGAAGAGACCGATCATGACAACTCTCTTGTTCATGGTGTGACTCCTTCGGTTCACAGCCTGCTGTGTGGCTGACCGTTGCTCAAAGTCTATGCCAGAGCCGGCGATGTGACAAGAATATTGGCCTAGGGAAATACTAGGTATTTGTGTTTTATTGAATTATTTCCGTATGAATATCTCTTATTGTGGCATTACTGGACTGTGAGACTAGATTAAGAATCTTTGAGTAGTCCCTGTAGTTCACGGATCAACAGCAGGGCGTCGATCGGGGAGGAGTGTTCGACCGAGAATGTACGCAGGCGCTCGAGCGCCTCTTGTTCATCCTCTGCGATGGCCGGCCCATCAAACTCATCAAGGCCGGCCTGGGTGAAGAGGTCGCCCTGGCGACTGCCGAGGTCGTACTCGGCGAAGTGTTGCTTCTGGAACCTGCGTGCCCGTTGCAGTACATCGCGTCTGATGCCGGCCATGCGTGCCACGTTCAGACCATAGGAGGAGTTGGCTATTCCCTCGATGACCCGCTTGAGGAAGCGGATCTTTCCACCGCTCTCACTGACCTCGAGGGTCAGCAGCTGCACCCGGCTCGTATCGGTCTGGGCAAGCTCATGGTAATGGGTGGCAAAGAGGGTCTTGGAGCCGAGGTCGATGAGGTCCTGCATCACCGCGTAGGCGATGGCCATCCCGTCCTGGGTGCTCGTCCCGCGTCCGAGCTCATCTACGATGACCAATGAGCGGCGGCTGGCCGTGTTGAGGATGTGGGCAGCCTCCTGCATCTCGACGAGGAAGGTCGATTCACCGCGGGCGAGGTTGTCACTCGATCCGACACGACAGTAGAGGCGGTCGACGATGCCCAGCGTCGCCTCCTTGGCCGGTACCCATCCACCCATCTGGGCGAGGATGACGATGAGGGCGGTCTGGCGCAGGAATGTGGATTTTCCAGCCATGTTGGGGCCGGTGATCAGGCAAAAGCGCTCACCACCGGGGTGAATCGTCAAGTCGTTGGCGACAAATTGGCCGACGCCAAGGTACTGTTCCACCACCACATGGCGTCCCTCCTTGATGAGGATCCGATCCTCATCGGTGAAGGTCGGCCTACAGTAGGCGTGTTCGATGGCGCACCAGGCCATAGAGGCGAGTGCGTCGAGATCGCTGAGAAAGGAGCTGACGTGAAAAAGCAGTTGGTGGGCCCCGTTGGCACGCTCAACGAGCTCTTCGTAGACGACGCGCTCCCGTGCCTCGGCCTCACCGACGCTTTGCAGGATCTGTTGTTCAAGGGCGATGAGTTCATCGCTGGTGTAGCGTTCGGCGTTGACCAGCGTCTGCTTGCGGCAGAAGGTGGCGGGCATCTTGGAGGCCTGGGTCTTGGAGACCTCGAGGAAGTGGCCGTGGATTTTGTTGCTGGAGAGCTTGATGGTCGTGATGCCCGTCGCTGCCTTGACCTCCTCCAGATAGCCGGAGAGCAGCTGCCTGCCGCCTGCCTTCAAGGAGCGTTTCTCGTCCAACTGCGCGTCAAAGCCATCGAGGATCACCCTCCCCTCCTCAAAGGAGCCCTGCCACCCCTCATCGATGGCCCGGTCGATGGTGCGCGAGAGCTCGAGGAGGGCGACCAATCGGTCCTGGTCGATGAATGGGTCCAAGAGTTCGGTATATCGCGCCTCCATGATCGAGAAGAAGGCCTTTGTCGTGATGGAGATGCCCACCAGGTCCTTGGGCAGACTCCTCCCCATGCTGATGCGGCTGGTCAACCGTTCAAGGTCGAGCACCCCCTTGAGATGGGTGCGTACCCGGTTCAGTTCACCCTTGTCAGCGACGAACGCGCTGACCCACTTCTGGCGAAAGAGAATCGCATCGACATCGGTGAGCGGGCTGGCCAACCAGCGTTTGAGCTTGCGAGAGCCCATGCTGGTACGGCTCTTGTCGATCGAGGCGAAGAGCGAGAAGCGGGATGAGCGGTCGATTTGGTTGGAAAAGAGTTCAAGGCTGCGTCGGCTCGACTCATCGATGAGGAGGTATTGCTCCTCATCGACGAGCGTGTAGCCGTCGAGGTGGGAGAGGCTTGTGCGCGCAGTCTCGCCCAAGTACCAGATCAACGCCCCCGCAGGGGAGAGGACCGCCTCTTCGCCGTCAAGGCCAAAGCCCTTGAGGGTTGCCGTCTGGGCGTGGGCCGCCAACCGCTTGCCACCCTCTGCGATGGTGAAGTGCCAGGAGGGAAGCTTGGTGACCATCGATGCAGAGCCGTCGATGATCTCCTTGAAGCGGCTGTCGGCAAAGTACTCGTCCTCATTGACGAGGATCTCAGTGGGCCGTATCTCTTCGATCAGACCACCGAGTGCGAGGTATCGGCTGTCCCGTTCGATGGGTCTGAGGAAGAACTGGGCGCTGGAGAGGTCGGCGTAGGCGGTGGAGATTTCTCCACCAACGAGCGAGAGGGCAAGGATGAAGGAGTCACTGCCACTGTCGAGGTAGTCATCCTCGACGACAGTGGCCGGAGTGATGACCTGAACCACCTCCCGTTTTGCCAGCCCCCTGCCCCCTTCGCTGAGCTCGGTCTGTTCACAGATGGCAATCTTCTTGCCTTCGTCGAGCAGGCGTTTGATGTAGCTCTTGGCAGCATGGTAGGGGATGCCGCACATCGGGATGTTGTTGCGCTTGGTCAAGGTGAGGTTGAGCAGGGCGCTGACGGTGATGGCATCCTCTTCGAACATCTCGTAGAAGTCACCGAGGCGGAAGAAGAGGATCGAGTCCTGGTGTTGCTCCTTGATCTGATGGTATTGGGCCATCATGGGGGTTGGCAGAGTGCGTTCATCCATGGTCAATACAACGTCGTCGTGATGGCCAGCACGAGGGACAGGCCACTGTTCTCACCCTTGCCCTTGAAGAAGTTGCCTCCTTTCCAGGAGAAGGTATCATCGATATACGTGGCGTTCTTGACCAGATAGAGGCCGAGGGGGAAGCCGGGCACCTTCAGCTTGATGCCCGCTCCCGCACTGAAGTACCAGGCCAGATCGTCAAAGCCGATGGCCTTCAAGTCAGGGCTCACCCCGGTGGCGCTCACATATGCCTCAGCGGCCAGCACATTCTGCGCCAGCGGCCAGCTGACAGAGAGCTGGTTGTCCCACAGGAACGCCTGGTCGAAGACGACATTGAAGCCGCGACCGATGTTCATGCCGTCGATGTAGAGCATCTCGTACCGGGTGGCTCCCATCTTCGCATCATACCACCCCCACTCGTCGGTGTCGGCATTCCGGTAGTATTGCTTGAGCATCGCACTTACGGTGGTGGTCGCCCCAAGCACGACATTGGCCGGCCTATCGTCAAGATTGTACGACCAGAGCGTCGTGTAGGCACTCGCACTGGATGTGGTGCGGATATAGTTGGAGAGTCCGCCGAGGATGCCACCGGCGTAGGTGAAGCCCTGGTTGAGGTAGTAGCCACGGCTCGTGTTCTCGATGCGGTCCCGACCATCCCAGCTGAAGGAGAGGGAGAGGCGGTTTGAGAACTGCCACCGCTGGTGGTAGCGCCAGATCAACTTCTCGTACGGGTCGTAGATGTGATCTTCGTAGGAGGCGTAGTTGAGCCCGATGCTCAAGCCCCCTCCGATGGTCAAGGAGCCGGGCACAAACATGAAGGTGTAGCCGGTGTTGTAACCCAGTGAGATGCGGTAGTAGTCGTATTGCATCAGGTCCTGGCTCTCCGGCAGTGCCTGGCCAGCCGCCTCGTAGGCAGCCTGGGAGAGGTAGCCCAGCGGATAAGCCTCTTCATCCCCATGGCCGGTGTAGTAGGCGCTGCCCTCGCCCCGCTGCAGGGCGTTGGACTTCTGGCTCCGCTCGAAGCTGAAGGACAAGCCGTTGGACCAGCGGCGGTCGCCCACCCAGCCGTCACTGAAGGAGATCGAGATGTTCTGGGTGTCGGGGCTGAGGTTGGTGGCGATGGCCAGGTCACGGCCGGTCCCGCCGAGGTTCTTGTCCGACCACTGCAAAAATCCGCTGACGGGAAAGCCATCGACGTTGCCGCCGAAGGTTGCACCGAACTGGATGTCCATCTGGTTGCCCTCGGTGACGGTGAAGATCGGCACTACGGTGCCCTCCTCCTTGCCGCTGACGATGTCGAACTGCACATCGGTGACGATGAGGGTGTTGTAGATGTTCTGGGCGCTGCGGATCAGCTTCTCCTTGCTGAAGACATCACCGACACCGAAGACCAGCTCGCGCTCGAAGACGTGCGGTTTGGTCTTGGTCAACCCTTCGATGCGGATCTCCTCGATGATGGCCTGCGGGTTCTCTTGGACGATGAGGCGGTAGGCGATGGTGTGGTTCTCCACATCGCGGATCTCATCGGTGGAGATCAGGTTGAAGATGTAGCCGTTGTTCCAATAGAGGTCGGTGACCTGGGTCACCTCCTTCTGCACCCGGCCAAGGTCAAGCGGGGCACCCTCCTTCATTGTCACCAACGCTGCGAACTGCTCGTCGCTGAAGACGGTGTTGCCCTCAACCGAGATACCGCCAAAGAACCACGCATCCCCCTCGTCGACGATGTAGGTGAGCCTGAGGCGCTGATACTTCTCATCCTCGCCGCTGATGTCTGCGATCTTCACCTCGGTGACGTGGGCATCGATGTACCCCTTGCTCTGGTAGTAGGCGACGATCTTCTCCTTGTCGCTCTCGATGGTGGCGGGGTTGTAGTAGCCGCTGTTGAAGTAACTGACCGCCTTGCTGACCAGCTGCTTGACCAACACCTCGCGTCCGACGTGGTCGTTGCCCTCGAATTCAATTTGACCGACACGCTTCTGCAACCCTTCGTCGATGGTGAAGGCAAGGCTTGCCAACAGCGCATCTTCATCGACAACGCTCTCGCTCTCGATGGTAGCATCGGCATACCCCTTCTCCCGGTAGAGGGTCAGCACCTTCTCCTTGGAGAGGGCGATGAGCTGCTCGTCGAGGAAGGTCCCCTCCTTTGCCAGCAGAGCTGCGGTGATGTCCTTGGTCTTGATGCCGCTGTTGCCTTCGATCGAGAGGCCTGTGATGTACGGCTTCTCGTAAAAGGTGAAGTCGATGGCCAGCTCGTTGTCCCCCTCGCCGGTACGGGCGGCATCGGCAAAGAAGTAGAGGAAGCTGTCCAGATCGTAGAGTTTGGACTGCAACTCATCAAAGAGTGCGTCACTGAAGGTCTTGCCCACATACTCGTATTGCAGGTCGAGGATCGTGCTCTCCTCGACGTGGACGAGGTTGTGGTTGTTGAAGAGTGCGATGCGTTTGCCGTAGTACCACGGTTGGTTGTCGGCACCGCTGAGCACGGTAAGTGCCATGGTCAGCAAGACAATGATGGACAGAAACAAGCGCCGCGACTCTCTTCTCATGATGTATATCCCCTTCTGCACCCTTAACGAAGCACGATTCGTTTGGTTACACTAAAGCCCATGGTATCTAAAATATTGGTGAAGGACAA
>JALOBD010000132.1 GCA_023228445.1 Sphaerochaeta sp. | reverse complement strand
TGCACCGTGAAGAACGCACCAGTTTTCTTGAGCCTGCACTCAATAGCGATGGCTCGCAGGTGGCGGTCATCGCCGCCAAGGAGGGCAACAGCACGCTGCTGCTCGGCGATGGCAGGGACCTTGCCCCCATCGCAGGTCCTACCTCCAGCGAGCTCTCCAGACCACGTTTTATCGATGACCATACGCTCCTCTTCGTCGCTGAGGGGGAGTTGTACCGCTATGACATCGATGGCAGGACCTCTGGCAGAGTGCTCACCGACTCCTATGGTGTCTATGACGCCACAATGATCGATGATGTGCTCTACTATCAAAGCTACTCCTCTGATGGGATGGTCATCAAAGTGGGGAAGGCTGGTGAACCGGCTGCAGCCAAGCTGTCACCGCCTCTCGACGGACCGGTGTATCTGCCTCCTGCCCACCTGCCCTCACGGCCCTTCTCCGATCGCCTTCGCTTCAACCTCGCCCTCCCATACCCCTTCGTCGATGCCAACCGCTTCCAGCCGGGCCTCTGGTTCCACTTCACCAGTCTGCTCAGGCGAAAGAGCCTTGTGGGCATGGTCGGACTCTCCATCGATACCGTGCAGCCGGTGGCTGACCTCTCCTACCAAACCCTCATCGGTGCATTGGGCCTGGCCATCCAAGCCCAATCATATGGGCCGGCCCTCTCGTTGGCCACCGTTCTCGATGTCCCACTGTGGCATGTGACGAGTGTGAAGACCCAGCAGCTGCTTCGGGTACAGGGAGGCGTTGAGATCGCCTACAGCAAGCCGGTCCTCCAGGCAAGCCTCTCTGCTGCCATCAGGTATGTGATCCAGTCGAGCGACAGCCGAGGCAGTGACTTCTTTGGGGCACCAAACGTCTCCGCCACCGCTTCGACCCTCCTGTACCCAGACTTTGATGTTATGCTTGCAAGCCTCTCCCTCGGGGGGCAGGCTCGACTCTTCGCCTCCTCGGCGATGGTCAAAGGTGTGCTCACCGTTGCAACCGTCACCCCGCCTTCTGTTGCTCGGGTGCCACTCTTCTCCTTCCCGCCTACATTGAAGGGCAGTGCTTTGGCTCGCCTCTCGGCAAGTCTGCGCTTCCCGCTCGGACGGTTGGATATCCCCATCCCCTACGGGGGGATGACCGGAGCCGGCCTTGAGGTGGAGGTACAGAAAGCGTTTGCACTTGGAAACGGTCACTTGGACATACAACACAACTGGGCGGTGGGGGCGACGCTCACCGGTGCGATGGTCCTCGGTGGGCCCTCCTTCCCCTTCAGGCCGTTCGCCAACGTCGCCTATCTCTTTGATGGACAGTTGTTCCTCTTCTCCATTGGCTTGGATCTGGTCCCGCTCTTTGAGGTCATCACACTCGAGAAAGGTCATGGTCGACGGCCAGGGTGATGCCCAGGAGGAACACCCATGCCTTGGTGTGGCGGTCATACCCCGATACGTCGGTATGCAGACTCCCGGTGGCAAAGACGTAGGTGAGGCTTGCTCCCACCCGGAGCGAGTACGCGGTATTGGCAACGATCCACAGTGGCTTTGCCCCCAATCCAACGGCAGCCTCGACAGTCAGGACGGGGCGTACCTCTTCCAGCACCGGCTGGTCGAACCCTTCAACCAGATTGTAGCGCTTGACGCCTCCTCCCGCCTGGACGGAGGGGTGGAGGTAGCGGGAGGATTTGAGCAGCTGCCAGCGGTAGGAGAGGGTGTATTGGCCGATGTTGAACCGATGGGTTCCATCAATGGGCCCGCTTATGTAGAGGAGGGTGAAGACGGTGTTGGCCACTTCGATTCCGCCAAGGCGCAGCGGATTTCCATCGACCTCATAGAAGAGGCCATGGGTGACGGTGAGGTCGCTCTTCTGGTAGGTCTGTGGTCGCAGGAAGGCGAGGGCGTCGATGCCGATGAAGCCGAAGGAGAAGCCGCTGTGGGGGTAGTAGCGGTAGGAGGTGAAGAGGAGGTGTGCGTTCCAGTCGGCAGAGAAGAAGAACCCGTTGTACCGCTCTTCCTGCAGGCATTGGCTGGGGTAGTCGCAATAACCCTGGGTGTAGTCGTACCCGAAGGCTAGAGAGATCGTCCCTCCAAGCTCGTAGCCGATGTGGGCGTTGAACTCGCTCTCCCAACCGATGCGGTGGCCTCCCCTCACGCCCAGTGAGAGACGGCCAGGACCGAGTCGGTGGTACAGGGTGGTTTCAAGGCCAGCGCCGATGTGCGCATCGAGATGTCCGTTGGGAGCAGGGAGAACCACCGGTTTCTTGTGCTTGAAGCTGTGCAGTAAATTCTGGATCTCCTCCAGGCCGAAGGAACCGATGAGCGTGATGGCGAGGGCAGGGGCAAGGGTCACCTGCCAATGAGCCGGGAGGGTGAAGGTGAAGGGGTAGGAGAGGTGGGCGGTGACCGTGTCGTACCGGCTCTTGGAGACCTTCTGATCGGTGTAGCCGGTCAAGGCGGTGTCGATGACCAAGCCGGAGGCTGTTACCAGAGAGAGCGCGACAGAGAAGGATTTGCCGTCATCCTGGTTGTTGCCGAGCCCCAAGCTGATGGCGTCATTGCCGGTTGATAGGAGCAGCTGTTCGATCGTAGCCGCACCAACGGGGCTCATACCCAAGAGAGCGATAAGAGAGACGAGTATCCACATTCTCAGCCGCGGCGCGATCATATCCCCTATTGTACGCGTGTATCGTCAAACTGCAAGGTGCTATCCCGTCAGAGCGCGTCAAAGTCATGGTCGATTTGAAGAGCCAGGCCAAAGAGGAGGGTCAATGGTCGATTGATCTGATCCCAATGGAGAGCGGGAGCTGAGAGCGAGGTGCTGGCAAAGGTGTAGTGCACGGCAACACCGAAGCGGAAGTGGTAGGCGCTGTTGCCCACCACCCACCCATCCTTTCTGCCCAGACCCACGCCTGCCTCAACGCCTGCGACCGCTCGAAGCGCATCGATGCGGACCGTTGAGTAGTTTTCAACCAGGTTGAGTCGCTTCACCCCCGCCAAAACCGAGAGGGAGGGGCGCAGCAGCGCCGAAGGGTTGGCAGGCTCCCACTGCCAGCCGACGCTCCAGGTGCCGATATTGCGCCGAAAGGCGGCTCCTTTGGCTGTCGGCCCGTTGGAGTAGTGCACCTGTACCAAGAAGCCCTTGTACAACAGGGCACTGACACGGGTCTGGTATCCTGCCGTGTCGTAGTAGATCCCATTGACCGTCGACAAGTCGGCTTCGACAAAGCGCTTGGGTTGGCCGAATGCCAATACATCGAAGCCGAAGCTTCCCCATGAGAAACCCGTCTCAGGCCAGATGGTCCAAGCAGTGTGGAGCAGCGGGGTGTGGTAGGTGGAGAAGAGGTAGAGACCCCGGTTTTGGGTAAGTTCGAGGGTACGCACCGGGTGATGATCATGATCGAAGCGTGCATGATACCCGATTCCCGCTCTGATGAGGTCCCACCCTTGCCAGAAGAGGGAGAGATCGCCCTGGCTCTCCCATAGAGGCACGGTGGCAGCTTCCACGCGGGCCCCAACGCGATGGGAGCCCAATGTCACCGCAGCCTGGGTGCTTGCACCGAGCAGCACCATGCCTTTGACGCCGTCGTACGCCTCGCCGAGGAAGACCTCGTCGCGACCGAGGATCCGGTGGAGGAGGTTCTGCAGCGTTTGCAGGCCGAGATCACCGGCAAGGTGGGCTCCCACCAACGGAGAGAGGGAGAGCTCCAAGCTGGGGTGGGGGCGGTAGGTGAAGGGGTAGGAGAGGGAGAGGCTGAGGGTCGAGTAGCGCAAGTCGACCTCTCGCTGGTCGGTGTATCCATCGAGGTCGAAGAGAAGGGAGAGGCCGTTGTCAACGGTGGCATGGGCAGAGACAGCGAAGGAGTGTCCGTCATCCTCGTTGTTGCCAAAGCCCATGGTGATCCAATCGTTGCCGGTGCCGATGACGAGGCTGGTTGCCAAGAGAGGCAGGAGCGTGGATGCCAACAGGATGATGACGAGAGCCAGCGATCGGACGGTGGGTGTGCGATGCAAGATGGTCTCCTCCTTTGAAAGGAAGTATACCGCAAACTCACCGGCAATAGGGCATGCAATACGGAGTACGAACAGTTGTATTATCGGATATTATCGGATAATATCGAATATATCAGATAATATCGGATAATTATAGAAAGTGTCAGCTACGGAGGAGGATTTTATGCAATATGAAGCGATGGAGTCGAAAATCCTCGAGTTTAAGGAGCGACTTGATGACTATGGACGATTGCTCGAGACAGTCACTGCGTTTGCAAACACCCAAGGGGGTACCATCATCATCGGCATCAGGGATAGCGATCGGACGGTCGTCGGTCTTGAACGAGATCAGATCGTTCGATACAGCAGTGAGTTGCCGCAAGTCATCGTCGATTCCATTTCACCACAAATCGCAGTAGATCTCTATGAGCAGCATATCGGAGGCAAGACGTGTGTGACCCTTCGGGTTTTCCCGGGTCCCCATCAACCTTATTTCATTAAGCGACATGGATACCCGAACGGAGTTTTCTTGCGTTTTGGATCCCATAATAGAATTGCTGATACCTATGCACTTGAACAGTTTACCCGCGCACGAAATGGAATACGATATGAAGAGCAACCCTGTCCACAGGTCTCCTATGAGCAACTTTCCAAGGAGTTGCTCGATACTATCTTTACCCGATGTGATCCATCGATTCTCATTGGTGCGGGATATGCAGTCAATGAAGCCTCTGGGAAGACCGTCGCCAATGTAGCAGGAACATTGCTCTTTTATCGGGACCATACGCAGGTAATCCCAGAGTCATTCATCGTGGTCAGTGCGTATGCAGACGAGAGTAAGCAACACCTGATCAAAAAGGAAGAGTTCACAGGTGGAATCATTCCTATGCTCGATCAAACCTATGCATTTCTTACCACGCTCTTGGGTACACACTACCGACAGGAAGGATTGGCCAAACAACCGGTTGAGTACGAGATACCACGAGAAGCCATCCGCGAAGCGCTCGTCAATTCGGTGGCACATCGGGCGTACGATTACGAAGCGCCGACACGGATCACGCTCTTCCCTGACAGGATTGAATTCTTGAATCCTGGTACGTTCTATGCTCCCATCAATGTAGAGAATCTCAAAGAAGGACTCTCTCGGTACAGAAACCCTCTCATCGCCGATGCTCTGAGAAAGAAAGAGTACATGGAAAAACAAGGCATAGGCATCACGCTCATCATAGCAAGCTGCCTTCAGGCTGGTCTGGAAGAACCGCAGTTCGTTGAACTTGAACACCATGTGAAAGTTATTTTGTACAGAAAACACACTCCGTTGAAAGCCTTGGAAGAAGCGTACCGTGATTTATATGATGTTGGAGCGATGAAACGTCATTTCAGCGCTTCCGAACTTTTTTCGTCCAAGGAACTCGCCCACTACCTCGGCAAATCGATATCTACTGCTAAGAAGGTTCTCTTTGACTTGCAACAACAGGGCATCGTCGAAATGATCGGCCAAGGGCCCGCCACGAAGTATCGGTTTATTCGGTAGCTCGACAATGCGAATCTAGAGTATCACTCTCGTAGGATAACTGCTGGTACCGGCTGGTACCGGCTGATACTGGCTGATACCGGCTGATACCGGCTGATACCGGCTGATACTGGCTGATACTGGCTGATACTGGCTGATACTGGCTGATACCGGCTGATACTGGCTGATACTGGCTGATATTGGCTGATAGCACTTCGTTGGATTTACACCCGCTCGGCAAGAGAGAGCCATGCCTCCTCGGTTTCGGTCAGTTGGACCTGGAGGTCGTGGTAGGTGCGCGTCCGC
>JALOBD010000004.1 GCA_023228445.1 Sphaerochaeta sp. | reverse complement strand
ATCGCCCACTTGCCTTTGTAGTCTGCGGGAAAGTTGATGTCTCCCTGCGTGGTCACAGCGGTAAAAGCGGGTGCCGGGTCGCCGATCAGCGGCATTGTTACTGCGGGTTTCTGCATTTCATCCATGGGTTTAATCTCCTTAATATTGGGTGATTTGTTTGCACAGACTAACAATATCATATGTCAATAACAAAATCAAGTCCTTATTGATAATTTGTTCTATTAATACCTTAGTGCTCTACTAGCTTATGGTCTATACAATTGTATAAGTAACCACTTATATAAGAAATCGAAATCAAAAAGAACTAAATCTCATAAGAATACAAACCATTCATCAAATATTATTTGACAAATACAAATTATCATGGTTTAATTTGCTTATGATAATACGTATGATGTTTATGTGACATCTCGTGTTATCTCTCACAAGGAGGATTCTTATGAAAAAATTGATTTCGTTGCTATTGGTGCTCGTTATCGCTTTTGCAGTATTTGCTGCACCATCGGCCGAGGTTGGTCCAAAAAAACCGTCATCTCTGACAGTAGTTGTACCAAACACCACCATCCTCGATCCTTTGGAAAAAATATTTGCAAAATACACCGCTGAAGTGGGGATCAAGGTAGAAATCCAGGCATTGCCTGCTGGAGAAGAGTATGGCAGGCTCCTGCAAACTCGCTTTGCGACTAAGGATTACCCCGATCTCTTCACCATGGACCCGGGAACCAAGCAGTACACCAAATTCGGTGTCGATCGACTTCTGGAGATGACTGGTGACCCGCTGTTCGATAATGTACTCGAGGCATCCCTTGATTTCCAGCGGTATCAGGGTAAGCTGTACGGTGCACCGTGGGGTGGAACAGGAACATACGGCGTATACTACAACAAGGATGTCTTTGCGGCCATCGGAGCAAAGCCTCCAGTACATTACGCTGACTTCCTCAGCATCCTCAGGAGAGCGAAGGCTGCCGGCTACATCCCAGTCTATGAGGCTTCAAAGACCGAGTGGCCCTTGCAGGTGTTCTCCTTGATTGCCTGGCCGACATTCGTTGATCCAGCTATCGGGGATGAAGGAGTACAAAGACTTGAGGTAAACGAACTGCAACTCAACCAGATTCCTGCCCTCAGGGATGTCTTCTCCCGCTATGTTTCCCTCAGGGACGCTGGACTCTTCCAGAGTGGCTACCAAGCCGGCACCTATGAGGAACAAATGGAGCTTCTGGCCACCGGAAAGGTCGCTGTCGCCTTTCAGATCAGCAACTTCATTCCTTCCTTAATGGCCAAATTCGGTCAGGACTACGTCTCAGAAAAAATTGGCTGGTTCCCGCTACCAAGTGATACTGACCAAGGAATCGCGATGTTGACTCCCGCTCATCAGATACTGGTGCCACGTGATGGCAAAAACACCGATTGGGCGATGGACTTGGTGCGCTTCATGACAAAGAGCGAAAATCAGGCCATCTATTTCGACTACAATGCCGGTATTCCGGTGTACAAGGGTGTTGAAAAGGAACTGCTCCCGTATGAGATGGATGTCCTCGCGTTTGACCAGGCAGGCAAAGCAAAGATCAACGTACAGAACAGGCTTTCTTCATCCTTCACCGACTTCCCTAAAATTCTGCAGAACATGCTGATCACCGGTGATGTGAATACTGCCCTGAACCTCATGGATGAGAACTACCGAAGGACCGGTAAAGCTCGAGCCCTTCCTGGCTTCTAAGTATATGGTATTCTAGGCACCAGGCAGTAAGCCTGGTGCCTACCTTCATACGATGGCCATGAGGTTTCCATGACGATATCAAGCCAACGCTCGCGCTACCCCAACTGGTTCCTTCTCCCGACCATTCTGGTATTCGGGTTTCTCTTCGTAATCCCAACGTTGACCAGTTTCTACTACAGCCTCACCGATTGGAACATCAATCGTCGTGTCATCACGTTCATTGGGTTTGACAACTTCATCGAACTCTTCTCCGATATAAAGTTCAGAGCGACCCTCGGCAACACATTGACCTACGCGTTCAGCGTGACGTTCACCCGTAACTTCTTGGGACTCTTGTTAGCCATCCTCCTCAACATCGCTACCCTTCGGGGCAAGAACCTATTTCGGACCATTATTTTCCTTCCCTATGTCATCGCTCCGGTGGTTATTGGCTATCTGTTTACGGCAATTTACAACCCAAGCCAGGGAATTTTAAACCAAAGCCTCAGAACCATTGGCTTGGCATTTCTCGCAAAAGATTGGCTGAACGACCCGAACATTGCTCTCTTTTCCACCATCATGACCGATGTGTGGAGAACGACAGGGTTCAGCATGGTCATCTATCTGGCAGGTCTCCAGGCGATTCCTCAAGAGCTGTATGAGAGTGCGGCAATAGACGGGGCAAATGGAGTGAGACGGTTGGCACATATAACGTTACCCTTGCTTGCTCCATCCATTACCATCAACGTCGTGCTTGCCCTCATCGGCACCATGAAAGTCTTCGTCATGATTCTGGTACTGACCAATGGGGGGCCAGGCTACGCTACCGAGGTGATGAACACCTACATCATGAGTACGTTCAGCCTTGGCCTCTATGGAAGCGGCACCGCAGCCAACATCATCCTCAGCCTTTTGATCATCACCATTGGCCTTCCTGTATTGCTCTTGCTCAGGCGAAGGGAGGTGGAGCTATGACCGCACCACGACACCTTCAGCATACCCTGCTTATCCTTCTTTGCATCATCCTCTCAGCCATCATCCTGACTCCGTTTCTGATGATGCTCGTCAACTCCTTCAAAGATGTACGAGAGAGTGCTCTTTTCAAACTCTCCCCCCCTGCCAATCCCACTTTGGAAAATTATATCACTGTCCTTTCCAAACCATATTTTTGGAGAGGCTTACGCAATAGCCTGATCATCACAACCTTTGCCACAATCTTCGTCAACCTATTCGCTTCCATGTCAGCGTTCATCATCCAACGCAAAGAGGGAAAGCTGGGGAAGGTTCTCTACTTCGCCCTATTTGCAGGCATTATCGTCCCCATCTCAATCATTCCGACTATTCAGTTGATGATGCAAACAAAAATCCACAACACTTATCTAGGCATCATCCTCTTTTATGTGGCTATCAACCTTCCCTTCTCTGTCTTTCTCTTGGCCGGTTTCATGAAGACAGTACCCAGAGAGATCGATGAGGCGGCCGTAATCGAGGGATGCAGCTATCCCCGACTGTTCATGCTGCTGATCATCCCGCTCTTGCGTACCCCCATCGTGACCTCCACCATCGTCACAGTCACAGCGATTTGGAACGACTTTACGGCCCCCTTCTATCTGATCAGCGACAGCAAGAAGTGGCCAATCGTCATCAGTGTCTATAATTTCGTCTCCCAATACTACACCAATTGGGGCACGGTATTTGCTTTCATGATGATGGTCATCCTCCCCGTCTTGGTGGTCTACGCCCTCCTGCAAAAACACATCATCGCGAGTCTGACTACCGGCGCGGTGAAAGGATAGGTGAATAATCATGGAAAAACACAGTCCGTATGCCACAGTCATGACGCTACCCTTGCATAGCACGCAGCTTGAAGGGGGCTTCTGGTCCACTCAGGTCCAGCGTGCCCACACGGTGATAATTGCGAACATTTATCGCCTCTTCGCCAGTGATGAAATCAGTCACTGTCTAGCCAATTTCCGTATTGCCGCAGGCCTTCAAGAGGGTACGCATCAGGGCCCTCCCTTTGGCGATGGAGACTTCTACAAATGGCTTGAGGCGGCATCATACACCTGGGCAGTCACAGGCGATGAGGAACTGAAGGGTATGATTGACTCTGCGATCGAGTTGATCGGTCAAGTGCAGCATGAAGATGGATACATCTTCACCCAATATTCAATCAGGCTCAAGGAAGGGAGAGAGGCGAGCAGGTTGGGCGACAGCCTCAACTTCGAAGCCTACAACCTTGGCCATCTGATCACTGCCTCAATTGTCCATGCTCGATCAACACACGAGACAACGCTATTGGAGCTGGGAATCAAAGCCGCCCTCTGCCTTAACACTCTCTTTGAGGAGGCTGAGCGCACCAAATCAGGTAAAACGGCGATCTGCCCTTCCCACTACATGGCCCTGGTGGAGTTGTGGCGCCACACCGGTGATCCTACTCATCTCAAGACAGCCGAGCTGGCCATCAGGTTGCGTGATTCAGTAGTAGGGGGAACGGATGACAACCAAGACCGCCTCACGTTGGCAGAGCATGATGAGATACTCGGCCATGCGGTTCGGGCCACCTATCTGTATAGCGGAGTGGCTGATCTATACGCCGAACTTGGAAAGCCCGAACATTTGTTGATGCTGCAGCGGGTCTGGCAGAGCGAAGAGTACACAAAGATGTACATCAACAGTGGCGTGGGGGCCCTCTACGACGGGGTCTCTCCTGCCGGGTTCGCCGGAGACCATCCTGCATTGTCCCGGACCCATCAATCATTCGGTCGGCCATACCAACTGCCAAACCTCACCGCTTACAACGAGACCTGTGCCACCATCGGCAATATCTTCTTCAACTGGCGTCTCTTCCTCATCAACGGGAATGCTGCTCACATCGATCGCATTGAACAATCCTTCTACAACCTCATATTGGCTTCTACAAGCCGTGATGGGCTGCGATACTTCTACTCCAATCCCCTCGCACGAGAAGAGGAGCCCCTCCCCTTCTATTTGAAGTGGGAACGTACCAGAAGCGAGTATCTCTCCTCCTTCTGCTGTCCTCCCAACATGGTGCGGGCACTTGTAGAAGTCAGCGAGTATACATGGGCGCTTCGTGACGATGAAATTCTGGTCGGCATGTACGCCCAGGGCACAACAACCATACACATCGGGGAGCATCGCGTCGTCCTGGAGCAACAGACCGAGTATCCATGGGACGGGACAGTACGTATTATCGTTACCGAGTGTGACGGCTCACCCTTTACCCTGAGTGTGAGAGTGCCTTCCTGGCTGAAGAGCGGTACGCTCTCATATGGGCCAGAGGAGCTTACACTCACCGAAGCAGATGCAAATACATACATCCCCATCACTCGATCATGGAAAGTCGGTGACGAGTTGGTCCTCTCCATGGATATGGAAGCTCGACTCGTGCTGGCCCACCCAATGGTGGAGAATTCCAGCCACCAAGTTGCCGTCATGCGTGGTCCGCTCCTCTATTGCAGTGAACAAGTTGACCATCCGAAGACTGACTGGGCATCGTTGGGAGTCCGTTCAAATCCTATATTCCGAACGGTCTGGCGTACCATCGCAGAAGAGTCTTTGCTCTGTCTCGAAACCAACGACGGGGCTGACCTCAGTCCGTTGGACTGGGATAACCATACTCTCTACCAAGAGGCAGAATCGCTCGAGGCAAGGCCACAGACCCTTCATCTGATACCCTATTTTGCGTGGGATAATAGAGGGCTTGGTGGAATGAAAATCTTCCACCCGCTGTACCTTTCACCCGTGTAAACCCATACCGTTGTTGGCATGATTACTGCATCTCTCTCCTGATCATGAAGCTCTCTCGCTGTCGGTGGTAAAAAAACGGAGACGGAGGCTTACCCTCTCTGGAGCAGTGAAATGAAAGAGGATTTCACACAAACGTTGTCTGCTATCAGCTCTGCCACGTAGAAGGAGCCATGAGCAAGAATTGACCTTGTCCATGGCTCCCGTTGGTCGGAAGGTCATCGTAGCAAATATCGCACTGTATAGTGACCAGAGCCCACTTCCGCTTCAAAGCCGGATTCATTGGGTTTGAACTCCTGCCCATCTCCCTCCAATACCGCTGCAGCATCCATCAGCTTGATGGTTGCACTGGTGTTAGCTGGAATAGTGACCTGAAGTTCGACGGTTTTGGGTGTAGTTCCCAGTTTCCAATGCACACCCACTGTCCCGTAGATCGACCTATACTGTGCTTTGACCCAATCAAGGTTACCACCAATCCTTGGCGCGATGATGGAGTGCTTGTACCCGGGTGCTTGCTCATCGATCTCAATTCCAGCGACCACTCGATAGAGCCACTCACCGATTGTCCCGTAGGCGTAATGGTTGAATGAGTTCATGTTGGGACTCCACATCGACCCATCAGTCTTGATGCCATCCCAATGCTCCCAGACCGTCGTTGCTCCTTTTCTCACTTGATAGAGCCAGGAGGGGAAATCGTCCTTCAAGAGCAACTCGTACGCTTCCTGTATACAGCCATGCGAAGAGAGCGCATGGCAGAAGTACGGCGTTCCGACAAACCCGGTCACCAAGTGTCCGTCGTGGGCAGCCAGCAGCTTCTTGAGCCCTGCTACTGTCTGGGAGAGATACCTCTTCGGAGCTAGGTTAAAGTGGAGAGCGAGAATATGTGCAGTTTGCGTTTGGGCTGTCATCGTTCCATCTGCATGGAAAAACGTATTTTGGAAGGTCTCGACGATCTGATCGTACAACGCCTCATACTCTTCAGCAATCTTGGCTTTCCCCAAAACCCGAGCGATTTTCACAAAGAGCTGCGTAGAGTAGGCGTAGTAGGCGGTACAGGTCAACTCATTGGGGGTTGCCCCAAAGTAACTCCCCTCCTCTGCATCCAAGGCGACCCAATCACCGAATTGAAGCTTGTAATTCCAGATATTGTCCACCGCATGCGCCCTCATGAAGTCGATCCAAGCTTTCATGCTCTCCCACTGGTTCTCGAGGATCTTCGTATCTCCCCACGTCAGATAGAGGACCCACGGGTTGATGACCGCCGCATCAGCCCAGGCGGCAGCAGAGTGTGTGCCTTGGCTGATCAACCAATCATCAAAGGGGTGTTTGTTGAGCAGGTCGGGAACAACATGCGGAACTCCTCCCTCAGAGGTCTGGTCAAGGGCAAGGTCGCGAAGCCACTTGCTGAAGAATGTATAGGTGTTCACCAGATAGCTTGATGTCCGGCAGAAGATCTGTGCATCGCCCGTCCATCCCAGTCGTTCGTCACGTTGAGGACAATCGGTAGGGATATCGACAAAGTTGCTCTTCAAACCCCACAAGATGTTGTGCTGCAGTTGATTGACATCGGGGTCAGAGCAGGCAAACGTGCCGGTCTCTTCCATTTGGGAGTGCACGACGTATGCTCGGAAATTATCCAGGTCACTACGTCCAGGAAAGGATGAGACGTGGATGAAACGGAAGCCAAAGAACGTAAAGTGCGGGCGATAGACAAAAGGTTTGTCATCTTTGAGTGTGTATGTGATCTTTTGTGCTGCTTTGCGTAGGTTGGCGGTATAAACATTTCCGTCCTTATCCAGCACTTCGAAGCAGGTAAGCTCCACAGTGTCGCCAGCTTTTCCCTGTCCTCGTATCTCTACGAGCGCTGACATGTTCTGACCGAAATCAATGACACGATCCCCTTGTGGGGTATAGAAAGCAAGTTTTGGGGCCATCTCTTCCTGGAGCGTTACCGCTGACCCTACCTGGGCTTCAATTCGCTCTGAGGTACAGGGTGTTGACGTTGCACTCCACCAGGTTCCGGTGATAAATCCAGGTCGATCCCACCCCTCCTGCTCCAACCGCGCATCCCATGTCTCACCATCGTAGATCTGGGCATTAACCACAGGACTGTACGATCCTTTCCAACTATCATCGGTGTAGTAGCTCTGTTTCGTTCCATCGGTATAGAAGAGGTCGAGGCGAAGCGAGAGTGCTGCATAATCGCCATAGAAATTGTGGATATGCTGAAACCCTATAGTACCCTTGTACCAACCAGCACCCAGATGGGCACCAAGGACATTGGGTCCTGAGTTCAACAGATCCGTGACCACGTAGCTCTGATAGAGCAAGCGATGGTCGTAGGTGGTCCAGCCAGGTGCGAACTGCTCATCAGAGACTTGTTCTCCATTGAGGTGCAACTGGTACATACCCTGTGCAGTCGAGAAGACGACTGCGTGACGAACTTGCTTATCAATGGTGATCTCTTTGCGCAGATAGGTTCCTTTCGAGCGTGGAATATCCTCCTCCTTCTCTGCGGTGATAAAGTATTCCTTCAGCTCATTTGGATCCTTCAGCCCGCCGAGAATGGTTGCCGCAGGACTGAATTTGCTTTCGGTGGCCTGTTGTCCATCAGCCTCGGTGACAACACGAACCCGAGCAAAGTAGAGGACGCCTTCCTCCGGGTGAAAATCCTTCACCCGTATTTGTGCAGATTGACTACTCTCCACCAGTCCGGTGTCGCAGGTAATCGTAGAGAATGCATCATCTTCAGCAATTTGTATCTGGTATTGGAGCTGCAAGCAGCTACGAAATGGAGAATCAATGCTCCATGAAAACTGCGGGCTCTCAACGATACCGGTCAAATGATCGAGGTAGTTCACTTGTAATCTTATTTTGGTCGACATAATTACACTCCTTGGTATGGTGGTTTATGGTGTATGTTTTATTAGTGTGAAATCCCAGGGTACTCCAACACCATTGTTCTCTATCCCTTGATTGCTCCTCCCATCATCCCGGACACCAATTGGTTTTGGAAAAAGATGAAGATGATCAGCGGGATGATGCTGATCACAACGACGTTGGCAAAGAGGAGGTTCCACTGAGTACTGAACTGGCTGATGAAGGAGTACAGTGTAAGTGGTGCGGTTATGTTCTTGGCTCCTGGCAAGAAGTACAAAGGTCCAACAAAATCGTTGAAGATGTTTACCGAACTGGTGACCACCACCGTCACGATGGCTGGCCTGAGTAACGGGAGAATTACAGAGAAGAAGATTCTCAGGGGTGTTGCTCCATCGATGAAGGACGCTTCATCGAGATCGCGTGGGATGCCAGCCATGGAAGTCCTGAAAATCATCGTCGCAAAGGACATGAACAAGGCTACATCAATCATCACCATTCCGAACATGGTTTTATAGATTTTTAGTTTTTGTAGCCAAAAGACAGTAGGAACCACAGCCGGTGGAATCATCAATCCAATGAGGAGTAACCCCATCGCCAGAGAGGCTACCCTGTCATTTTTGCGTTGGGCTACAAAGGCAAAGAGTGAGCCGAAGACAACAATCAAGGCTACCGAAGCGACCGTCAGCACCGTGCTGTTGATCAATGCGCGGAACATCCTAAAATTGCCGTATGCTATCACATCCATCAGATTTCGGATAAAGAGGTTCTTTGCCGGAAGGCTGAAGGCCAGCAGTGCAGCCTCTTTGCTGCTCTTTGACGCCATGAGGAGGATATAGATGAATGGTACAATGAAGATGATGGTCAAAACCACAAAGACAAGAATATTCACAGCGAGGGTGGCCAATGAACACTTCTTTGGTTTCATAATTCAATCTCCCTGCTACTGAAGAATGTTCTCAGTGGTAAGACCAGAACGGTAACCAACACGAAGAGGATTACATTTCCGGCAGTTGACAAGCCGTAAAAGCCTGCTTGGTACTGCTTGTAGATGACCGAGGTGAGAATATCGCTGGCAAACCCAGGGCCTCCTCCTGTCATGGCCCATACGATATCAAACGTACGTAATCCTCCCATGAATGAGAGAAGGATGATGGTAAAGGTGGAATTTCTCACCAACGGGATGATGACATGCCTGAATCGAATCCAAAACCCACCGTCGAGCTTCGTTGCATCAAAGTAATCCTGGGGTATGGCAAGGATTCCCGCCATATAGATCACCGTGGCTATTCCGATTCCCTTCCATACATCGACAAAAATTACTGAGTAGAGAGCAAGACGGGGGTCCCCTAGCCAATCAAAATGAGGAAGATGAAGAGCACGAAGGGCAACGTTGATCACACCCTTGTTCGGTTGCATGAGAATCGAAAACGTGATGCCTACAGCAATCGTGCTCACCAGCACAGGGAAAAACACAACACTGCGATAGAAGCCCTTGAAACGGAGGATCTCCGAGGTGAGCAGGACTGCCAGGGGGAGGGCAAGAATAGTCTTTGTGGCACTGGTCAGAAAGGCATAGATGAGCGAGTTCTTCAGTCCAATAGAGAGCATGGGGTCTGAGAGAAATGCAACGTAGTTCTCGAAACCAATGAACGTGGCTTCAAAGAGCGTCCACCGAGTGAGACTGAAGTAGAATGCCGAAACGGTGGGAATAATAAAAAACACGACGAACGTAAGGACTCCTGGAAGATAAAACCAGTTCGGATAGGCAGCTTGCAACGATCTGTGAATGGATTTCTTTCCCATACAATCTTTACCTTGAGAAGCGACCATCCCATTGAGGGCAGAGCCCTCAAAAGGATGGTTGCGTTGGAATCAAAGTATCATCACCACCCAGGAAGCCCCAACTGCTTGGATTGGTTGGTAACATCCCTGTCATAATTAGCGGCTGCTTCCAGCGGACTCATCTGACCTGTACCCACGGCAACGCAGAACTGCTCGAGCCTCGGTCCCTTAACTGGCGAGACGAACTCCAGTGCCGGGGCAGAGTTGCCTGCATCGATGTATCGCGCAATATCCTGTACAGCAGGAAGCACATCATCAGGAAGTTTGGCTCCCTTGATCAAATACGGACCTGCGGGGGGCACTGCCTTGTTCATGTCGGAGATGCCTTCCGGCGACACCGTATAGGCAAGGAACCGTTTCACTGCTTCCAGTTTTTCCCCGGTAGTGGTCTTGGGGATATAGTTTGCAGACAACATCCAGATAGTTGCTCCATTCTTGCTTGCATCTTCACCAGGCTGGGCGAAGAATCCGATGTCTTCAACGGTCTCCGGCCAGTTGGCATCGATGTTGGCAAGAGCCATGGAGAGCATCGGGTAGTGTGCGCCCTCACCCTTGGCAAGCATCTCAAGACCCTGATCATACTTCGCTGTTGCAAACCCGCTCTGATACCAGCCCTTATCGTAGCCTTCCTTCAGGTATTCAAACCCTTTGAGAGCGGCAGGGGTGCTGGCATACTTGATCTGGTTCGCGGTGTAGCGATCTGCAAAATCGGGAATCTGTGCTTGCACATTGTAGTAATCTGCGAGCACAAAGAGCTGGCTTGTCCACGTATCGCCATAAGTTGCAATGACAGGAGTGATTCCCGCTCTTTTAATCTTCTCGTTGTTTGCAGCAAACTCTGCCCAAGTCTTTGGTATTGACAAGCCAAGTCTCTCGTACACCCTCTTGTTGTACAGGATTCCCCCTCCCATGGCAGTCTGGTTGGGCGTTCCAAAGACGCTGTTACCTTGTGCTACCGTCGTTTTGAACGCATCATCAATCACATCCATAAACGGTTCATTCGCAAGGTCAACCAAGGTTTCATTGGGATTGAGTGCTTGCAAGAGTGACCCAGCATTGTAGTAGAAGAAATCTGTCATTTCTTTGGTGGCAAGTCGGGTCTTTACGATGTTATCGCCGTCTCCACCACCCGGACGGAGTTCCAATTCAATCCTAATGTCAGGGTTTCTTGCCATAAACCCATCTGCAGCCGCCCTTGCTTGAATCTGGTCGGATCCACTTGCCACTAAATATGTCAGTGTAATAGGACCAGCCTTCTTGACTTCGGCTTGACCTGCAGCAAAAATCGCCAATGGTAATAATACTATTACCAACAGAACCAACACTTTCTTTGCCATACTTTTCTCCTTTTTGTAGGCACATGTGCAATTTTCTTGCACTTCAAGCGATACTCCCATAGTGAAGCCTGAATTGAAACTGCCGTTTGAGATGTCTCGTAT
The DNA here is from genome assembly GCA_023228445.1 of Sphaerochaeta sp. GTDB lineage: Bacteria > Spirochaetota > Spirochaetia > Sphaerochaetales > Sphaerochaetaceae > Sphaerochaeta. Next base: position 21,577 of record JALOBD010000004.1, on the reverse strand, counting down.
TTATGTCTTCAGTGTGGGAGTCAACCGTTTCATCAGGTCTTTCTCACGTCCCCAATGAACCTTCAGGGTGCTTGGAACAACCGCTTCAAGCTCCCAACCTAGTATCTCCATCAGATACAGATTGCCAACGGCAGTTCACTCTCTCGACAATCATCTCTGATGATATTAATTTCAGCCATTAGTATAGCATGGTTTTGACCCGAACAGTGAAATACAGCAGTCAATACGGAGTCCAAACTACCCAGATTCTCCTGTGGTAAAAATCTTCGAATAGTACTCGAATACCCTCCTTCGTATTGAATGAACACCCGAATCCCTATGGAGGAGGGTGTGCCGTAGCCACTTATCTGTCTGTAGCTCTTTTCAATCAAGATTCTTGATGTCAGCATTTCCGGTATACACCCATCCAAACGCAGCGCTTTGTTCCTTCACAATCCCTCTTGGAAGCGAGCACTGAATAGCGCGAGCTTTGCGTAGAGATCCTCCAAGATAAGGCGGGGGTCTATTCTGCGGTATACTCGGATCGGGCGATTTTGTCCGGTATGGATATACTGCATGTCCGTCCCAATCTGGGGGGCACTGATCCAATCAAACTCAAATCGATGTTCGTAGAGGATTAGACCAACGGCCGGATTATCTCCCAATACCCAGCTCTCCCCGGTTCTGAACGCACTCTTGCGTGGGATTTCTTCCTGGGCATGCTCATTAAGTTGATCAAAGAGATATTTTCCGATTTCGCCACACGGTCTCACCCGTACTTCAAGCTCTGCCAATGAGGCTGGAATCATCTCATACACGTTCTTGGGAACTTGCCACACTTCAATGGGGGAGCTGAACACCACGTTGGCCGCATTGATGTCATTGCCCAGGTTGAATTCAATCCCTCCGTTGGGATAAGTTCCCCCACCAATCCATATCGCCGTAAGACGGCCGGCTATGCGAGGCTCAGCAAGATAGGCCGCAGCCAGGTCGGTCAACGGACCAAGGAAGAGGACGAACAAGGGGCGACTATCGTCCTTCATCGCCTCTTCGATGATTAAATCGGATCCTTCGCTATTGAGAATTTCGGTTTTCGCCTTCATTGGCCGCTCTGCCCCATGATAGAGCATCCCTGCAGTGGAGAATCCCATCTTGGAAAAGATCGTCTCGAGTTCCACAAAGCTCTTCTGCATACTGTCAACATCACGACCGATTCCGTAGTGCGCTGCAATCATTCCAACATTGTCGAACTTTGGACTCAGCAAAGCTTGTACAACAGCAAACTGATCATCAGCCTCATTCTTTGCATCAGTGTTCGTAATGACGCGTACCACCTTCTCTGATGGAACCTGAAAAGCATATGACGTATATCGCACCCCATCCCTCCTGGATCAACCCTTGACCGCACCTTGGGTGAGGCCAGCAACAAAATATTTCTGAAAGTATCCAAAAACCAAAACGAGCGGGATTGTGACTAGGCTTAAACCAGCAGCATATTGGCCCCACTCAACCCCCATCTCCGTCTTGAAATTCAAAAGACCGACGGGCAGCGTCTTCAGTGTCATCGAGCTTGCCGTGGTGATTTGTGCCCACATGAGCTCCCCCCAATTGCCGATGAACGTAAAGACAACTACTGTTGCGATAGCAGGGGTGATCAATGGCAAGACAATTTTGACGAACGTTGTCAGCTCCGAGCACCCATCAATCCGTGCCGACTCGATGATATCCATCGGAATGGTTTCAAAGTATTTCTTGAAGATATACATGCTGAAGGGGATTTGCCATGCCGTATAGGGCAAAATCAGCGCGGCATGGCTACTGAGCAACCTCATTGTGGCCATCATCTTGTAGAGCGAGATGTAGATGGCTATCCCAGGGATGAAGTTGAATGTCATGAATGCCATTATGATGAATTCACTCTTGGGTACATGCATCCGCCCCAACGCATAGCCTCCGAGAGTTGATAGGAGGGTGACGAGCAACACCGAACCAACGGTAACAAAGACGGAGTTGAAGAAGTAGTCGCCCAGATGCCCCGTCGACCATGCCGCCTTGTAGTTACTCCATACCGGCTGCTTCGGAAATCCAAAGAGGTTCACAAAGAACTCCGCGGTTGACTTCAGCGATGTGAAGAGAAGGAACAAGATAGGATATGCCACAATGATGGTGCCGATGACCAATATACCGTAAGAGATTGCCACTAGTGTTCGGTTTGACCGTAGTATGGTGTCCTTAGAGTTCATAGCTCTCTCCCTTGATCAAGCCTCTGGTCAGCAGCATTCCGACCAACACAATGACAACAAAGACCACCGACATTGCTGCCCCATACCCATATCTGTTGAAGGAGAATGCATTCTGCATGATCCACATCGGCATGACAACGGAAAATTTCCCCGGTCCTCCGTTTGTCAACGCAAGGACCGTGTCATATATTTTCAGTCCGGACATGAGGGCGAAGATCGCACTTAATTGCACAAAGCCCATGATTAGTGGGAGAATGATTTTTCTCAATATTACCCAATCCCCTGCCCCTTCAATTCGAGCAGACTCAAGCAACGAGGTCGAAATCGCCTGCATACCTGCAAAGCAAAGGACCATGGTCAAACCAACTTGCTTCCACGCGGAAACAAATAAGAGGCTGTTGAGGACCGTTGCACGGTTCGTGAGCCATGCTTTCTGAAGCCCTCCAAGATTCATCAAGCGCAACAATTGATTGAGAATCCCGATCTCTGGCTCAAATACAAAGGAAAAGATCAGCGCGGTGATGACAGCGGGGATCATGCTCGGTGAGAAGAGGATAGTTCTGAAAAGAGAACCACTACGCCTACCGACATAGAGTAACAACCAAGCAAACAATACACCGACCATCACACTGACGATTGAGGAAACAACACCAAGATACACCGAATTCTTGATGGCCAGAAGGAAATTTGCATCCCTGAACGAGTCAATATAATTGTCAAAACCCACAAAAAACCGAGAACTGAACCCATTCCAGCTTTGAAAGGAGAGAATCATATTGTCCAAAAAGGGGATTACTGCAAAGAAAAGATAGACGAATGTTGCAGGCATCAAGAACACGAACCCCTTGACCATATACCTGCGCTTCAGTGCGCTTTGCATGCGTGATGCCATGACCATACTCCCAGAAACAATAGTGTACAGGTCCTACCGTGAGGACCTGTAACCATATTATCAATCGCTACCTCATTTGCCTTTGACCTTGACGCGAAGTGCCTCAAGCTTGGCAAGGGCGGAATCAATGGACTCACCGGCACAAACGGCACCAACGAGATCGTTCTGCAGATAGCTATTGATTTCAGGTGAGATGTCCTGCATGTGACGATAGCTTACCACATTGTTCCCGTCGGTCGTATTCATCAGGTCTTGCATCAACGTGTTATCAATTTTATCCTGCTTGGCTTTAATCGAAGGAAGCCTGCCGGTGGCCATCGTCTCGCTCTGCCCAGCTTCGCTGGTGTAGAACTTGATGAAGCGTACAGCCTCTTCCTTGTGGGCGGCGTTCACCGGGACAAAGAGCGCGTTGGTCACCACATTGACCGCATACTTGCCGTCAGCTTTGACCAATGGGAATTTCGCCACACCAACTTGGAAGGGAGCATCCTTCTCATACAGACCGACGTTTGATCCTGCATCAAAGAGCATCGCAATCTTACCCTGATAGAAGGCTGCTTGAACTTGGTCCTTGGTTGCAGTCAGCGCACCTTCTCCTGGATACCAATACCCCTTGTTGTACGCATCACGGAGCAACTCGAGGGCCGTTCGCAGACCTGGCGCCTCATTTGGACCAGCAAAAGGGAGGTTCCCTGATGCAGCCTGCTCAAGAACCCCATTGTTCGCCATAACCTGGTAGGCGAAGACAAGGAGTTGGTGGTTCTGTCCTGCCCAGTTACCGATTGCATAGACACCATGCTTCTTCAGCTCAGCTCCAACGACCAACAACTCGTTCCACGTTGTGGGGACCTTCAGGCCATACTGTTTGAAGATATCCTCATTGACAAACATCGTCTCAATGACCGGCTGGTAGCTTATCGCGTAATACTTGCCATTGAGCTTGCCTGCATCGATGTACTTCGGGACAAATGTATCAAGCCACTTGCCATTGTCTGCTTCAAGGTACGGGGTCAGGTCATGGGCCATGTCGCTGTTGACAAATGCGCTGATCTGGCTTCCCCAGAAGAAGGAGACATCGACGGGATTGCCCGAGGCTATACCGGTCTTGATAATTTGCTCAGCGTTGTCAAAGTCAACGGGAACAATCTGTACCTTGACATCAGGGTTCTCCGCTTCGAATTGAGCAATGATGTTCTTGTTGTACTCAGCATCCGCACCATAGAATTTGATGGTGGTCACTCCACCTTTTACAGATGCTCCCTCTTTGCCACCGGCGGCGAACATAGATCCCATGGCAATCAGGACTACAAGAGTTGTAATCAACAATTTTTTTGTTTTCATTTCATACCCTCTTTTTAAAATTTTCTTATGGTTTCGATTTCATTGTTTTTAACCATAATCCCAGATTATACCAAAACAATAGATAATGCAATATAAATATCAACAAATTCCAAACTAATTGGAATCAAATCAAAATCAATCAAAAATTGCTTTTCGTTCAGTCTCTGCTGTTTCACGCGCCTGAAGAGATCAGGCGATGATGACAGTTACTCCTGCGGCCTTCAGTCGCTTGGCATATTCAGAGCTGATTCCGCTATCGGTTATCAAGTATTTCACCTTGTCCACACTCCCAAGAGAAGCAAACAGCACCTTTTCCAGTTTAGTGGAGTCAGCGAGCAGGTAGATTGTCTTTGCAGAGGCAATCATTGCACGCTTGATGGCAAGATCACTGAACGAGGGATAGGTCAATCCCGCCTCCAGGCTGAATCCTCCTGTGGCAAGGAACAACTTCTCCACATACAGATTTTCAAAGAGCGCCAACCCCTTCTCCCCCGTAAGTGAGAGCGTAGGTGGTTTGAACTCTCCGCCAACGACAAGGATGTTGTTCGTAGGCTCCATACCGAGGTGTAGCGCGATATTCAATGCATTGGTGACAATATTCAATCCAGTGCGCGTGTTCAGATGCATAACCATTTCAGTAACGGTCGTCCCAGAATCAAGGATGATGTTGTCTCCATTGTTGACAAATTCTGCAGCCTTTTTCCCGATTCGTGCCTTCTCTTCATCATTGCCTCTACTGGGCAGCGCAAGGGAGAGCGAGGTCGATGCGAGCGTATTGAGGTATGCTCCACCATGTTGGCGGGTAATCAAGCCAGTACGTTCCAGGCTCTCCAGATCGCTACGTATTGTCGGTTCTGATACTTTGAACAGCTCCTTGAGCTCTTGGACCCGACAGCTTCCATTCTCCTGTAGTAATTGCAGTATTTTCTCTCTTCGTTGGTCTTGAAACATGGCTATCTCCCTAACTATTCCATACAAACCATCATACTCGAAAACAATCGTAAAGGAAAGACTGAGAATATCCCTGCGCACTTCAGCATTACTTACCCAATAGCTAGGAAAACTTGGCGTATGAATCCTGGTAATACCGAATAATTAACAATCAAATGTAAATGAATAGTAAATGAACGTAATTCCATCATTGACGAATACAATTATTTACCGTAGGATATACGTAAAAAGTAGTAGCCTAGGAGGGACGATATGCCTTCAGTGAAACTTGGATATGCTCCGACCCGCAGAAGTATTTTCAGTGCACCCGACGCCATCAAATATCGTAACCTGACCCGAGATCGGTTGGTGGAGCTCGGTGTCGAGTTCGTCGATATCACCGATATCAATGACGAAGGCCTGCTCTATGATGAGCAGGATATGTATCGGATTGCAGAGAAGTTCAAGAGTGAGAGGATCGATGGACTGTTCTTGCCTCACTGCAACTTTGGAACTGAGTACGTTTCTGCAAAGCTTGCCAGGGAAATGGGAGTTCCCGTTCTCTTGTGGGGACCGCTCGATGAACGGCCTGAGGAGGATGGGACGCGCCTGCGTGACACCCAGTGCGGACTCTTTGCAACGGGAAAGGTCCTGCGCAGATTCCAGGTTCCCTTCACGTATATGACCAACTGTCGTCTCGATGACCCGGTCTTTGAGCGGGGACTGTGGGATTTTCTTGCCGTCTGCAATACCGTCAAGACGTTCCGCTCCATCAAGATTCTCCAAATTTCCACTCGTCCGTATGATTTTCTTACCACCATGTGCAATGAAGGTGAACTTTTGGAGCGCTTCAACATCCACATCGCCCCGATTCCGATGCCCGAGTTGATCGAGATGGTGAGAACCTGCAAAGACCACTATGCAGAGGAAGTGGAGCAGGTAATTGACTATATCAAGGAAGAGATGATCATCAAGGTAGGTGACGAACACGTCCAGACCGTCGCTGCCCTTAAGGTCGCCATGGGAAAACTAGCGTCACAATACGGGTGTCAGGCAGTGGCAATCCAGTGCTGGAATGCCTTACAGGCTGAGCTCGGGATCATGCCGTGTGCGGCCAATGCGTTGCTCAACGACGAGGGGATTCCCGTCGTATGCGAGACGGACATCCATGGAGCCATCACAGCCCTGCTCGTCGAAGCTGCGGGGATGGGCAAGAGCCGGTCATTCTTCGCCGACTGGACCATTCGTCACCCGGACAATCCAAATGGGGAACTGTTACAGCACTGTGGGCCCTGGCCCATCTCCGTTGCTAAGGAAAAGCCGATTCTCGGCTACCCCTTGGCTTTTGACCACCCCGGCAGCCTGACGGCCGAGGCGAAGGGTGGTGTGTTGACCCTCTCCCGATTCGACGGAGACAATGGCGAGTACTCCTTGCTGTTGGGAAATGCAAAGGGTACCACCGGCCCCAAGGGCATGGGAACGTATCTTTGGATTGAGGTCGACAACATCAAGCGCCTCGAGCACAAGATTGTCTGTGGCCCGTATATCCACCATTGCGTTGGCATCCACCAGAACATCGTCCCCATCCTCTATGAGGCGTGCAAGTACATCGGTGTGAAGGCAGATTTCTATGACCCCATAGAAGAGGATGTGCAAGCGTACCTCAGAGGAGAGGATATCGCATTATTTCAGGAACAATGAACATGACACTACACGAACTCACAGTAGAGGCGACCGAGATACGCAAAGCCCTGTTGACCATGATATACCACGCAAAAGCAGGACATATCGGTGGAGCCCTCTCATCCACCGATTTGATCACGGCCCTCTACTTCTCCGTCCTCAACATCGATCCTGCCAATCCTGCATGGAAGGGCCGTGATTACTTTATCCTCTCGAAAGGGCACAGTGTCGAACCATATTTGGTTGCCTTGGCCCGTCGAGGCTTCTTTCCCGTTGAAGAGTTGTCGACGTTCTACCGCTTTGGCAGCCGCCTGATCGGTCATCCCAACAATCAAGTGCCTGGCATCGAGATGAACACCGGTGCCCTTGGCCATGGCCTCTCCATCGCTGTGGGTATGGCAATCGGCCTCAAAAAGTCACAGCGGATGAACCGGGTGTTCGCCCTCATGGGTGACGGCGAACTCGCCGAGGGCTCGATCTGGGAGGCAGCGATGGCAGCAAGCCACTACCAGCTCGACAACCTGGTCGCCATCATCGACCGCAACCATCTGCAAATCTCAGGCTCGACCGAGGATGTCATGACCCTCGAGCCACTTGCCGACCGGTGGAAGAGCTTTGGGTGGCAGGTACAGGAGATCGACGGCAATGACATGCAACAAATCGTCCAGACTCTCGGATCGGCACCGTTTGTTCAGCGAAAACCCTCGTTGGTCATTGCACACACCGTCAAGGGCAAGGGTGTTGTGGCGATGGAGAACATCGCCCACTGGCACCACGGAGTGCCCGACAAAGCTCTGTATGAGTCAGCCATGGCTACCTTCGACCGACTACAAAAGGAGCTGAACAATGAGTGAGCTACGATCGTGCCGCGAGGCATATACCGAGACCCTGCGAGAACTGGCCACCCAGGACCCCGATATCATCGTCCTCAGCTCCGATGCACGGGGCTCTTGTACCCTGAATGGGTTTGTGGACCATCTGCCTGAGCAATATGTGGAGATCGGTATCGCCGAGCAGAACCTCATCGGAGTATCTGCCGGTCTTGCTGCCGTTGGAAAGAAACCATATGTATGTGCTCCTGCATGCTTTCTCAGTGCACGGAGCCTCGAGCAAATCAAGGTCGATGTCGCCTACTCTCACCAGAACGTCAAGATTCTCGGCGTGAGCGGAGGAATCAGCTACGGTGCGCTTGGTGCAAGCCACCACACCCTCCATGACATTGCGGCCCTGCGCGCCATCCCTGACATCATGGTGATCATCCCCTCCGATGCTGTCCAGACCCAAGCCGTTCTCAGACAGGTCAGTGCTTTGGACGGTGCAGCATACATCCGTATCGGTCGCGATAAAATCCCTGCTGTCTATGCAAGTCGACCAGAGGTTGAGCCATTCACTCTCGGCAAGGCGACCCTGCTGCGTGACGGACGTGACGTGACCTTGGTCGCATGTGGAGAGCTCGTCCACCATGCACTGATGGCGTGCGACCTCCTTGCAGAACAAGGCATCGAGGCGCGGCTTTTGGATATGGCAAGCCTCAAACCCTTCGACACTGACGCCATCATCCAGGCGGCGGAGGAGACCCGGGCCATCGTAACCATCGAAGAACACAGCATCAATGGAGGCCTGGGAGCCACCGTCAGTCAAATCGTCACCGCCCACCATCCCATTCGCGTGCGGACCCTTGCCCTTCCAGACGAGTTCTTGGTCACCGGCACAAGTCTTGAGTTGTTTGCACATTACCGGTTGGATGCCAAGGGTATTGCCGCCAGCACTGCTGACCTGCTGGCATCGACGGAGACCCATTGATATGGAGAGCTACATCCTTTCGTTCGACCAAAGCACATCGACAACCAAAGCCCTGCTCTTCGATCAGGGTGGGAACTTGGTGACCAGAAGCGACCAAGCACACCGACAAATCGTCAACGACCGAGGATGGGTGGAGCACAATGGTGAAGAGATTATCGCTAACCTGTATGCGGCAACCCAGACACTCTTACAAGAGAGCGGGGTCGATCGATCGAAAATCAAGGGGGTGGCGTTATCCAATCAGCGGGAGACAGCCATTGCATGGGATCGAAGAACGGGCAGGAGCCTTAATAATGCCATCGTGTGGCAGTGCGGACGTGCCCAGCACATCTGCGATGAACTTGACGCATCAAAGGCCTTCATCCACTCTCGGACCGGCCTCCACCTCTCCCCGTACTTCAGTGCAGCAAAAATGGCTTGGCTGATGCGAATGGTCCCCGCGGTACAGGAACAAGCGGAGACCGGAACACTCGTTCTTTCGACCATGGACAGCTACGTACTCTACCACCTCAGTGAGGAGAAGGTCATCAAGACCGAAGCGTCTAACGCTTCGCGTACCCAACTGCTCAATATCCACACTGGGCAGTGGGATGAGGAGGTGACCGCCACGTTCGGCATACCGCTCTCCGCTCTGCCTAAAATTTGTGACTCCAATGCCCTATTTGGGCACACCACCCTCGGTGGGCTGCTGGAACAACCAGTACCGATCCATGGAATTCTCGGTGACTCCCAAGGGGCGCTCTATGCCCAAGGGTGCCTTGATCCCGGATCGATGAAGGCAACGTACGGAACCGGTTCTTCGGTCATGATGAACATCGGCAACACGTTACTCTTCTCAGAGGATCTGGTGACCAGCATCGCATGGTCTCTGGATGGGGAGTGTACCTACGTCCTTGAGGGCAACGTCAATTACAGTGGGGCCACCATCTCCTATCTTGTCGATGACCTGGGACTGCTCAAGAGCGTCAAGGAGGTAGAGGCGCTGGCACACAATGCCAAGGACATCGAAGGACTCTACATAGTCCCGGCCTTCTCCGGTTTGGGTGCTCCCTACTGGGACGCCAACGCCCGCGGCTTGATTACCGGCCTGGATCGCCGTTGTACGAAGGCGGAGATTGCCCGGGCAGCAGAACAGGCCATCGCCTACCAGATAGCCGATATCGTGTTCTTGATGGACGAACAGAGTGGCCACCGTGTCAAGACCATCGGTGTGGACGGAGGAGCCACCAACGATACATACCTGATGCAGTTCCAAGCCGATATCCTACAGTGCTCACTCAACGTCTCTGCCATTGAAGAGCTCAGTGGCCTGGGACCGGCTCTCCTGTGTGCACAAACGTGTGGTGTCATTGAAGGTGGCACCTCCCGTATGCGCGAGGCGAAAGTGACATACCAGAGCCAGATGCCCGTCCAAGAGCGCAATCGTCGTTACCAAGGTTGGAAGCAGGCGGTGAGACGGGCTATGGTTGACTGAAACCCCAGCCTCTCGCCGTACCAATCCCCGTCCACTGATGGTACACTCTCAACTACGAGAGAGCGTTGAGTGTCATGAGGGAGAGGCGTACGGTCTTTGAAGAATGAACGTCACACAACCAAGGCGCTCTCCCAAACGTAGGAGGAGTCATGACCCACATACCCTATGGCATGGTTGGAGGAGGACCTGGTGCCTTCATCGGTGATGTCCATCGAAAAGCCATCCAGATGGACGGCCTTGCCACCCTGAGAGCCGGATCGTTCAGCCGCGACAGTGAGAAATCCAAGGCCCATGGCAGGGCGTTGGGCATCGAGAGCGATCGCCTCTACAGCGATTACCGCCAAATGGCCCAGCAGGAGAGCGAGCGAAGCGATGGCATCAAGTTCGTGGTCGTCGTCACCCCCAACAGCACCCACTATGAGATTTGCAGGGCGTTCTTAAAGAAGGGCATCCACGTTGTCTGCGACAAGCCGCTGACCTTTACAGTGGAGGAGAGCGAGGAGCTTGAACGCCTCAGCCGCGAGCAAGACCTGCTCTTTGGGGTCACGTACACCTATACCGGCTACCCGGCTGTCAAAGAGATGCGCAGGATGGTGAGCGACGGCCTCTTGGGGAAGATTCGATTTGTGAATGGAGAGTACGCACAACAGTGGTTGGCAAACCCAGTCGATGAATCGAGCCCGCTTGCCCCCTGGCGGACAGATCCCACGGTATCGGGGACCTCAAACTGCCTGGGTGACATCGGCAGTCACGTCGAGAACCTGGTGGCGACCATCACGGGCTTGAGGATCGAGCGCGTCTGTGCCCGCCTGGACTCACTGGTGGAAGGACGCACCCTCGATGACAACGTCTCGGTGATGGTCGACTACGTAGGTGGGGCAAAGGGTCTCTACTGGACCAGCCAGATCGCCTTTGGCTACGACAATATGCTGAGCATCAGGATCTTTGGTGAGAAGGGGAGCCTCGCGTGGTGCCAGGAGGATCCCGACCACTTCACCTTCACCCCAAATGGCGCACCCAAGCAGATCTTCAGTCGAGGACGTGATACCTTCGCCCCCGAGGCACAGCGCTACAACCGCATCCCGGCAGGCCACCCCGAGGGGGTCTACGAGGCCTTCGCCAACATCTACAAGAGCTTTGTAGAGGCGTTGGCCAAGAGACTCGACGGGAAAAGGCTGGTTGAAGAAGACCTTGACTTCCCCTCGGTGAGTGAAGGCCTTGATGGGGTGCGCTTCATCGAGCGCTGTGTAGAGAGCAGCAAAAATGGCTCGGTCTGGGTGGATATGCACTGACGGGGACGGGTACTGCAGATGCCCCTGGCCTTCGAGGCAGTATGGGCCGACTACGGCTTTTCTTGTCCCCATTGATGTCCGTTATCCCCTATTACCCCATTTTACCGTTGTGAAATCGCTGTACGGGGAGTATGATATTTCAAATGACGGAGGATAGGGTCACGGAGCAGAAGGGGTTTCTCAGGTATTTCGTCATCTCGATGGTGCTCATTTTTGTGAGCCTGATCACCGTTCGGTATGTCAAAGTATCACTGTGGGAGAAGATCAACCGCACCGGTCGTGAACTCATCGCTGTCCATACGATCATCGATGAAACAAAAGACCTGTCGTTGGCCCTCTCTGCAATGCGCCTGGGTGAACGCGGGTATCTACTCACCGGCGAAGACCACTACCTTGATTTGACCCGACAACACGCGCAAACCTTCACCACCACCCTCTCCGCCCTGATCGATCACGTTGGCCCATCAACGGAGGGTGGGCAGTTGTTGCGTGCCCTGGAGGCAGGTTTTGAGCAGTTGATGGGTGAAGCGGTCATGCCGCTTCTCTCCCTCCGCCCCCCGGCCGGGCAGTCCATCACCGCTGAGGAGCAGGTACGGTACGCAGGCCTGATGGATGCATCACAATCGATCGCCATCGAGCTCACCTCCATCATCGAGGTATTTCGTACACTCTTGGAGTCGGATTTTATCCAGTTGCAGCGAGAGACCGAGCGCCTGATGACCGTCGACCGACGGACGATGATCATCGCCCCGATGATCATCATCCTCGTCATGTTGATCGCCGGCACCTATGCCACGCTACGCCTCGACCGATACAAGGGTCAGCAACAACGCGACCAGGCAGATCTCAGGATGGCGCGCGACCGCCTCGCCATGATCATCACAAGTTCAAACATCGGCACTTGGGAGTGGGAAGTCAGGACGGGCATCATGACGATCAATGACCGCTTTGCCGCCTTGATCGGGTACCAGCTCGATGAGCTCGAGCCATTCACGATGCGTCGATATGAGCGCCTCATCCATTGCGACGACGTTCCCCGCATGGAGCTGGCGACCAAAGAGCTGCTGAGCGGCGAGCGTGATTTCTACAGCTGTGATATCCGCCTCCGCCACAAGGATGGACATTGGGTGTGGATCCTCAACCAAGGCCAGTCCATCAGTCGTGACGAGGAGGGCAACCCCCTCTTGATGATCGGCATCAACACCGATATCAGCGACCGCATCTCGGCAGCCGAAGAGCTCAAGCAGCGCGAGGAGGAGAGTCGTAAACTCTTTGAGACGATGAGCCAGGGCTTCCTCTACGGCAAGATCATCGTCGATGACGATGGAAGGCCAATCGACTACCAGATCCTGCGGGTCAACAAGGGCTTCTCCTCCCAAGTCGGTGTGACGGAGGCCCAAGTGGTGGGAAAACGATTTACTCAATTCGTCACCAGCGAAGACCCCAGTGTGTGGATCGAGCACAACGGGAGAGTCGCCCTCAGCGGAGAGTCGACGACCTTCGAGGCATTCGGTAGCTACAGCCACCGCCTCTTCCGGGTCTCATCCTACTGCCCTCAAATCGGCTACTTCGCCATGATCTTGGAGGACATCACCCAGGAGCGGGAGCTGGAGCGCCGCCTTGATGAGGAGAAGAACCTCTTTGAGACCACCCTCTACAACATCGCCGACGGGGTCATCGCCACCGATGAGCACGCATTGGTACAGTTTTTGAATCCACCTGCTGAAGAGATGACCGGCTGGCAGAGTGATGAGGCTCGCGGCCAACAGCTCGGTGAGGTGCTCAGGACCTTCAGTGACCGCAATGGTGTCCGCCTGCCTACCCCCTTTGAGAGGGTGGGGGCGGCGCATGCAACCGTTACAGCCGTCGAGGGGACGATCCTCATCTCCCGCGATGGCGTGCAGCGATACATCGGGGGAAAATCAACCCCCATCACGGGGCCTGATGGAGCAATCCTCGGCACGGTCATCATCATGAGAGACATCACCGAAGAGCGTAAGCGGCAGCAGGAGATCCTCTCGCTCAGCTACGTCGATCCACTGACGAACCTCAACAACCGCCGCTTCTACGACCAGTACAGGGTCGAGCTGGACACAGCGGAGCACTACCCACTCTCTTTGATCATCGCCGATGTCAACGGCTTGAAACTTACCAACGACGCCTTCGGCCACGATGTGGGCGATACACTCTTGCAGACGGTAGGATCGACCTTGGTCAATGTATGCCCCACCGAAGCGCCTCTTTGCCGCATCGGCGGCGATGAATTTGTCATCCTCTTGCCCAACAGCAGCGAGCGAGAGGCGAAAGCCATCAGCACCCGGGCCATGGAGGAGTTTTCCGGCAAGCGGGTGGGCGATGTACCGGTATCAGTGAGCTTCGGCTATGCGGTCAAGGAGGACGAGGCCACGTCCTTCGAGACGGTTTTCAAGCGGGCCGAGGATGTAATGTACCAGAACAAGCTGGCGATCAACTTGCGCTACAAGAAGTCGGTCATCACCACGATACTCAAACGCCTCTTCGAAAACTACCCGTCGCTGAAAACCCACTGCGAGCAGGTGGCCTTCTATAGCAGCGAGTTCGCCCGGTCGTTGGGCTTTCCACGCAACGAGATAGCCCAGATGCGCCTCGCCGGCCTCTACCACGATATCGGGCGCGTCAGCTTCACCTCCTGGCTCTTGAAGAAGCGGGACGAAGAACTGACCAAGAGTGAACGGATCGAGATCAAACGCCACGCAGAGATCGGCTACAACATCCTCAGCTCGGTGCCCGACTACGCCTTCATCGCCCAGGCGGTGCTCCACCACCACGAGCGCTGGGACGGCAGGGGCTACCCCCAGGCCCTGAAGGGCAACGCCATCCCCCGCCCAGCCCAAATCTTGGGCATCGCGAACTTCTTCGTCGATGTTCTTGAGGTCGATGGGGCGACGGAGGAGTCGGCCCGTCAGGAGCTCATCGAGCGCGAGGGGACGTACTTTGATCCACATTTGATCAGACACTTCATCGAACATGTCATCGACCGTACGCCGGTCACACCACTGTAGCCGGTGGTACTCTGCTAGAGAGAACTCCAACGGCTCGCCACTTGGCCCCTCGATGGCGGGGAAGCTCACCCCATGGTCCAAGAAAACCTGAGATCTCTTCCATCGTTGAGCAGAGCGGGGGCAATCGGTCAAGAGATGCTTGACTTGTTGCCTCGATGTCCTACCATGAACGCATGACTACCGGACACTCCCTCACCACCCTTGTTCAAGATTTGATCAGGATTCCCAGCCTCTCGGGCCAAGAGGCTGCAATCGTCACCTTCATCATGCGCCAGATGGAGAGCCTCGGCTACGACCGTGTCCACACCGATGAGCTGGGCAGTGTCACCGGCTCAATCCTTGGAAACCGTGAGGGGGCGAGCATCCTCCTCGACTGCCACATCGACACCGTCGCGGTAGAGAACAGCGAGGCATGGACCGTCGACCCCTTTGGGGCTGAGATCCATGACGGAAGAATCTATGGTCGGGGCGCTGGAGACATGAAGGGGGCGGCAGCTGCCATGATCGAGGCGGGCGCACACTTCAAGCGGAAGAGCGGAGGCAACTTCGCCGGTTCGCTGCACGTTGCCTGTACTGTCTGTGAGGAGTGCTTTGAAGGGTATGCTGCAAAGCTGATCGCAGAACGCATCGCCCCCGATGTGGTCATCATCGGTGAAGCCTCCGAGCTCAACCTCAAGCGCGGACAACGCGGCAGGGCAGAGATCAGCCTTGCTACGTACGGCAAGAGCTGTCACTCCAGCAGCCCGCACGCCGGGGTCAACGCCATCGAGGCGATGCTCACCCTCCTGCCTGAAATCCTTCGCCTACCCCACCCCACCCACCCGATCTTGGGAGCAGGTATTCTCGTTGCCACCGACATCAAGAGCAGCCCCTACCCCGGTCGATCGGTCATCCCCGACCGCTGTACCGTCACCTTCGACCGCCGCCTCCTCGTCGACGAGAGCCGGCAGTCGGTACTCGCCCCGATCCAGCGGGTCCTCGATGACCACTGCTCAATCGATGCTTCGCTTCGCTATAGTGAGGGGACCATCACCTGCTATACGGGAAGAACCATCGAGGCAGCACGCTTCTTCGATGCCTGGCTCTTGGATGACGAGCATCCGGTGGTCAAGGAGGGTCTGGCGGCACTGCGATCGGTCTCCATCGCCGCCGAGCTCTCCCACTACCGCTTCTGTACCAACGGCAGCTGCTATGCCGGCTTGCTTGGCATCCCCACCATCGGCTTTGGACCGGGGGACGAGGAGATGGCCCATACCGTCGATGAGTACGTCAGAATCGAAGAGGTGGAGGCCGCGTTTACCGGGTACCTCGCTTTGATCGAAACCCTGCTGTCAAATCCCTGATCATCTGCTATGATGGGCCCATGAAATACGTACGTTTGACCACCGACAACACCATTCGGTACGGCATCCTTGAGGATGAGATGATCCGCCTCATCGACAGGACCCCATTTGAAGCGTTCCAGATCACCGACGAAACGATTCCCCTCGAGAAAGCGCGCCTGCTGGCTCCCACCCCCTTCTCCAAGGCAATCTGCATCGGGCTGAACTACCGTGACCACGCCGAGGAGCTGGACCTCCCCATACCCGAGGATCCGGTGGTCTTTCTCAAGCCCTCCACCTCAATCCTTGGGCCAGGGGAGGACATCGTCAAACCGCAGATGTGCACCCGACTCGACTACGAGGCTGAGCTGGCAGTGGTCATCAAGAAGCAGGCGCGCTTTGTCCCCATCGAGGAGGCGCATTCGTACATCCTCGGCTACAGCTGTGCCAACGATGTGACGGCGCGCGACCTACAGCCCAAGACGGGGCAGTGGACGGTTGCCAAGGGCTTTGATACCTTCTGCCCCTACGGGCCGTTCATCAGTGATGAGGTCGATCCGTCGAACCTTGCCATCGAGAGCCGGGTCAATGGAGAACTCAGACAATCCTCCAACACCCGCCACCTCATCTTCCCTGTCCCCCACCTGGTCAGCTACCTCTCGGCGGTGATGACCCTCCTGCCCGGCGACATCATCCTCACCGGAACGCCGGGAGGTATCGGAGCGATGGAGCGGGGGAACACGGTGGAAATCGTCATCGAGGGGTTGGGAAGGCTAGGCAACCAGGTCGTGTAGGAGCGGCAAGAGCAGGGCCTGTCACACCAGAAGAAGCACATCGCAGATTATCTGTGCGATGTGCTTCGATCGTCGATGGGGCAAAGAGGCCTCTCGTTTCTACTACTCTGCCTGAAGCGTCTCCAACACCTCACGTACCGTGGCCACCGCTGTATCGATCTCCACTGTTTCCACCACCAGGGGTGGCACGAAGCGCAAGACATCAGATCCTGCACTGAGGACCAGCAGGCCCTTGGCAAAACACGCTTCGACGACCGTGCGCGGGGGGATGGAGAGGACCACGCCCTGGATCAGGCCCATACCGCGCACTGCCGTACAGAGGGAGGGGAATTGGGCAACCAGCTGCTCCAGCTTCCCATGAAGATATGATCCCATCTGCTGGACGTGGTCGGTAAAGGATTCATCACTCAGCCGCCGCACCATCTCGTTGATGCCTGCTGCAGCCAGGACATTGCCACCGAAGGTCGAGGCGTGGTCTCCCGGCTTGAAGATTGCATTGGCCTTGCCGCGTGTCATCATCGCCCCGGCGGGAATCCCTCCGGCCAGCGCCTTGGCGGTGGTCAACACATCGGGCCTCACCTGGTAGACCTGGTGGGCGAAGGGCTTTCCACTGCGCCCCATGCCCGTCTGCACTTCGTCATAGATGAGCAGCATGTCGTGCTCGTCACAGAGGTCCCGCAGGCCTTGGAGGAACTCTGCCGTTGCCGGGACAATGCCCCCCTCCCCTTGGATCGGCTCGACGATGATGGCACAGGTCACTTCGCTCACCAGCGCCTTGACGGACTGTAGGTCATTGAAGAGTGCATAGGAGAAGCCCTGGGGCAGCGGATCGAAGTGTGCATGGTACTTGGCTTGCCCGGTTGCCGTAATGGCGCCGTAGGTGCGTCCATGGAAGGAGTCGACCATCGAGATGATCTGGTTCTTCTTGGGGGTGTGCAGGTTGCCGAACTTGCGGGCAAGCTTGAGGGCCGCCTCATTGGCCTCGGCGCCACTATTGCAGAAGAAGACCCGATCCATCTGCGCCAGCGCGGTCACTCCCTTTGCAGCCGCGATGGCCTGGCTGTTGTAGTAGAGGTTGGAGCAGTGCAACAGCCCCTGCTCCAAGACCTGTTCAATGGCTGCGGTGAGGCCGGGATCCTTGTACCCGAGCGCGTTGACGGCGATGCCGCCGACAAAGTCCAGATAGCGTTTCCCATCCTCGCTGGTGAGGTACATGCCCTCACCGCCACAGAAGACGACCGGTACTTGGGCGTAGGTGTCCAAGAGGTAGTGTTTTCCCTCTTCAATGCTCATGATGGCTCTCCTTCTTTCTCGGTGACCATGGTCCCGATTCCCTCGGTGGTGAAGATCTCCAACAGGATGGCGTGGGGAAGGCGCCCGTCGAGGACGTGGACGCTCTCCACCCCCTTCTCAAGGCCATCGAGACAGCACTCCACCTTGGGGATCATCCCCCCCTTGATCGTTCCGTCAGCGATATAGGCGAGTGCTTCCCTCCGGCTGAGACTGCGCAGGATCGTCGAGGGGTCGTCCTTGTCCTTGAGGATGCCCTCGACATCGGTGAGGAAGATCAACTTCTGGGCTGCAAGGGCCCCGGCGATGGCGCTTGCTGCATAGTCGGCGTTGATGTTGTAGGTGTTGCCCAGGGTGTCGACCCCCACCGGGCTGACCACCGGCACGAAGTTGTTGGCCAGCAACGTCTCGATGAGGGTGGTGTCCACCTCATCGATGCTGCCCACATAGCCGAGGTCCCGACCCGATCCATCGAGTTTCTTGGAACAGGTCAGCGTACGCCCATCCTTACCGCTGATCCCCACCGCCTTGATACCAACCCCCTCCAACGAGTCGACCAACGCCTTGGCGATCGAGCCGGAGAGGACCATCTCAGCCACGTGGGCGGTCTCGGCATCGGTGACGCGCAGCCCATCGACGAAGACACTCTCCTTGCCCAACCGGTCGAGGAGTCGGGAGATCTCCTTGCCCCCGCCGTGGACGACCACCGGCTTGAGGCCGATGTACTTGAGCATCGCGATGTCCTGGATGACCGACCGCTTCAGGTTCTCATCGACCATCGCAGATCCCCCGTACTTGACGACCACCGTACTGCCGGCAAAGCGGCGGATGTAGGGGATTGCCTCGATGAGGACCTGGGCCTTCACTATCTCTTCATGCATGGTGTGTTTCATCAGCTTCTGTACTCCCCATTGATCCGTACGTACTCATAGGAGAGGTCGCACCCCCAGGCGGTTGCCTGCCCCTCCCCCTCCTTGAGGACGGCGAGGGTCACGATCTCACGCTCGGAGAGGATGGCTCGGGCGAGGCGCTCGTCGAAGGCGAGTGGCACACCCGCCTCCACCACCTGCACACGCCCCTTCTCACTCATGAAGTAGAGGTCCACCGAACGGGGGTTGAACGAGGCGCCGCTGTAGCCCATCGCACAGAGGATGCGCCCCCAGTTGGCGTCGCTTCCGAAGAAGGCGGTCTTCACCAGACTGCTGGAGATGATGGAGCGTGCCAGGGTGCGGGCCGCCTGCTTGTCCTTGGCCCCTTGTACCGTCACCTCCAGGAACTTGCCTGCCCCCTCCCCGTCGCGAACGATGAGCTTGGCCAGCGCGGTGTGCACATAGTCGAAGGCATTCTTGAAGACCTCCCACTGGGGGTGCGCGGGAGAGAGTGAAGCAGAACCGCTGGCCCCATTGGCCAGCACCAGGACGGTATCGTTGGTCGAGGTGTCGCCGTCGACGCTGATCATATGGTATGAGTCGATGATCGAGGTGCCCAAGAGTGCCTGCAACACCGGCTTTTCAATGGTTGCGTCGGTGGTGATGAAGCTGAGCATCGTGGCCATGTTGGGGTGGATCATCCCGCTGCCCTTGGCCATCCCGGCGATGTGGACTTGCGTGCCTTCGATCTCAACACAGACGGCCACCTCCTTGGTGAAGGTATCGGTGGTAAGAATTGCGGTGGCTGCATCAAGAGACGCCTGGCGTGATGCATCGAGGACCTTTGCGGCAGCCTCGATGCCCTCGGCGATGGGAATCATGGGAAGCGGGACCCCGATGACGCCGGTGGAGCAGACCAGCACCTCATTGGCAGAGAGTGCAAGTGCATCGGCGGTGAGGGTGGCCATCGCTTGGCAATCTGCATCACCTTGGGCAGCGGTGCAAGCATTGGCGTTGCCACTGTTGACGACCAGGGCGCGTACCGTCGCTTCGTTTGCCACGATATGCTGGTCCCACACCACCGGAGCGGCCTTGACCACGTTGGTGGTGAAGGAACCGGCGACGGTGCACGGTCGGTCGCTGGCGATGATCGCAAGGTCCTTCTTGCGCTTCTTGATACCGCAGTAGACCCCTGAGGCCGAAAAACCTTTTGGGGCGGTGACTCCGCCATCGATGATCTTCATACTGCTGCTCCTCCTAGAGCGGGCTGGCCACTGCCACCGCCAAGCCCGCGGTCTCATCAAGTCCAAATCGGATGTTCATGTTCTGAACCGCCTGTCCGGCAGCTCCCTTGATCAGGTTGTCGATCGCCCCGAGCGCGATGACCCGTCGCGTCCGCTCGTCGACCCTCCAGCCGATGGCGCAGACGTTGGTGTTGCGTACAAAGCGCGTCTCGGGCAGGGAGGAGCCCATCAGGCGGATGAACGGCTCACCGTGGTAGTACTCATCATAGGCGCTTTCAATCTCATCGCTCCCCACTCCCGGCTTCAGGTTCGCATAGCAGGTGGAGAGGATGCCGCGGTTCATCGGTACCAGGTGGGGGGTGAACTGGACCACCAACGCTGCGCCGTGCTCGCGGGAGAGCTCCTGCTCGATCTCGGGGGTGTGGCGGTGGGTAGCGACCCCGTACGCCTTGTAGTTTTCGTTGACCTCACAGAAGAGTGAATCGACCTTCTCGCTGCGCCCCGCACCGCTGGTCCCACTGGCGCTGTCGATGATCAGGGAAGCAGGATCGACCAACGCCTTGCCCAAGAGTGGGGCGAGGGTGAGGATCGAAGAGGTGGTGTAACACCCGGGGTTTGCGATGAGCTGCGCTGCCCTGATGGCGCGCCGGTGGAGTTCACACAGCCCGTAGACGCTCTGGGCAAGCAAATGGCTGCTGGGGTGGTCGCTCTGGTACCACGACTGGTAGACACGATAATCGCTGAGGCGGAAGTCCGCACCCAGGTCGATGACCACACAGCGGGCGAGGATCTCCTCGGTGACCTTATGGCTCGCCATCCCATGGGGAAGGGCGAGAAAGAGGACGTCACAAATCTGGGATGCCGCTTCGATGTCCTCCTCCTGCAACGGCAGGTTGCACAGAAGGGCGAGGGAGGGATAGACCTCCCCAAAGTGTTTTCCCACATGGGAGTGGGAGGCCAGGTACCCGATGGTGACGTGTCGGTGGGCGCTGAGAAGGGCGACGAGCTGGGAGCCGGCATAGCCGGTTGCCCCGATGACCCCTGCTGTAATCATACTATCCTCCAATTGGATAAGATTGGTATAATTATACAGAGATTTCTATCTTTGCCTAGTATCTATGCATATAATTTCATAATTTCTGTATATTGGGGACTCTCTCAGCGACTATTCAGTTGCAAACCGTTCGATGGGACCAGTGGTATTTCCCATCACTGTCGTTTCTTGGCCACATGGCCGCTCACCAGCTTGAGCAGTATCTCATCGACCTCCAAGTCGGCACGGGTGTGCGTGGCATCGATCCTGGGGTGTTTCATCAGGTGGACGTACGCGGCGCTGATGATGGAGGCCGCCTCCACCGGTTCGACGATGCCGGTGTCGAT
>JALOBD010000131.1 GCA_023228445.1 Sphaerochaeta sp. | reverse complement strand
CATCGACCGCGCCTTCTACGAGGCGATGATCGACGAGGCATAGGATGAAGAGCAGCGCCTTCCCCACCCCCCGCTACAACGCCTCGGTCCACCGCTTCGTCCGCCTCGCCGGCCCGCTCTACATGCGCGTTGCCCTGGGTGTCAAGAGGGTGAAGCTCTTCGGCCGGTCCACACTCCAGGCTGAACTGGCCGCCTTCAAGGACGGCAAACAGCGCCTGATCATCGCATTCCGCCACACAGCAGTGGAGGACGCCCCGCTTGTCTTGATGGGCATCAAGGAGAGCCACCTCGCCTTCCTCTATGGGCGCGATGTCCTCAACTGGGCCGGCTCGATCACCAAGTTCATCTTCCCCCGCCTCGGCTTCATCGCCGTGCAGAACCGAGCCAGCGGCCGCGAAGGAATCCAGCACCTGCGAGCCGAGGCAAAGAACGGACGCTTCCCCCTCGCCCTCGCCCCCGAAGGGCAGGTGACCTACCACGCCCATAGGACGGCCCCCATCGAGGCCGGAGTGGCAAATCTCGCACTCTGGGCCGGAGAGGGGGCAGCTGATGTCACCATCCTCCCGGTGGCCATCGCCTATCGCTACGCAGATGATACCCTCGCCTTCGTCGATGCCATGCTCGCCCGATGGACAGCTGAGACCGCGGTACCGCTGGAGGGCGACACCCCCGCAGTGCGTCTGTTGGCGGCGTGTGAACACTCCCTCGCCTTGGTCGCCTCGTGGTGGGACCTTCCGCTGCCCAGCGACGGTACCTTCATCCAGCGACGTGATGGTTTGTGCAGGAGTCTCTTGGACATGGGAGAGGATTTGGCGCTCCTCACCCGTGGTGAGGGAACAATCCTCGACCGCCTCTTTCGCCTTCGCTTCAAAGGAGAGGATACGCTCTTCGGCCAGGGAGAGGGAGAGCACACCACACTCCAAGAGGAGAAGCAATCGGTGCTGCGTGCGCGAGCCCACCTCTATCTGCGCATCAACCAGACCGTCGATGTGTTGGAGTACCTGGACAGTGCATACGTTGGTGAGAACCCTACCCCCTCGAGGATGGCAGAGATGGCCCTCACGCTGCTGGACATCATCAACCGCCTCAAGGGGGGGACGATCGACAGCCGCTACTCCCCCAAAGGGAAGGTGGGCGGCCTCTACTTTGGAGAGCCCATCCGCGTGAAGAGCACCATCGGTGAGGTCAAGGGACGCAAGGAGCGCATCGCCATACTCCAAGAGGCCACCGCCGAGGCCCTCAACGAGGCAAGCGAGCACCTGGAAGAGGAGTGGACCCGCTCCTTCTAGCCATTGCCCCCCCTTTCACCACGTGCCCCAATGTGGTACAAATTCCCCATGATGGAACAACGAAAGACAGCACGCTGGAACGTGGCCCCCTCCCTGCTCGGTTTCGGGGTGATGCGGATGCCCCTCAACGAAGATGGGACAATCGACAGAACGGAGGGCGATGCGATGCTTCGCCTCGCCTACCAGAACGGAGTCACCTACTACGACACCGCCTACACCTACCACCATGGAGAGAGTGAGCCATACCTGGGCTCTTTTCTCAAGGACTTGGATCGGTCGTCCTTCCAGGTCGCCACCAAACTCCCCCAGTGGCAGGTCGAGAGCCTCGATGACGCCAAGCGACTCTTTGCCGACCAGCTGGCGCGCATCGGTGTAGAGTACTTCGACTTCTACCTGATCCACTCCATCGGCAAGACCGCCTTCCTCAAGATGGTGGACCTTGGCGTGCTCGACTACCTCATAGAGGAACAACAGCAGGGTAGGATCACCCACCTCGGCTTCTCCTTCCACCAGATCTACGAGGAGTTCGAGTACATCCTGCGCTATCGGGATTGGGACTTCTGCCAGATCCAATACAACTTCCTCGACACCGAAGAGCAGGCCGGACGGGCAGGATACGAGCTTGCCACGGCCTTGGGCATCCCGGTGATCGCCATGGAGCCTATCAAGGGTGGGTCGCTGATGAACCTCGATGAGAAGATGAAACAGACGATGGCAGACCTCGACCCGTCGGCCACCGCAGCCTCCTATGCACTGCGGTGGGTCGCCGACCACCCCAATGTCAAGGTAATCCTCTCAGGCATGTCGACTGTCGACCATGTTCGTGAGAATATCGCGACCCTCAAGAAGCCCAAACCACTCTCAGAAAAGGAGCGCGATACCATCGAAGAGATCGGAGAGGCGATGCGAGGGCGCCTCGGCAACAGTTGCACCGGGTGCACCTACTGCATGCCCTGCCCCTTCGGCGTGGACATCCCGGGCAACTTCGCACTGTGGAACAAGGCTCGGATGTTCCAGAGCTACCAGATGATCGAGAGGGCGTGGGAGGACGAGCGCCACGCGGAGAAGCGACCGCCCTCATGTACCGAGTGCGGTGTCTGCATCCCCCTCTGCCCCCAGATGATCGACATCCCGGCCGATTTGAAGATCGTCCAACAAGAGCTGACTGCTCTCAAGGGGTAGCGGATGGATACCAGAGAGCTGTTGCTCCTCAGCTGGTTCGTTGGCGATGGCTTTGGCAGCCAGACCGACGGGATGGATGAGAGCGAGATTGAAACCCTCGCCATCGACTCGATCGATGAGGTGTACACCCTCGAAGAGATCCAGCCGCTCTGTGGCCAAAGCGGGCCTCCAAGCGACCTTTCGATCTTGGCAGGCCTCTCACTCATCGCCCTCGGCCAGATCGACCTCGACCATGTGCGCAGCAAATACCGCACCTACGAGAAGGAGAGCGGCGCCTTCTCCTTTCCCCAGAAGGGTGATAACGCCCTCTCTCTCACCCGTGCCCCGATCATGGCCCTGCTCGATGAACGATATCCCTACACCAAGTGGGAGGCGATCGCACGCAGTGAGACACAGATCACCCACTCCTCAAGTCTGGCCATCGAGGCACTCCTGCTGGTCAGCCGCGCCTTCGTCCTCCTGATGCATGAAGAGGCGGACGAGGCTCACCAGCTGGCTGCCCTCTTGATCAAAGAGGTCAGCAAGAGAGGGTGGAATGAGAGACTCTCTGTCGCCCTGCGTACAGCAGTCAACCAAAAGCCCTTGGCCGAAGGTTCGACCAAGGAGAGCTACCAGATCATAACGACCATCACCACGGTCTTCCACACCCTTCTCAGTGGCCTTCCCTATGAAGCGGGGCTTGAGTCCATCGCACGACGAGGGGGCAACAGCCGCCTCAGCGGTGCCATCTACAGTAGCCTCAAATCATTGGTCGATGGGCAAGCACCACCGGAGCGCTTCAGCGCAGAGATCTACCCCTCACCGACACTGGAGGCGATGATCAAGAGTGAGACGCTCTTTCGACGGGAGACCATCAAGATGGAGAACCTTGCAGAGAGGATTGCCAGGGATCTGGCTACGTAGGAGGAGAGGATGCAGTACACGAGCCTTGGAAGCAGCGGGATGCAGGTGAGCAGACTCGCTCTGGGCACGATGACGTTTGGAGGGCGCGCTGACAGAGCAGAGAGCGAGCGCCTCTACCGCATTGCCCGGGAGCGAGGCATCAACCTCTTCGATTGTGCCAACGTCTACGGGCGTGGTGAGGCCGAGCGAACCCTCGGCGCGCTGGTCAAGGGGGAACGTGAGCACGTGATCATCACGACCAAGGCCCATAGCCCGATGAGCGACGATCCCAACGACCGGGGGTGTTCGGCAAAGAATCTGACCCAATCGCTTCACCAAAGCCTCAAACGGCTGGGAAGCGACTACGTCGACCTCTTCTTCCTCCACGGCTACGATGAGGCCACCGAGGATGAGGAGGTCCTGGCCACGATGCAGAAGTTCGTGCTCCAAGGCAAGATCCTCTCCTTCGGTGTCTCAAACTACAGCGCCTGGCAGACCCAGCGCCTGATTACCAAGGCACGCTCCGCCAATCTTCCGCTTCTTCAGTGCATCCAGCCGATGTACAACCTCGCCAAGCGCACCGCCGAGATCGAGATCCTGCCGATGGCCCGCTCGCAAGGGATCGGGGTCATCACCTACAGTCCTCTCGGCGGCGGCTTGCTCACCGGCCGATACACCGGCGACAGAGAACCTTCGGTACGATTGGTAGAGAACCCACGCTACAAAGCCCGCTATCGTGGTCGTGGGTATGAACAGGTCGCAGCTCAGTTTCTGGGCTTTGCCAACGAGCTTGCCATCCATCCCGCCACCCTGGCAGTCAGCTGGGTCCTCGCAAACGATGCGGTCACCGCCCCGATCCTCGGGGCTGCCAACACAGAGCAATTGGCCCCCTCCCTCGCTGCCTTGGAGTACCCCCTTACCGCAGAGATGCTCAAACACCTCGACGCCATCAGCTTGCCCCCGGCTCCATTTCATGACCGCACTGAGCAAGAGTAGCTGAAGCAAAGCGCTTGTCGATCACCCTTATCGGGCATGGACATCCATGCCCTCGCCCAAGAGCACTTCAACATTCCCTACCTCAGGCCTTTTCAGGAGCTTGTCATCAAGCGCATCATCGAGGATGACCGTCCCTCGAGCCACCACCGTCCCACGGTGGTGATCCTCCCCACCGGCAGCGGCAAGAGCCTCTGCTATATGCTCCCCGCCCTCATCGTCGAGGGACTCATCGTCATCGTCTACCCGCTCCTCTCCTTGATGAACGACCAGCGACGTCGCTTCGAGCGTGCCGGCATCGCCTGCACCCAACTGCAGGGCGGCCAGAGCCCCAAACGACGCAGGTCGTGCATTGCCAAGATCGAACGGGGGGCGAAGGTGGTCATCACCAACGCCGAGACGCTCAGCCAAGCGCCCGTCATCGCCGCTCTCTGTCGCCATACCATCAGCGTGCTGGTCCTCGATGAGGCGCACACCATCGTCAGCTGGGGCACCGGCTTTCGCCCCACTCTCGCCGAACTCGGCCCGATCATCCGCCACCTGCCCATCCGAGAGCTCCTCCTCTTCACCGCCACCGCCGATGAGCGCATCCTGGCAGAGCTCAACCGCCTCATCCTCTTCAACCGAAGTGCCCACCTCATCAAGGCCTCCAGCGATCGAATCAACATCAGCTACCACACCGCCCGCGTCCTCTCCAAGCGGCGGGCGGTCAACACCTTCCTCTCCGCCCATCAAAGCCGCCCTGCCCTCGTCTTCTGCCCTACCCGACGAATGTGTGAGGCGATGAGCGAACACTACAAAGAGGCCAACCCAGCAATCCCGACCACCTTCTACCACGCTGGGCTCTCCAAAGAGGAGCGCACACAGCGCGAGCGATGGTTCATCGAAAACGGCGAGGCGGTTCTCTTTGCCACCAACGCCTTTGGCATGGGTGTCGACAAGAGCGATATCCGTACCGTCATCCACACCGACCTCCCTTCTGAAGTACTCTCCTTCCTCCAGGAGAGCGGGCGGGGGGGTCGAGACGGAAAGCATTGCCACTCGCTGGTGCTCCTGCAGGAGAACCCACTCCGCCCTTCCCCCATCACCAGGATCTTTGACCAAACGAATACCTGCTTTAGATCTCTCTTGCTCAACGCCCTCAATGAAGAGATCGATCACTGCGCAGGCTGCGATGTCTGTGACCACACAACCTTCACCAAACGAGAGGGGGAGGAGGCAATCCTTGCAACACTGAAGTACAAACCCCTCTCCTACACCACTGTAACGCTGATGAACCTGCTCACCGATGATACGGTGCGCCATCGCCATGCTGGCCACCTCGCCTCCTGGCAGAGGAGCGAGATCATTGAGGCAATCGAGCTCTTGATAACCGAGGGAAAGATACGACGCCTCAAGCGAAGCGGACGGCTCTACCGTCCCCTTCGTTGACAAAGGGCGATCCTCTCCGTACTGTATGGCAAGAACGAGGAGGATCAGATGGCCACGATCAACAAGATCAAAGACG